>CAZJDU010000037.1:0-28256 GCA_964544855.1 uncultured Nocardioides sp.
AAGATCGACAAGATGGGCTACAAGGGGATCGACACCACCGAGATGATCCTCGAGGGACACCGGATCTCGGCCGACCAGGTGCTCGGCGGGGAGCCCGGCAAGGGCTTCTTCCAGATGATGGACGGCGTCGAGGTGGGCCGGGTCAACGTCGCGGCCCGCGCCTGTGGCATCGCGTGGCGCGCCTTCGAGCTCGGCATCGACTACTCCCAGCAGCGCGAGACCTTCGGCAAGCCGATCGCGCAGCACCAGGCGGTGCTGTTCCGACTGGCAGAGATGGCCACCAAGGTCGAGACCGCCCACAACATGATGGTCCGCGCTGCCCGGATGAAGGACACCGGGCAGCGGATGGACGTCGAGGCGGGCATGGCGAAGATGATCGCCTCGGAGTACTGCAACGAGGTCGTCGAGGCGTCCTTCCGGATCCACGGCGGCTACGGCTACTCCAAGGAGTACGAGATCGAGCGGCTCTACCGCGAGTCGGCCTTCATGCTCATCGGCGAGGGCACGTCTGATATCCAGAAGATGATCATCGGCCGTCGCCTGCTCGAGGACTACAAGTCCCGGTGACCGCCGCGCCCCTCGACGCGAAGGACTGGTGAGCGGTGGCCCGACGGGTGGTGCTCCATGTCGGCACCATGAAGTCCGGAACGACCTACGTCCAGGCGAGCCTGTTCGCGCAGCAGGACCGGCTGGCACAGGAGGGCGTGCTGGTGCCCGGTGCCCGGTGGAACGACCAGGTGATGGCCGTGCGCCAGATCCTCGGCCGGGGTGACCGACGGCCCCGCTGGGACGCGCTGGCTCGCCGGATCGCCGACCATCGGGGCGACGCGGTGGTCTCGATGGAGTTCCTCGGCCCGGCCCAGGAGCCGGCCGCCCGCCGGGTGGTGGACGCGCTGGCGCCGGCGGAGGTCGAGATCGTGGTGACCGCCCGCGACCTCAACCGAACCCTTCCGTCGATGTGGCAGGAGACGATCCAGAACGGTCGCACCTGGTCGTGGGAGGACTATCACGACGACGCTCGACGGCTCGCGCCCGGCCGCGAGCGCGGCCATGCCGACCGTACGACGGCCGGCGGTACCTTCTGGCGACAGCAGCATCTCGCCCGGATGATGGCCGACTGGACCCGGCTGGTCGGCCGCGACCGCGTCACCCTGGTGACGCTCCCCCACCCCGGAGCCGACCCGTCCGAGCTGGCGCGGCGCTTCGCCGAGGCGAGCGGCGTGCCGCTCGACCCGTCCGTCCCCGTGCCGAGGAGCAACGAGGCGCTCGGGCTCGCCTCGGCGTTGGTGCTGCGCCGGGTCAACGAGGAGCTCACGGCGCAGGGGCTGGACTTCCCCCAGGGGCAGCGGCTGCGCAAGCAGGTGCTCGCCAAGTCCGCCCTCGTGCACCTCGCGCGGGAGGAGCCGCGCCTCGGGCTGCCGGTGGCGGACTGGGTGGTCGCGCAGACCGAGGCGACGCGCGCGACGCTCCGCGCCGGCGACGTACGGCTCGTGGGCGACTGGGCCGATCTCGACCCCGTGCCGGTGGCCGGGGTCTCTCCCGCCGACGTCGACGACGCCGCCGTCGCGCACGCGGCCGTCACCGGTCTCACCGCCGTGCTGGCCCACCAGATCCGGACCTGACCGGTCGGAAGGCGGTCATCGCCTCCGGGTCGTGCACTGCTTCTCGGCGGCACCGGCGAGACGGTACGACGCGCGCACGGGCCGGTGGTCGGAGGCCAGCGCCGCCGGCACGTTCGCCGACGTCGGGGTGAGCTCACTGCCCGCATAGAGCAGGTAGTCGATGCGGCCGCGGGGGTTGGACGCCGGGTTGGTGGCGCCGGTGCCGGCGCCGACGGCGTCCCAGGTGTCGTCGAGCGGGACCTTCAGCGCGTTCAGCACGCTGTCCCCCGGCCAGGCGTTCATGTCGCCGCCGAGGACGGTCGGGTTGGCATCGGCCGCCACGATCGGGGCGACCGCCTGCGCCTGCCGCAGCTTGAGCTGGTCCATCTGGTTCTGGAGGTGGGTGCTGTAGAGGCTGACGTCCATCCCGCCGATGTCGACCACCGTGCGGAGCAGTCCGCGCTGCTGGCCGCCCGGTGCGTTGGGCAGGTGGGTGTTGGCCGAGGAGGTGATCGGGTAGCGCGAGACGATGGCATTGCCGTAGCCGCCGGCGCCGTAGTCGACGTTCTCGCCGAACGCATGGGACCAGCCGCCGAGCAGCGCGGCCAGCCGGGCGGGCTGGTCGACCCCACCGGTGCCGCGGCGGTTGCGATCCACCTCCTGCAGCAGCGCGATGTCGGCGCCGGACGAGCGGATCACCCCCGCGATGGCGGCCAGGCTGCTGACGCGGCCGGACTTGATGTTGTAGCTCAGCACCGTGATGGAGGTGTCGACGGCCACCCGCCGACAGGTGCGCCTCGGCAGCTGCTTGATGACCAGACCTCGTTGGATCCGTGCTGCCGGTGCGGCCGTGATCGTCGTGCCAGGAGCCGTCGGCCTCGCCGTCTCGGTCGGGACGTCGCTCACCACCGGTGCGGGCTCATCCGCCACGTGGGTGACCCCGCTCCCCGGGCCGGCGAGCTCGAAGAGCGCGACGAGCATCGCGCCGACCACGACGAAGGACCCCGCGAGGAGCCAGGGGCGCCGACCCCCGTCACTGCGGTGTCGGCTCATCCACGCTCACGCTCGCTCCGGGTCGGGTCGGTCAGGCCCGGGGCCGGTGGAGCGCGCGGCTGCCCGTGGCATCCGTTGAGTGTAGGCAGGCGCGGCGCCGGACACCACATCGCTGGCCGGCGCCCCGGCTGCCGATCAGCCCGTCGGCCTCCCGCAGTCGTTGCCCGCGGGCACCGCCGTGCCGCAGAGCCCGACCTTCCAGCTCCAACTGATCGTGTACTCGTCGTCGCCCACGTGGTAGTCGAGATGGGTCCGCCGTGCGAGACCACCCTCCGGACCGACGGTCAGCACGGTCAGCACCTCGACGACCTGCCAGGAGCGGGGCCCGCCGGAGTCCTCGTCGTACTGCTCGCACGGCGTGACCCCGTGGGAGAGCTCCTCGCCGAGGTCACTGACATCGCCACGGAGCCGGTCCGGGCCACCCCGAGACGAGCCGATCGGAAACACCACCTTCTCGCCCTTCTCCGGAGGAAGGATCGTCCGGATCCGGGCACCGATCGACGGCAACTCCTCATCGGGGCGCCACGCCGGCAGCTCCGGGACCGTGTCGTAGCGGACGGCGTCGATCACGATCTCAGCGTCGGGATCCTCCGAGCACAGCTCAGTCCCGAAGGTCCAGGTCTTCGTGTCCTGCCCCTTCTTGACAGCAGGACCGATCGACGCGCCCTGACCGGTCAGTGCCCGCAGCGGACCCTCGCCGCCGAACGGCCGGGAGGACGAGCACCCCGCCAGCACCACCAGTGCGACGCACCCAGCGACGACCTGCCTCATGGGTCTGGCCACGCCACGTCCCCATCGCCGTCGGCGTGAACCGACCACGGCGTCATGCCCCACACCCCACCGCACGTCCGAGCTGCACTCACACCTGACGCGGTCACCCCCGCGGCCCCCCGCACCCGTTGCCGGCCGGCACCGCGGAACCGCACAGGCCGACCTTCCAGTCCCAACTGGTCGTGTACTCGTCGTCCCCCACGTGGTAGTCGAGATGGGTCCGCCGTGCGAGACCACCCTCCGGACCGACGGTCAGCACGGTCAGCACCTCGACGACCTGCCAGGAGCGGGGCCCGCCGGAGTCCTCGTCGTACTGCTCGCACGGCGTGACCCCGTGGGAGAGCTCCTCGCCGAGGTCACTGACATCGCCACGGAGCCGGTCCGGGCCACCCCGAGACGAGCCGATCGGAAACACCACCTTCTCGCCCTTCTCCGGAGGAAGGATCGTCCGGATCCGGGCACCGATCGACGGCAACTCCTCATCGGGGCGCCACGCCGGCAGCTCCGGGACCGTGTCGTAGCGGACGGCGTCGATCACGATCTCAGCGTCGGGATCCTCCGAGCACAGCTCAGTCCCGAAGGTCCAGGTCTTCGTCCGTTGCCCCTGCTTCACCGGTGGCCCCGTGATGGCTCCCCCACCCGCCAGTGCCCGGATCGGCCCCTCGTTGTCGCCGATCTCGAGTAGTCCATCGCTGGCCGGCGACGAGTCAGAGCAACCCGCCAGCAGCCCCAGCGCAATGCACCCCGCAGCGACAAGCCCCATCATCCTAGCCACGCCGCTTCTCCATCACCCTCCGCGCGAGGGACGCCGTGCGGTTGTTGCCGCACATCCTCTTGCGGCCCCTGATCTTGTAGTTGAGCGTGTGGTCGGACGTGCGGTAGTTCTTCTCCACGGCGAGGTTGACTCCGACCAGCGAGCCCGCACTGACCCCGTAGGAGCGGCGGTACGGCGACCCATCGCTCCTGAACCGAATCCACGTGGAACCTGGCGAAACATTGACACACTTCCGGAACTTCCGGCCCTTGGGCCGTTTCGTGTTCGAGTCCAGCATCGAGCCAAGCTCAACCGCTGGCTCGTGCGTGATGTAGTAGTCACAGAGCCCGTTGGTTCGGCGGAATCGGTTGTCGACCACGCGATACCGCACGGCGATCGTGTACTTCTTCGCACGACGGAACTTGTCGCTGATCGTGCCCCAGCTGCCTCCGGCGTGCAGCATCCCCATCTTCTTGAGCGGATGCTTGGGAACCTTCATCGTGTACTGGTACCGGCCGCCGTTGGTGTGGAGGACCTCCACCCAGGCCTTGGTCCGTCCGACCGGGTAGGTATCGGCAATGCGCGCCCTGACCCTGCGCCGACCGATGACCTGGGTGTTGCACGTCCCGGCTCTGCCGGCGCGCGCATCGGCACGGCCGGCGTCGGCCGAGCCGGGGACCTCGGTGAGCCTCCCGACCGCGACACCCCCGGCGGCGTACCTCTCGCCCCGAAGTCGACCGAACCGCGTGCCCGACCGCGCCACCGCTGCGAGCGGAGAGGTCCATCCCACCCGCGCGTCGTGCCGCACCGCCTTCGCCGAGGTGTGCTCCACCCACAACGTGCCGTCGGCACCCTCGGCCACGACCTGCACATCGACGACATCGCCCTGGGCGAAGAACGTCGCGGGGAGTGCTCGCGCATTCGCCCGGACCTCGAACCGTCCGGCTGCCTCGTCCACCTGGACGGGCAGCTCGACCGACTCGACCGTGTCGCCGACGCGGAGATCGTCGTTGCTGCGTGCGAAGGCTCTGACTGTCGCGTCGTCGGGTACCCGGCCGCGGACGACCGGCTGGGCACCGACCCTCAGCCGTGGATCCACGCTGGCTCGTGCCGGTGGTGACCCTGACGTCGTGGACCTCTCCACCGACGGGTTCGCGACGACCGGAGCCGCGGTGGCTCCCCCTGCCAGCAGTGCGGTGCACACGGACACAACAGCAACAAGAACGCCAACGCGCTTCATCATCTCTCCCGAGTTCGATCGATGAGGCGCTGACGCTAGCAGGCCCCGCGTGCACGGGGAGTTCGTTATCCACAGTCAGCCGCGGAGGCGACCTACCCACCGCCGCCAGCGGGGAGCCGGGCGCTCCACGACGGTCTCCGCTCGCTCCGCCTGGGCCCGCACCTCGCCCAGCAGCCGGGCGTTGAGCCGGACCGACGCGGTCAGCAGCTCGGACTCGGCGACATCAGCCGGGTGGCGGCGCTGCGGCAGCTCGTCGGGCACCCGCAGCAGCTCGGCGTCGCCCACGACGTCGAAGTCGCGCTCGGCCAGCAGCTGGAGTGCCCGGTCGCCGCGACGTCGCGCGTCCGCGACCTGCTCGGGGCCGGGCCAGTAGCGCTCCGCGTCCGGCGCCACCAGCAGCCGGTCGCCGAGCACCGTCCGGATCCACCGCGCGCGGTCGCGAGCGCTCTCGAACCCCTCCAGCTCGCCGTTGACACGGCGCAGCAGCTCGGCCTCGACCACCCCCATCGAGGCGTTGGCGAAGCCCTGGTCGTGCGGAACCTGATCCGGGTCGAGGCCGACCACACCCGCGAACCGGTGCCACAGGTCGTCCCGCGGCGCGCCCGAGGGCGCCGGGGCGATGACATGGAGCCGCTCGTCGGGCACGGCGCCGCCCCATCGCTGGAGGACGAGCCCGAGGTCGAGCGCCCGCCAGTCCCAGACGACCCGCGGGTCCTCACTCTCACCCTGCCCGTAGTCGGCCAGCGGGACGATGCTCCGGTTCTTCAGCGACTCCTGCCAGCTGGAGGTGAACAGCCCCAGCGGCTCGCGAGTCGTGACCACCACGTGCACCTCGGCCGGGGCCAGCTCGGCGACCATCGCCGCGGCCTGCTCGGCGGAGGCGGAGCTGAAGAACTCGTGGCTGATCAGCGCGGTGGTCCCCGGGCGGGCGGCGATGTCGTCGCGGATCACCTGCCAGGCCAGCTCGGCGCCGGCACCGCGTCGGGCGACCCGGTCGTCACCGCGCACGACGAGCGAGGCCAGCAGGTGGTCCCGCTTCTCCCGTCCTGGGAGGCGGAAGCCGAGTCGACCGAGCAGCTCCCGCTGCGGCCAGAGGATCGACTGGAGGTAGGACGTTCCGGTCTTCGGGAGCCCGATGTGGACGAAGACCCGGTCACTCACGGGTCACGGTTCCTGGTCGAGCTCGTCGGTGTAGCGCTGGATCGCCGCGCGGACCTTCTCCTCGTCCTGCTCCGCGATCGGCACCAGCAGCTCGGTGACGACGTCGACGAGCTCGGCGAAGCGGACGTGCGTGCTCTCGTAGGCCCGCACCTGCTCCTCGAGCACCGCCACCCGAGCCTCCAGCTCCTCCACCTCGCGCGATCGTCGTCGTCGCCCGGCCAGTCGGGTCATCGCGCCCGGCTTGTCGTCGTCGGTCACGCCGCTCACCTCTCGCTCGCTGTTGCCCACGTCATGCCCACTCCAGCACGGCGCGGTAGGTCCGGGGGCGTGGCTCCCACTGCGCCGTGCCCCAGCCCAGCCCTCCCTTGCGGGGCTCGTGCCAACCGGCCTCGACGACCCGGGCTCCGGCCCGCTCGGCGTCGACGAGCAGCCGATCCGGGTCGATCTCCCAGATCAGGTCCTCCGGGTCCTTCGGCCGGGGATGCTCGGACGCATAGCAGTCGAGGTAGAGCCGTCCACCACTGCGGAGCGTCATGCCCGCCAACCGCCAGAGACCGTCCCGGGCCAACGGCGGCAACGCGTCGAACGCGTGGCGCGCCATCATCACCCGGGGTCCGTCGAGGCGGGCCAGCCGGGCCCCCCAGCCGAGCACCTGCCGGAGCTCGAGCAGGTTCACCGTGTGCAGCTCCAGCGGGAGGTGCTCCTCGGCCGATCGCGCCCGTACCTCCTGCATCGCCGACGCCGAGTAGTCCAGGCCGACGACGCGGTGCCCCTGCCGGGCGAGCCAGATCGCCTCCCGCCCGCGACCGCAGGGCACGTCGATCACCGTCGCGTCGGGCTCGGCCTCGTGGAGCAGGCGGGCCAGCTCGCGCGGGTGCGGGCTCAACGGCCGCGCCCGGAGGCCGGAGTAGTGCCGGTCCCACCAGTTCCGATGCTGCCGGATGCCGCGGAACCACTCGTCCAGCCGCGCCCGCGCGGGAGTGTCCGGGTCGAACGCGAACGTCGGGTCCGGCACCCGCCACCCGGGTCCGTACATCGCCTCGAGCAGTCGCTCCGGGCGCGCGGGCGCCGGGAAGGTCTCGCCAGCCAGCTCCACCGACCCCAGCGGCAGCAGCCACTCCCGCTCGAACGGCGTCAACAACTCACCCATCAGGGCGAGCCGGTCACCGGACCAGAAGCCACCGAAGACGTCGATCCACCGCTGCTGCCCGGCACCGTCCCGCACCAGCACCTTGAACCCGGCACCGCTGTAGCGCTCCACCGGCAGTCCGGCGCACTCCAGGCGGCGCTCCAGCCGGAACGACTCCCGCACCACGTCGACCGGATGCCGCTCGCGGCTGACGTAGCCGAGGTCGATGTCGTTGTCGTGCCCGATGAAGTCGCCCTCGCGGACCGCGCCGAGCAGAGTGCCGTAGGCCAGGAACGGGTCGACACCGCCGTCCGACAGCACGCCCAGCACGGTGTGGGCCGACTGCAGCAGGGGCCGCAGCACGTCGGGGTCGGTGCCGAAGGGCTGGGTCATGCGGCCCTTGGAGTCGAGCACCAGGGGCTTCCCGTCCCCGTCGACCACCCGCACGCGCGCGTCGGAGTCGTCGAAGCGGATCTCCTCGACCGCCAGCACCGAGCCGTCCTGGTCCCGTACGGCGACCTCCACGACGCCGCGCAGGTGCACCTCGAGCGGCTCGGGCCACGCGACGAAGCGCGCGTCCTCCCGCTCGCCGTCGGCCACCCCCGCATCGGGCCGGAACGACCAGATCCGGCGGTCGTCGAAGCACAGGTCGAAGATCCGGTCGTCACCGGTCGGCACGATCACGCCCCTCGGGACGATCCGCACCTCAGCGTCAGTCGAGTCGGACACGGGCGATCACACCAGATCGCGGAACCGCGGCGGGATCCGGGTGAAGGGCCGTTTGCGCAGCGCGATCACCTGGCCGTCGCCGGTGGCGCGCCAGCGCTCGTCGGGGCGTCCCGGCTCCCCCTCGTGGCGGACGATCCGCGACAGCCGACGCGGGCGGGGCTTGAACCGCACCGGGTCGACCTCGTCGATGCGGGTGGCGACCTGGTCCAGGAGCGCGACCATCTCGTCGTCGCTGTGCGCCCAGCTGGTCTGCAGCGCCCGTTCCTCGGACTGGTTGACGGCGTAGCGGCTCGCCGCTGAGCGGGCCAGCTGGTCACGGTCGGCGAACTTCATGTGGAACATCACCAGGTCGGGCTCGACGGCGAACTCGCAGCTGATCGCGTGGGAGGCGTGGGACCAGTCCGCCCGGACGAACTTCAGGCTCGGCTTGCACATCAGCGGGGCGAACATCGCGTGCCGGCGCTGCTGGAGGAACGGCCGGTCGAAGCTCAGCGACGGCTCGCTGCCGACGTGATGGATCACGTTGTAGGCGGCGACGCCGACCGCCCGGCGGTCCGAGAGCGCGCCGATCAGGTGCCGCAGGCTCGGATGGCGCTTCGGGTCGGCCACCACGAACTCGTCGGCGTCGCAGAAGAGCACGGCGTCGTAGGTGAAGAGCAGACTCGAGGCCAGACCGCTCATGACGCCCATCCGCGAGGCCTCGAAGTCGTACTTGCGCAGGTAGGGGAAGCGCAGCACCTGGCACGGCAGGTCGGTCGTGGAGCCGTCACCGCTGTGGTCGTCGACGACGTAGACATGCTCGGCACCGACCGCGTCCGCGTAGTGGTCCACCCACTTGCGTATCATCGGCCCCTCGTCCCGGGCCATCGTGATGACGGCGACGAGCGGCAGCTCGCCCTCGGGCCGGGGCACCCCGCGAGCGTCCCACGCCGGTCCGGGGCGCCGTGGCTCCTCGGGCGTGGGCGGGCTCGGGGCACCCAGCACCCGCCGGAGACGGCCGGAGACCGTCACTGCTGATCCGTGGAGCGGTGGCGCCGGCGATGGGAGCGATCTGCGGTGGACCAGCCGTCCAGCGCCTGGGCGACACCGGCGACGGCGGCCTCCAGCACCTGGTCGTCGCCGACATCGTCGGCGTGCACACCCGGGACCGGTGCCGGCATGAGGTCGAACAGGTCCCCCACCACACGGTGGCCGGCCTTCTGCAGTCGCTCGATCTGGGCCTCACCGAGCTTCACGACCCACCGCTCGTCGAGCCCCAGGCGGGGCTCCACGTTGCTGCGATGGACCAGGCCACGCTTGGCGAGCTTGTGCTTCACGTACGGGTCGTAGTGGGTCGGCATGCCCCCCGACTCGCGGTGGTAGGACTGGTTGAGGCGGAGCAGCAGCAGCGCGCTGGCCAGCCCGATCGACCGGTTGGCGCGGACGTCGAGGTCGTACCCGTCCGGCTCGAAGCCGGCCGCGTCGGCGAACCGGCGCCAGAGCGCGTCGGGAGCCGCCCCGGACGGCGGCACCGTCACGAGGCACAGGCGGTCCTCCCCCAGCACCTCCGACCACCGCCCCGCGATCGCCGGGATGTCCTGGTGCTTCCAGAATCCGCGGGAGACCCGGTCGCCGGACCGGTGGTGACGCACCGCGTCGAGGTAGTCGCCCCAGGGGGTGATGCTGCCGTTCTGCACCGCCTCGACCCACATCGCCGGGATGGTGCGGCCGAGGTCGCGACACGTCAGCACGGCCTCCACCTGGGTGTCGGGGAACTCGGCGACCAACTGCTCGATCTTCGCCTCCGAGCGTGGCCCGAGGAACTCCATCGAGATCACCGCCACGCCGTCGTAGGCGTTGATCTCCTCGACCAGGGAGCGCCACGGACCGTCCTCGGGCATCGGCTGCTGCCCCTCGCCGCCGTACCCGATGAGCTGTTGGACCGCGCGCACCTGGAACCGCCAGCGTGGACCGGCGAACAGCACACCCGACTCCGCGAGCCGCTCCTTGTTGTGACCGAGCACGTTCTGGATGAAGCTGGTGCCCGACTTCATCGCGCCGAGGTGGAGTACCAGCCTGGTCGCCAACCCTCGTCCCTCCTGAGCCTGGCGGCCGGCACTCCCGGCCGCTCGGCCGTCAGGGTACTCGTACCTTCGTCATCGGCACCCAGTGGTCGGTGGTGAGTCGGATCAGCGGCGGCTTCGCGAAGTGGAAGTTGCCCCAGTCGCTGCGATCGGAGCCGAACAACCAGTCCACGCGCATCACCCGGGGGGTCACGCACCGACCATCCGCGCGTAGCCGCCCGCCGATCGGCGAGTCCAGGTCGGTGCGGCGCAGCACCTTGCACAGGATCCGCCGCTTCTCGTTCATGTCGCCGACGAAGTAGACCGGCAGACCGGTCTCCTCCAGTCGCTGCAGCTCGGCGATCTGCACCGCCGTCGCCTGGTCGCGCTGCTGCTGGTAGTCCCACGGCGCGTTGTGCACGTTCATCACCCAGAACGCGCGGCCCGTCGCCCGGTCGCGGAACTTCACGACCGGTCGCGGCAGCTTGCGGGCGATGAACTGCGTGCGGATCGTCCTGGTGGTGACCGCCTCCAGCTTGCGCTGGTCCCAGACCAGCGTGGTCTCGGTCGACTTCCGGTGCCGGTCCGGGTGCGGGAACGCGTCGTACCGGCCGCCGCCCGCGTCGAGGATCGCCCGCACCTGCCCCTTCGACGGCTCCTGGAGCCCGATCACGTCGAGGCCGTGCGTCCGGAACACCTGGGCCGTCCACTCGGCGCGGAGCCGTCCGGGCGCGAACCTGTCCTCGTGTCGATAGGCGCCGGTGTGGTGCTCCCCCAGCACGTTGTACGACGCGAGCGTGAAGCGCAGCGCACCGTCCTGCGGGGGCGGGCCGGACGTGTCGTCCTGCATCGGCGTCCTCGACGCCGGTCGGGCGAGCTGGCCGCGCTCGTTGTTGCCCCAGCACCGCGTGCCGCCACCGATGACCTTCGCGCAGCTGTGCAGCCAGCCGGAGCTCACGTTGCGGTAGCTGCCGCCCCGGGGACTCGGTGTCCGCAGCGCGGTGTCGCCACCGCCGATCTGGCCGTACTTGTTGTCGCCCCAGCAGAAGAGCCGTTCACTCCGGTCGACGAGACACGAGCCCCCCTCGGACACGGCGAGCGACCGCGCCCGGAGCGATCCGGCCACGGCCGTCGGCCGCGTCCGACGCCGGGTCGTGCCGTCGCCGACCTGCCCCCGGTCGTTGTTGCCCCAGCAGCGCACCAGCCCGCTGCCGCGTCGGGCGCAGCCGTGGGTCCAGCTCACCTCGACCTCGCGCCAGCGTGGGCCGGCGATCCTCACCGGGCGATGCCGGTCGTTGCGGGTGCCGTCGCCCACCTGACCCAGCAGGTTGCGGCCCCAGCAGTACAACGCCCGGCGCTTGGTGACGCCACACACGGTCGAGCCCTCGACGGAGATGTCCCGCCAGCGACCGGGCAGCCGGTGATACTGCAGGGTCTGACGGGTGTCGCCCTTGCCGAGCTGCCCGTTGGCGTTGCCGCCCCAGCAGAAGGCGCGCCGGTTCTGCTTCACGGCGCACGTGGTGAACCAGCCGACATCCACCTGGCGCCAGTTCTCGCCCCGCACCCGCGTGGGCCGAAGTCGGAAGTCGCGGGTGCCGTCGCCGAGCTGCCCCCGATGGTTGAGCCCCCAGCACCGCAGCACCCTCCGGTCGCCACGGATGCCGCACGTGCTGGCACCGCCGGCCTCGACCCTCCGCCAGTCGCTCGCCGTGCCGATGCGCTGGGGGCTCGCGACCGTCCCGCCGCGCGTGCCGTCGCCCACCTGTCCCCAGGTGTTGCGGCCCCAGCAGTAGAGCCGGCCGCCCTTGATGCCGCAGGAGTGCTCCCCGCCGGCAGTCGGCTTGTTCAGCCCGGACGGCTCCTGGGCCACCGTCAGCACGGCGTCACCGCCGTCGACGGGTCGGACCGGCTGGGCTGCGCCGAGCCCGGTGACGAGCAGGATCGCGCCGAGCGCGAACAGGCCGGCGGAACGGACGGTACGGAGAGCGGAGTGCGGGCGAGCAGCGGTCATGGAGCGGGCCTCCCGGTGTCGGGGAAGAGAGAGGTCGACCGCTGGTGAGTCTAGGAACCGCCCACCCGACGGGTGCGCATTTCAACTACCCGGAGCGTCGCGCCGGCCGCCGACCGTCGCGGCGAGCGAGCCTCACCCCTGACCCGCGAGCTCCAGCTCGAGGCCGGCGTACGGGTTCTGCATCCCGCGCGCCCGGTAGTAGTCCGGACCCGGACGGATGCCGCGCGGAGCGTTGCGGTAGAGCGCGGAGATCCGCTTCCCGTACTTCTTCTCCAGGCGGCCCTTGCCCCGGATGATCATCCCCTGCTCGTCGGAGACCATGCCCATCCGGGACCAGTTGGCGCTGCCGTTGAAGACGACGCGGGCCCCGCGGTCGTTCTTGTAGTGACCGCTGATCGTCATCACCTTCATGTGAAGGTACCGGTCGAAGCTGCCGTCGCCGTTGTAGTCGTAGGCCAGCTGCTTCACGGGGACACCGCGGATGGCGCGACGGATCTTGTTGGTCATCATCGTGAAGACCACCCGGATGTTGCATCCGCGCTGGTGGAGGTCCTTCAGCTTGCGAGCGATCTTGATGCCGCGCTCGTTCTGGAACACGGCCGAGGCGACCCGGATCGCGGTGCGCTGGTTGATGCCCGCACCCCGCGCTCCCTTGCAGGTGACCCGGTTGAGCAGCTTGCGGACCAGGTCTCCCTTGCGCGGGGCGAACCAGCTCACGTGCTTCCCGGTCTTGAACTTGAACCCGGAGAACGGACGGTCCTGCGTCGCCTGGCGGAACATCTTCTTCCACCCGCGGTACATCGCGCGGTTGCCGGTCCTGGTGTACCAGTCGTTCCACTGTCGACCACCCGCGGACCCGGTGATGTTCGACGAGCCGTGCTGCACGATCCGGGTCGACGCACCGGACTTGGAGACGATCATCAGCTTGGAGTGCATCGAGCCACCCTTGCCGCGGCAGGAGTGGGAGCAGGTCCGCGCCCAGCTGCGCATCGCCTTGCGACGGTTCATGTTGCGGCTGCGCTTGGTGACCCGCTTGAACCGCTTGAAGGAGCCGCCGTACCCCTGCTTCTTCGCGAGCTGGCGGGCCATGATCAGCCGGACCCGGACGCCCCGGTTGTGCGCGTCGATCAGCGCGTCGGTGATCGCCCGGTGCTGGAAGTTCCAGCTCATGATCCAGATCTTCTCGCCCTTGGGCACGTGGTTGATGGTGCGGCGGATGTGGCCGAGGATCGACGTGTCGCCGGGTGAGTTGAACTTGACACCCTGAGGCACGCGGTAGGGCGCGCTCGACGAGGCGGCTGCCGGGGCGGACGGAGCGGTGGTGCCCGTCGCGATCGTGATCGCGCCCGCAGCGACGACGGCGAGCATCACGACGCCGACGGCGGTCCTCTTCATCATCATCTCTGCTCCCTCAGCGGCTGCTGCCCCTGCGTGCGCAACCGTTGTCTGTGCCCGAACACGGAGCGGGCCCGGAAACCCGTGGCCTGCGACCGCACGCCACGGGCTGCCATCATGCCAGGCAGGAACTCTCCGCCTGGCGATAGTCCTTGTTGTCGGACAGTCCGTCAGTCTCGTTGACCGGACCGCCGAGGACAGCGTAGAAGCGATCGTCGTAGGTGACCAAGACCTGGCCGGATGAACATCGCTGTTTCTCCGCCTTCACCGTCTCCTCACCCTCCAGACACCCCGCGTACCGCTGGGGCAGCTGCTGCCCGTCGACCCAGATCTCGTCGCAGTCGGGCTGTCCGGAGCCACCTGCGTCGGCGGCATCGCTGGTCTGCTCGGTCGTCGTCGTGTCCTCGGCCGTCTCCGGATCGGAGCCGCCACAACCGACGAGGGCGATCGCGAGACCGCAGCCGACGACGATCATCGGGACACGGAGCAGCCGAGAGCGTGGGGGAGTGTCCATGCCACGCATGGTAGGTGACGTTCCGGACACCGAGCAGCCGCTAGCGTTCGTGTCGTGAGTGCCACGCCGTCCCGCGTCTATGCGGCCCGCCTGGTCGGTCTGCCGATCTTCGACCCGCGCGGCGACCGCATCGGCAAGGTGCGCGACCTCGTGGTGACGATCCGCAGCGAGACCGTCCAGCCGCGGGTGCTGGGCATGGTCGCCGAGGTCCTCGGGCGACAGCGCGTCTTCCTCCCGATGACGAGGATCACCACGATCGAGAGCGGACAGGTCACCACCACCGGGCTGGTGAACATGCGCCGGTTCGAGCAGCGCTCCACCGAGACCCTCGTGATCGGCGAGATGCTGGACCGCACGGTCACGATCCGGGCCAGCGGCATCACCGGCACGGTCTACGACGTCGCGATGGAGAAGGCGCGGTCCCGGGACTGGGTGCTCAGCCGCGTGGCGATCCGCGAGCCGTCGAAGGGCTTCCGTCGGCGAGGTCAGACCCACGTGGTCGAGTGGGACGAGATCACCGGGCTGGCCCGGACCGACAGCCGTCAGGGGGCGACCCACCTCGTCGCGGCGCTCAACGAGATGCGCCCCGCCGATGCCGCCAGCATCCTGCACGACCTGCCCGAGGAGCGCCGTACGGCGGTGGCGCTCACGCTGGACGACGAGCGGCTCGCGGACGTGCTGGAGGAGCTGCCCGAGGAGGACCAGGTGGGCATCCTCGAGCGCCTCGACAGCGAACGGGCCGCCGACGTGCTCGAGGAGATGTCCGCCGACGACGCGGCGGACCTGATCTCGGACCTGCCGCCGGAGACCGCGGAGATCCTGCTCGAGCTGATGGAGCCCGAGGAGGCCGACGACGTCCGGCGGCTGATGTCCTACGTCGAGAACACCGCCGGCGCCATGATGACGCCCGAGCCGGTGATCCTCACCCCGGACGCCACCGTCGCCGACGCCCTGGCCCACGTACGCAACCCCGATCTCACGCCGTCCCTCGCCGCGATGGTCTACGTCTGCCGCCAGCCGGTCGAGCCCCCGACCGGCAAGCTGCTCGGCGTGGCCCACATCCAACGGCTGCTCCGGGAACCGCCGTCCACGCTCGTCGCCGGGGCTGTCGACGAGGAGACCGAGTACCTCCCGCCGGAGGCGAGCATCGACGCCGTGGCCGCCCACCTGGCGACCTACAACCTGGTGGCGGCACCGGTCGTGGACGAGGACGGTCACCTGCTCGGGGTCGTCACGGTGGACGACCTCCTCGACCACATGCTGCCGCCGAACTGGCGGGAGCGGGCGCCGGGCCGCGGGGGCGAGGTGCAGCGTGGCTGAGCGGCACACCGAGCGTCTCGACACCCCGCGCGCGACCCGGCGCAAGCTGATGCCGGTCCCCCGCTACGACGCGGACACCTTCGGCGTCTTCGCCGAGCGGTTCGCGCGCTTCATGGGCACCGCGAAGTTCCTGCTCTGGATGACCCTGTTCGTCGTGGTGTGGGTCACCTGGAACGCCGTCGCGCTGTTCGGCCTCGGCTGGGACCCCTACCCGTTCATCCTGCTCAACCTGTTCTTCTCCACGCAGGCGTCGTACGCCGCGCCGCTGATCCTGCTCGCGCAGAACCGCCAGGAGGACCGCGACCGCGTGGTCGCCACCCAGGACCGGGAGGCGGCGGCCCGTGCGCACGCGGACATGGAGTTCCTCTCCCGGGAGGTCGCCTCGCTCCGGATGGCGGTCGGCGAGGTCGCCACCCGCGACTTCGTCCGCTCCGAGCTCCGCGCACTCCTCACCGAGCTCGAGGGGGAGCAGCCGGAGGACGAGACGGGTGGGGCGTCTCACGACAGCCGCCGATGACGCACCTGGCCAGGGACTATCTAGACTCGTACCCGATGAGTACCACGCAGACCGCCCCGTCCGTCGAGCAGGTCAACGCCGCGCTCGCGACCGTCAACGACCCCGAGATCAAGCGACCGATCACCGAGCTGGGGATGGTCGACACCGTCGAGGTCGCCGAGGACGGCGCGGTGCAGGTGCGGGTGCTGCTCACCGTCGCCGGCTGCCCGCTCAAGGACACGATCAACCGCGACGTGACCGAGGCCGTCAGCGGCGTCGAGGGCGTGACCCGGGTCGACCTCGAGCTCGGCGTGATGACGGCCGAGCAGCGCGCCGGTCTCCAGGAGCAGCTGCGCGGCGGTCAGGCGCAGCGCGAGATCCCCTTCGCCCAGGCCGGCTCGCTGACCAAGGTGTTCGCGATCGCGAGCGGCAAGGGCGGCGTCGGCAAGTCGTCGGTGACCGTCAACCTCGCGCTGGCCCTCGCCCAGCAGGGTCGCAAGGTCGGCGTGGTCGACGCCGACATCTACGGGCACTCGGTGCCGGCCATGCTCGGCGTCGCCGACGCCCGGCCGACCCAGGTCGACGACCTGATCATGCCGGTGCCGACGGCGAGCGGCGTGTCGGTGATCTCCATCGGGATGCTCAAGCCGCGACGCGACCAGGTCGTCGCCTGGCGCGGCCCGATGCTGGACCGGGCCCTGGTGCAGATGCTCGCCGACGTCTACTGGGGCGATCTCGACGTGCTCCTGCTCGACCTCCCGCCGGGCACCGGAGATGTCGCGATCTCGCTGGGTCAGCACCTCCCCGGCTCGGAGGTCGTCGTCGTGACCACCCCGCAGGAGGCTGCGGCCGAGGTCGCCGAGCGTGCCGGGACGATGGCCTCGATGATGCACCAGCGGGTGGTCGGCGTCGTCGAGAACATGAGCTACCTCCCCTGCCCGCACTGCGCGGAGGAGGGCAAGGACCACCGGCTGGAGGTCTTCGGCTCCGGCGGCGGTGAGCGGGTGGCGGCCACGCTGTCGCAGCGGTTCGGGTACGACGTCCCCGTGCTCGGCCGGGTGCCGCTCGACATGGCGCTGCGGGAGGGTGGCGACGTCGGCAAGCCGATCGTCGAGACCGACCCGACCGCCGCGGCGGCGACCGCGCTCACCGGGATCGCGGAGACGATCGGCGGCCGCGGCCGCGGACTGGCCGGCATGCAGCTCGGCCTGACCCCGAGCAACCAGCTCTGATCCAGCACTGACCAGACGACGGAGGCGGCACAGTGTTCGACATCGGGCTCGGAGAGCTGATCGTCATCGCCTTCATCGCGATCCTGGTGTTCGGGCCGGACAAGCTGCCCGAGCTCGCCCGTCAGGCCGGAGCGATGATCCGCGGGCTCCGGCACATGGCGACCAACGCCCGCGACGAGATCCGTGCCGAGCTCGGCCCGGAGTACGCCGACCTCGAGCTCAGCGACCTCGACCCCCGCACGATCGTGAAGCGGCACATCGACGAGGCGATCGCCGACGACGAGCCGGCCACGCCCCGTCGCCAGGTCACGCCGGCCGTCGGTCAGCGTCCCCTGGCGACCGGCGAGCGTCCGCCGTACGACGCCGAGGCGACGTAGGGCAGTCGCCCACGTCGGCGCCGTAGCGAGCGGCGAGTCCGGCCGATCCGGCACGACGGCGGAGCGACGGCATGCCGGATCGCACCACATGGAGCGACGCCGGGGCAGCGAGGTCGCGTCGGAGTCGTCGCGTAGCAGGCGGGGACGTGGGAGACCTGCCCTGGGCCGGGTCGCTCGGCCTCGTCCGTGGATCGAGGCTCAGGCCCGGGACTGGGCGGCGGCGAGCCCGGCGAACGGCACCAGCACCGTACGCCGGTCGTGACCCTCGACGACCTCGCAGAAGTCCTGGCCGATCCGGCGCAGTGTCCCTTCGCGGCGGCTGCCGTCCCGCTGATGAATCAGGCACCGCTCCCCCGCCTCGGCGATCCGTCGCAGCGCCGAGGCCAGCCCCAGCTGGGTCAGTGGTGACCACGCGATCTCGGGGACGGAGCGGACCGAGGCGCCCTCGACGCTGGTGACCGCGACCAGGTTGACCACCCAGTCGTGGTGACCGGCGGAGATCAGCAGCCAACCGTCGGCGACCCGCTCGACGACGCCGGTCACGGACCCGACACCCTCGGCGACGACGGTCACCTCGGTCCCGACCGAGGCCATCAGCCGGCTCGCGAGCGTGACCGACTGGTACTCCGCACGACTGCGGTCGGCGATCTCCGGTGCCCGCTCTGCCGCCGCCATCGCACTGGCCTGCTGCTCGAGGTCGTCGAAGAGCGCGAACAGGTCCTCCTCCCATCCCATGTGCCCACCCTTCCAGATCACCTGTGTGGACAACTATTTGACATCGTTCGCAAATCGCCATGTAGTTAAGCAAACGCACGCAAACGCAAGGATCTCGGGATGCATGACGTGCCACGCACCACCACGACGTCGCGGACGTTGCTGGTCTGGACCACGGTCACGGCGGGCTCAGGAGCGCTCAGCGCACTGACCACCCCGACGCTCGTCGCGACCCCCGATCCGGGCTTCGTCGGCCTCCTCGTCCGGGCCTGCTCCGCGGCGGCACTCGTGGTCGGCGCCGCGCTGTGGCTGCTGACCACCGAGATCGCCTGGTCCCTCGTGGTCGGCCGCGGCCGGGTGCGCCGACCGCGCGGGCGACTGCTCGGTCCGGTCCGGAGCCTGCTGCTCGCCGCCTGCGGCGTGGTGGCGATCACCACCCCGGTGGCGGCAGCCGGCAACGACCCTCCGGACCCGACGGGAGCCCAGGTGCTGGACGGTCTGCCGCTCCCCGACCGCGTGGGCGGCGCCGCCCCGCCGCCGCGACCGACGGCGGCGACACCCGGCGGCGCCACCGTCCGGGTCCGCGTCGGCGACTGCCTGTGGACGCTCGCCGCGACCCGGCTCGGGCCCGACGCCCACGCCGCCGAGGTGGCGTCGTACTGGCCCCGCATCCATGCGCTCAACCGCGACGTGATCGGCCCCGACCCCGACCTGATCCACCCCGGCCAGCACCTCCGGCTCCCGCCCGTCGAGCCGCGGAAGGAACCCCGATGACCGACACCGCACCCACCGCCGCAGCTCCCCCCGACATGATCGGGCTCCGACTGCCGGTCCCGGTCGCCGACACGCAGGGCACCCTGGCCCTGGCGCTGGTGCCGCGCCAGGAGCCGCCGCCCGTCACCGGCACGGCCCGCCCCGGTGCCACCGTGGTGCCGATCGACCATCGGCTGCGGCGCACGGTCGAGGAGTGGATCCAGCGGTTCGTCCAGGCGGCGGTCGAGATCGTCGGCGGCGACCGGCCGGTGTCCCAGCTGCTGCGCTGGACCACGTCGGAGGTGCACGCCGACCTGCATCGCCGCGCCCGGCTGGTGGCCCGCGCGGGCGGTCACCAACCGGGGTTGGGCCGGGTCCAGTCGGTCAGTCCCAAGGTCGCGAGCGTCCACACCTGCTTCGTGCGACCCGATGTCGTCGAGGCGGGCGTCCACGTCAGGTACGGTCCGCGCTCGCGCGCGTTGGCCGCTCGCTTCGAGCGGATCCAGCAGCGGTGGATCTGCACCGCCCTCGAGTTCTCCTGAGCCGGGCCGGGGCTCCGCGTCACCCGACGCGGTCGAGGATCAGCGGCGGTGCGTCGTACGACGTCCCCGGGGGCGCGATGTCGTAGCCGTCGTGCAGTGCGGCGACCGCGCGGTCGAAACGATCCGGGGTGTCGGTGTGCAGGGTGAACAGCGGCTGCCCCTCGGTCACGACCTCGCCCGGCCGGGCGTGCCACACGACGCCGGCACCGGCCTGGACCGGGTCCTCCTTGCGGGCGCGACCGGCCCCGAGCCGCCACGCGGCCACACCCACCGCGAGCGCGTCGAGCCGCGTGAGCACCCCGTTGGCGGGCGCGGCCACGACGTGGGCCTCCCGGGCGGTCGGCAGGGCGGCCTCGGGGTCGCCGCCCTGGCTGCGGATCATGCGCCGCCACGCGTCCATGGCCGAGCCGTCCGCCAGGTGCTGGGCGGGATCCACGCCGGTCACACCGGCGGCAGCCAGCATCTCGCCGGCCAGCGCCACCGTGAGCTCGACGACATCGGCGGGGCCACCACCGGCCAGCACCTCGAGCGACTCCTCCACCTCGACGGCGTTGCCGGCAGTACGGCCGAGCGGCGTCGACATGTCGGTGAGCAGGGCGACGGTACGCACGCCGGCGTCGCCGCCGAGGTCGACCATGACCTCAGCCAGCTCCCGCGCCCGGTCCCGGTCCTTCATGAACGCGCCGCTGCCGACCTTCACGTCGAGCACCAGCGCCCCGGTGCCCTCGGCGATCTTCTTGCTCATGATCGAGGACGCGATCAGCGGCACCGCCTCCACGGTGCCCGTCACGTCCCGGAGCGCATACAGCTTGCGGTCGGCCGGCGCCAGCGCGTCGCCGGCCGCGCACACCACCGCACCCACCGCCTCGAGCTGGGCGAGCAGCTCCTCGTTGGAGAGGGTGGCCCGCCACCCGGGGATCGACTCGAGCTTGTCGAGCGTGCCACCGGTGTGCCCGAGACCGCGACCCGAGAGCTGGGGCACCGCGACGCCGTACGACGCGACCAACGGCGCCAGCGGCAGGGTGATCTTGTCACCGACGCCGCCGGTGGAGTGCTTGTCCGCGGTCGGCCGGGAGAGGCCGGAGAAGTCCAGCCGCTCCCCCGAGGCGATCATCGCTGCGGTCCAGTCGGCGATCTCGCGGCGGTCCATGCCGTTGAGGAGAATCGCCATCGCGAGCGCCGACATCTGCTCCTCGGCGACGTCGCCGCGCGTGTAGGCAGCGATCATCCACTCGATCTGGCTGCTGCTCAGCGCTCCGCGGTCGCGCTTCACGGCGATCACCTCGACCGCGTCGTGATCAGCCATCGGTGTCGCTCCCCCTCGTGAGGTCCGCCGGGCCGAACGCCTGCGGCAGCACGTCGGCCATGGTGAGTGCTCCCTCGGGTGTCAGGATCGCCAGCTCGGGTCCACCGGCTTCGTACAGCAGCTGGCGGCACCGGCCACACGGCATGATCAGGGTGCCCTCACCGTTGACGCAGAGCACCTCACGGAGCCGGCCGCCGCCCGTGGCGTGCAGCTGCGAGACCACGCCGCACTCCGCGCAGAGCGTGACACCGTACCCGGCGTTCTCGACGTTGCACCCCACGAGTACCCGGCCGTCCTCGGTGCGCGCGGCGGCGCCGACGCGATAACCCGAGTACGGCGCGTAGGCCCGCTCGGCGACCTCGGTCGCGGCTCGGCGCAGTCCCTCCCAGTCCGTCACGACCGCAACGCTAGCGTGCCGACTCCGGGTCAGCAGCCGTGCGAGGGTGGATTCCGGAAGTACCAACTTGGTAACCGTTTGGCGAAGTTCCCTGACGATCGTCGCCGGTTGGGTCAGGATGCTCCGGAGTACCACCCCGAACATCACCCGGGCCCAGCGGTGGCCAGGGGGGACCGATCTGGAGGACAGCGTGAAGACCAGTACCAGGATCTCCGCGGCGAGCGCCGTGGCACTGATGGCGACCGCCGCGCTGGCGGCGTGTGGCGATGCGCCCGAGGAGGACACGGAGGCCAGCACCGACTTCCTCCCGTGCATCGTCTCCGACGCCGGCGGCTTCAACGACAAGTCGTTCAACCAGCTCAGCTACGAGGGCGTCCAGGAGGCGGCAGAGGAGCTGGGCGCCGACTTCAACGAGGTCGAGTCGCAGAGCGAGAACGACTACGCACCCAACCTGGAGGGCCTGGTCTCCGCCGGCTGCGACGCCATCGTGACCGTTGGCTTCGCCCTCTCGGCCGCGACGGTCGAGTCCGCGCAGGCCAACCCGGACATCGACTACATCCTGATCGACGACGCGGCCGACAACGACTTCGACGGCACCAAGGACGCGGAGAACATCAAGCCGGTCCTCTACAACACCGCCGAGGCCGCGTTCCTCGCCGGCTACGCGGCCGCCGACTTCACCGAGTCCAACACCGTCGGCACCTACGGCGGTCAGCCGTTCCCGACGGTCACGATCTTCATGGACGGCTTCAAGCAGGGCGTGGAGTACTACTCCCAGGAGAAGGGCAAGAACGTCAAGGTCGTCGGCTACCAGGGTGGCGAGAAGGGCGTGTTCACCGGTGGCTTCGAGGCCAACGAGACCGCGACCAACACCGCCAAGCAGATCCTGGACCAGGGCACCGATGTGATCCTGCCGGTCGGCGGCCCGATCTACCAGGGTGCGCTCACCGCCATCGATGACATCAACCGGGACGTCGCCATGATCGGCGTCGACGCCGACTTCTACGAGACCGACCCCAGCACCCAGGACGTGGTGCTCACGTCGATCCTGAAGAACATGAAGCAGTCGACCTACGAGGCGGTCCTCGCCGCCGGCAACGACGAGTTCGACCCCGAGGCCTACGTCGGCACGCTCGAGAACGGCGGCGTCGGCATCGCCCCGTTCCACAACTTCGAGAGCGAGATCTCCGAGTCGCTCCCGAGCGAGCTGGAAGAGGTCCAGAACCAGATCATCGACGGTTCGATCGTGGTCGAGTCCTACCTCCAGCCGTAGGATCTGACCCACCCGCGCGAGGGGGCCGGCGCCGGCCGGCCCCCTCGCCGCGCCGAGTCATCCCGGAGCCGCCCGCCGGCTCGCGTCGTCCCTGAGGATGGTGCCCATGAAACTCGCCCTGCAGGGCATCACGAAACGCTTCGGCTCCCTGGTCGCCAACGACCGTATCTCGCTCACGGTCGAGCCCGGCGAGATCCACGCCCTGCTCGGCGAGAACGGAGCCGGCAAGTCGACGCTCATGAACGTGCTCTACGGGCTCTACCAGGCCGACGAGGGCGAGATCGTCCTCGATGACGTGACGCAGCACTTCGCCAGCCCGGGCGACGCGATCGATGCCGGCATCGGCATGGTGCACCAGCACTTCATGCTGGTGCCGGTCTTCACGGTCGCCGAGAACGTCATGCTCGGCAACGAGGCCACCGGCTTCGCCGGCAAGCTCGACATCGAGGCCGCGCGCCGACGGGTCCAGGAGATCTCCGACCGGTTCGGCTTCGACGTCGACCCCGACGCGCTGGTCGAGAACCTGCCGGTCGGTGTCCAGCAGCGCGTCGAGATCATCAAGGCCCTCTCGCGCGACGCGCGGATCCTGGTCTTCGACGAGCCCACGGCGGTGCTGACGCCGCAGGAGACCGACGAGCTGATGGAGATCATGCGCCAGCTCAAGGAGTCGGGCACCTCGATCGTGTTCATCAGCCACAAGCTGCGCGAGGTCCGAGCGATCGCCGACCGGATCACGGTGATCCGGCTCGGTGCCGTGGTGGGCGAGGCCAGCCCGACCGCGTCCAACGCCGAGCTCGCCTCGATGATGGTCGGCCGTGAGGTCGAGCTGACGGTGCACAAGGAGCCGGCCCAGCCGGGGCCGGACGTCCTCGTCGTCCGCGACCTGGTCGTCACCGACGATGCGGGCCATGTCCACGTCGACGGCATCAGCTTCTCCATCGCCGAGGGCGAGGTGCTGGCCGTGGCGGGCGTGCAGGGCAACGGACAGACCGAGCTCAGCGAGGCACTGCTCGGCCTCGAGCCCCACGTCCAGGGATCCGCCCAGCTGCACGGCGTCGAGCTGGTCCGTCGCTCGGTCCGCAAGATCCTCGACGCCGGCGTGGGGTTCATCCCGGAGGACCGCCAGGTGGAGGGCCTGGTCGGCAGCTTCACGATCGCCGAGAACCTGATGCTCAACCGCAGCCACGGTGAGCCGTTCGTCCGGACCGGGACCATCCAGGGCACCACCCTGGACCGGTTCGCCGAGGAGAAGCTCGCGGCGTACGACGTCCGTGCACCGGGGATCCAGACGACGGCGTCCCAGCTGTCGGGCGGCAACCAGCAGAAGGTCGTGGTCGCCCGCGAGCTCTCCCGTGACCTCCGGCTGCTGGTCGCCGCGCAGCCGACCCGTGGGGTGGACGTCGGGTCGATCGAGTTCATCCACAAGCAGATCGTCGCCGCGCGCGACAGTGGGGTCCCGGTGCTGCTGGTCTCGACCGAGCTCGACGAGATCGTCGCGCTGGCGGACCGGATCATGGTGCTCTACCGAGGCCGCATCGTCGGGATCGTCCCGGCCGACACACCCCGCGAGACCCTCGGCCTGATGATGGCCGGCGAGCGACCGGAGGCAACCGCGTGAACGACCAGGTCCAGCCGGGCGAGCGCCCCGACGCCGGCGAGGAGCCGTCGGGCGGCGACGCCCGGACCGCGACGGCGGCCGGCGGGCCGGAACCGCCGTCGGAGCAGAGCCGATGGCATGGGGTGATGCGCGAGATCGCCGCCGGCCAGGCGATGGTCGCGGTCCTCTCGGTCCTCCTCGCGGTGCTGGTGGGCTCACTGATGATCCTGTCCACCGACGAGGACGTCCGCGAGACCGCCGGCTACCTCGGTGCCCGCCCGGCGGACTTCTTCTCCGCCGTCTGGGACGCGATCGCCGGCGCCTACGCAGCGCTCTTCCGCGGCGCGTTCTACAACGGGCAGGCCTCGACGTTCGAGGCCCAGATCCGCCCCCTCACCGAGACCCTCAGCTTCGCCGGGCCGCTCATCGTGGCCGGCCTCGGCGTCGGCCTCGCCTTCCGAGCGGGCATGTTCAACATCGGCGGCCGCGGCCAGATGCTGATCGCGGGTGCGGCCGCCGGGTGGGTGGGGGTCTCCGTCGACCTTCCCCTGGCCGTGCACCTGCCACTCGCCGTGGCAGCAGGCGTCGCCGCGGGAGCGCTCTGGGGCGGTCTGGTCGGCCTGCTCAAGGCACGCACCGGCGCCCACGAGGTGATCGTGACGATCATGCTCAACTACGTCGCGTTCTACCTGGTCTTCTTCGCTCTCTCCCAGCAGGAGCTGCTGCAGGCGCCGGGGTCGATCAACCCGAAGTCGGCCCCGATGCCCGACTCCGCGGTGTTGCCCCCGGTCCTCGGAGACGGCTTCGACCTGCACCTGGGGTTCGTGCTCGCGCTGGTGGCGGTGGCGTTCGTGTGGTGGCTGCTCAACAGGTCCGCGATGGGCTTCCGCTTCCGCGCCGTCGGTGAGAACCCCGAGGCTGCGCGAGCGGCCGGCATCAACGTCGGACGGACCTACATCGCGGTAATGCTCTTCGCCGGTGGGCTGGTCGGCATGGCCGGCGTCAACCAGGTGCTCGGCACGGTCACCAGCGGCGTCGGTGTCGGCCTCGATGCCGGGATCGGCTTCGACGCCATCACGGTCGCGTTGCTCGGACGGTCTCGTCCGTTCGGCATCCTCGCGGCAGGACTGCTGTTCGGCGCCTTCAAGGCGGGTGGTTTCGCGATGGCCGCCTCCGAGGGGATCCCGGTCGACATCGTCCTGGTGGTGCAGTCCCTCATCGTCCTCTTCATCGCCGCACCACCCCTGGTGCGAGCCATCTTCCGGCTGCCCTCGAAGGAGGCGGCATGACCAGCACCGAGACGCCCGTGCCCGCCAATCTCGAAGGGGCCCGATCCTCGGCTGCTCCCGGCCGATGGAAGAGCCCCATCCTCTTCGGCGTCGCGACGTTGCTCGTCGGCGCGCTGGCGGCCTTCGCACCCCGCGAGGGCGACACCACGTTCCGGCTCGCCCGCGCCACCGACTTCGTCCAGCTCCCCGAGATCACCGTGCCGGCCACCGGCGCCACCTGGTCGGCGGTGGTGCTGCTCGTCGCAGGCACGGCGTGGTCGGCGTGGTACGCCGCGGCGGGTCGTCGTACCCCGCTCTGGCTGATCGCGGTCTTCTCCGTGATCGCCATGACCGGCTTCCTGGCCTGGGCGGCCGCCGGCGAGACACTACCGGTGATCGGCCTGCTGGCCGGCTCGCTCGCGCTCGCCGTACCCCTCGTCTTCGGCGCGCTGGGCGGTGTCCTCGGCGAGCGCTCGGGCGTGGTCAACATCGCGATCGACGGACAGCTGCTCTTCGGCGCGTTCGGCGCCGCACTCGTGGGCACCATCGTCGGGTCGGCCTGGGGCGGTCTGGTCGCGGCGATGGCTGCGGGTGCTTTGGTCGGGCTGGTCCTCGCGTTCTTCGCGATCACCTACTTCGTGCAGCAGGTGATCGTCGGCGTCGTGCTCAACGTGCTCGTCATCGGCATCACCAGCTTCATGTTCTCCCAGGTGATGACCGAGCACCCGGACGCGCTGAACAACCCGCCACACTTCCCCCGGCTGCCGATCCCGGTGCTCGGCGACATCCCGGTCGTCGGCCCGATCCTGTTCCGGCAGACGGTGCTGGTCTACCTGATGTACGTCGCGGTCGCCGTGGTCGCGTGGTCGCTCTACCGCACCAAGTGGGGGCTGCGGGTCCGCTCCGTGGGCGAGCACCCGCGGGCGGCGGACACCGTCGGCATCAACGTCAACCGCACCCGCTACCGCACGCTCCTCATCGCCGGCATGGTCGCGGGCATCGGAGGCGCGACCTACACCTTGGTCTCGGTGCCCCAGTTCGGCCGCGAGATGACCGGCGGCGCCGGCTACATCGCGCTCGCGGCGGTGATCTTCGGCCGGTGGGACCCGGTGCGCGCGACGCTCGCCGCGCTGCTCTTCGGGTTCGCCTCGAACCTGCAGGGCGTGCTGTCGGTGCTGGGCTCGCCGGTGCCGAGCCAGTTCATGCTGATGCTGCCCTACGTCGTCACGATCGTGGCGGTGGCCGGCCTCGTCGGACACTCCCGGCCGCCAGCGGCCGACGGCATTCCCTATCGCAAGGAGTAGCTGTCGTCGAGCGTGCGGACCGCGGCCGCGGCCAACATCCGGGCGCCCACACCGATGGCCTCCTCGTCGATCCGGAAGTCGCCCTGGTGGAGGTCGTACGTCGCTCCACCGGGCGTGCGGGTGCCGAGCCGGAACATCGCGCCCGGGACCTGGCTGGTGTACCAGCCGAAGTCCTCTCCGCCGAGGCTCTGGGCGACCTCCGTGCGGTGGTGCGCTCCCAGGACCTCGTCGGCGCACCGGGCCAGCATCGTCGTGATGTCCGGGTCGTTGACCACCGGGGGCACGCCCTGCAAGTAGTCCACCACCGCCTTCACGCCGTACGGTCGCACGATGTCGAGCACGGCCTCGCGCACCACGGGCTCACACTCCGACCAGGCCACCGCGTCGAGGATCCGGACCGTGCCGGCGAGCGCGCCCTTGTCAGGGATCACGTTGGCCGCCGAACCGGCCCGCAGCTGACCCCAGACGACGCTGACGCCGGCCCGCGGGTCCATCCGCCGGCTCAGCACGGCGGGTAGCTCAGTGACCACCTTGGCGAGCGCGAAGGTGAGGTCGCCGGCCAGGTGCGGCCGCGACGTGTGCCCCCCGGCGCCCTCGAGCCGGACCTCGATCAGGTCGGCCGCGCTGGTCAGCGGACCCGGCCGCAGTCCGACGGTCCCGACGTCGACGGCGGGCTCGCAGTGCAGCCCGATCACCCGGGCGACGCCTTCGAGCGCGGCGTGGGAGATCAGGTGCTTCGCTCCCCCGGGCATGACCTCCTCGGCGGGCTGCAGCAGCAGCCGCACCCGGCCACGGAGCAGGCCCCGCTGGTGGACCTCGGCGATCGCGTGCGCGGCGCCGACGAGCGCAGCCGTGTGCGCATCGTGTCCGCAGGCGTGAGCGACGCCCGGCACCTGGCTGCGCCACGGATCGTCGGTGAGGTCCTGCACCGGCAGAGCGTCGAGGTCGGCCCGGAGCGCCACCGGCGACTCACCCTCGCCCAACTCGGCCACCGCGCCCGCTCGCGGAAGAGCGCGGACGGCCCACCCGGAGCGCTCCAGGAGCTCGGTCACCCGGTCGAGGCTGCGCGTCTCCTCCCACGCCAGCTCCGGATGACGGTGGAGGTCCCGGCGCAGCTCGACCAGCTCGGCCTCGTACTTGTCCACGACCGAACCGATGAGCTCCGGGATGTCTGCCACGTGGCGAAATCTACGCCGTCGGCCGCGGGCCGGCGCCAGCGTCCCAGGATCCGCATGCAGACATGCCGATGGCCCCGCCGGTGGGCGGGGTGTCGGGGC
>CAZJDU010000038.1:0-27712 GCA_964544855.1 uncultured Nocardioides sp.
GCCAGGTCCAACGACCCACCTACGACGACCAGGCCCGCACCCAGATCGCCGACGCGCGCGGCAGCAGCGGGCGCGGCGACCTGCAGCGCCTGATCGACGGCGGCGACGTCTGGACCGTCCCTGCCACGACCGACACGACCTCAGAGGAGACCCGGTGACCTACGTCATCTCCGAGCCCTGCATCGACCTCAAGGACAAGGCCTGCGTGGACGAGTGTCCGGTCGACTGCATCTACGAGGGCAGCCGAATGCTCTACATCCAACCGGACGAGTGCGTCGACTGCGGCGCCTGCGAGCCGGTGTGCCCCGTGGAGGCGATCTTCTACGAGGACGACGTCCCCGAGGAGTGGCAGGACTTCTACGACGCCAATGTCGGCTTCTTCGAGGAGATCGGGTCCCCCGGCGGCGCCAGCAGCACCGGCCCGATCGATCGTGACCACCCCGTGGTCACGGCGCGACCTGTCAAGGAATGAGAGCCGGAGCGGAGCGGACATCACCCCACATCACGGACTCCTGAGCCCATCGATATTCCGTATAACCATGATGATTGTTACCGTGGCATGGGTCACACGACCCCGTTGTTCCCCATCTCGCTGAGGAAGGCACCATGAGCGGAAGCAAGGTCTGGCAGGAGAAGTTGTTCATCGGCGGCCAATGGGTCGAGCCGAGCACCGACCAACGGATCGAGATCGTCTCTCCGATCACCGAGGAAGTCCTCGGCTCCGTCCCCGAGGCCCAGCCGGCTGACGTCGACAAGGCGGTCGCGGCGGCCCGCAAGGCGTTCGACGAGGGGCCGTGGCCGCGGATGTCACCGGCGGAACGGGCTGACTACCTACTGCGCATCGGCAAAGAGGTGCAGGCCCGGTTCGAGGAGATGATCCCGTCCTTCACCGAGGAGATCGGTGCTCCACTCGCCGTCAGCAAGGCGTTCCACGACAACGCCCGGAAGATGTGGGAGGACGCGGCCACCCTCCACGAGCGGGCCGTCTGGGAGGAGTCCCGCGAGTGGGAGGGCGGCCGGGGCACGCTGGTCCGCGAGCCGGTCGGGGTGGTCGCGACGATCATTCCGTGGAACGGTCCGGTCGCGACCGCCTCACTGAAGATCGCGCCGGCACTCGCCGCGGGGTGCACCGTCGTGCTCAAGCCCGCCCCCGAAGGCCCGAGCAGCACGCTGATGCTCGCGGAGGCGCTCGAGGCTGCCGGATTGCCGGAGGGCGTCGTGAGCGTCCTACCGGCCGGTCGCGAGACCGGTGAGCACCTCGTGGCACACCCGGACGTCGACAAGGTCGCGTTCACCGGGAGCACCGCCGCCGGCCGCACGATCATGAGCCTCGCCAGCGACCGCATCGCGCGGGTCACCCTCGAGCTCGGCGGCAAGTCGGCAGCGATCCTGGTGGACGACGTTCCGCTGGAGGATGTGCTGCCGAGCCTGGCACCGGCGGGCTTCATCAGCTCGGGCCAGGTCTGTGCCGCCCTGACCAGGATCATCGTCCCGCGGGAGCGTCAGCAGGAGCTCCTCGACGCGCTGGTGCCGCTCTACGAGGGCCTGCCCGTCGGCGACCCCCGTGAGGAGGGCACCGTGCTCGGTCCGCTCGCCGCGGAGCGGCAGCGCGACCGGGTCGAGAGCTACTTCCAGGCTGCTCGGGACGGCGGTGCCCGGGTCGTCACCGGCGGCGGCCGACCCGAGGGGCTGGAGAAGGGGTGGTACGTGCAGCCCACGATCTTCGCCGACGTCCGTAGCGACATGCGGATCGCCCAAGAGGAGATCTTCGGTCCGGCCGTCAGTGTGATTCCGTACGACTCCATCGACGAAGCCATCAGGATCGCCAACGACACCCAGTACGGGTTGTCGGGGGCCGTGTACGCGTCGGATCCCGCCGTCGCCGAGCAGATCGCCCGTCAGATCCGCACCGGGCAGATCGGCATCAACTCCTGGGACATGTGCGTGACCCAGCCGTTCGGCGGATACAAGCAGTCCGGCCTCGGGCGCGAGGGGAACGTCGAGGGTCTGGGCGCGTACCTGGAGACCAAGCTGATCCAGCACCCGCCCGCCGGCTGACACGCGGTGGACATGACGAGGGGCGCCGGGCCGTCAGGCCCGGCGCCCCTCGTCACGTGAGAGTCGACCGGCTCGACCAGATGCTCAGTCCTGGATCTCGACCATGTGGACGGTGACCCCGGCGTCGGCGAAGTTGACGAGGTCCTCGTTGCCCCGCTGTCCCTGTGGCGACGCGAGCGAAGCGAGAGCGGCCTCCTTGGTCGCCCAGTCCATGGTGGTCACGACGAAGCGGTCGGGCGTACCGCCCTCGAGGTCGACACAGGCGCCCCAGCGCACCTCCTTCACGTCGGGCATCGCCTGCGCGAGCGGAATGTGGACGTTGCGGTAGTGGTCGAGGAACTTCTCCGGGTCCTCGGGACGGTTGTAGACGGCGATCACACGGAACATGGGTACGGCTCCTTCGGTTCGGGGGTCGGGGTCAGGCGGTGAGGGTGAAGCCGTCGTAGCCGGCGTCGGCGACCTCGTCGCAGGTCTGCCGGTAGAGGTCCAGCCCTCCCGTGTAGACCATGAAGACCCGAGGCTTGCCCGGCACGTTCGCGCCGAGGTACCAGGAGTTGGCCTTCATGTGCAGCGTGGCGTCGGCGTACTGCCGGACGACGTCGGTCCACTCCTTCTCCTTGACCTCCTCAGCCTCGATGACGTTCTGGCCGTGCTGCTTCATGTGGCCGAGGAGGTCGCTGATCCAGTCCACGTGCTGCTCGATGGCGACGGGCATGTTGGTGAGCACCGACGGACTCCCGGGGCCGGTGATGGTGAAGAGATTCGGGAAGCCCGAGACCGCGAGGCCGAGGTAGGTGTGCGGCCCGTCCTGCCACTTCTCCGTCAGCTCGATGCCTTCGCGGCCGCGGATGTCCATGGCGAGCAGTGGTCCGGTCATCGCGTCGAAGCCCGTGGCCAGGATCAGTACGTCGAACTCGTGCTCGCCCTGCGAGGTCTGCAACCCGGTCTCGGTGATCCGCTCCAGCGGGTCCTGGCGCAGGTCCACGAGCGCGACGTTGTCGCGGTTGTAGGTCTCGTAGTAGTCGGTGCCCATCGTCGGCCGCTTCGTGCCGAACGGGTAGTCCGTCGGACAGAGGGCGTCGGCGACCTGTGGATCGTCGACGATCTCCTGGATCCTGTCGCGCACGAACTCTGCTGCGGTGTCGTTGGCCTCCTGGTCGACCAGCAGGTCTGCATAGGCCGTCAGCACGGCCGTCACCGACCCGCTGTCCCACGCTGCTTGGTACCGGGCGTACCGCTCGTCCGGATCCGCGGCCAGGGCCGAGGGCTCCGGCACTGGCAGGCCGGGAACCCCGAAGCCGGTGCTCCGTGCCTCCTCGCGGTACGTGGGGTAGTTCTGCTTGACCTCGTCGACCAGCTGCTGGTCGATCGGCCCGTTGAAGGTCGGGATCGTGTAGTTCGGTGTGCGCTGGAACACCGTCAGGTGGTCGGCCTCCTTCGCCACTTCGGGGATCACCTGGATGCCCGAGGAGCCCGTGCCGATGATCCCGACGCGCTTGCCGGTGAAGTCGACCTTCTCCTCCGGCCAGGTGCCCGTGTGGTACCAGTCGCCGCCGAAGGTGTCCAGTCCGGGGATCTCCGGCGCCTTCGGGGTCGAGAGGCAACCGACCGCTGTGATCAGGTACTGCGCGTCGAACCGCCGCTCTCCGTCGGTGCTGATGGCCCAGCGGCCGCTGGTCTCGTCGAAATGCGCCGCGGTGACGCGGGTCTCGAACACGATGTCCGTGCGCAGGTCATGCTTCTCGGCGACTCGGCTCAGGTAGGCGTGGATCTCTGGCTGCGCGGGGTACTTCTCGGTCCACTCCCACTCCTGATCGAGCTCCTCATCGAACGAGTAGGAGTAGTACATGCTCACGACGTCACATCGACATCCGGGATAGCGGTTCAGATACCAGGTGCCACCGACGTCGTCGGCGGCCTCCAGGACCAGTGCCGAGAGGCCGATCTCGCGCAGCTTGTGGAGCATGTAGAGACCCGAGAAGCCGGCGCCGATCACGATGGCGTCGACGCGGGTGGTGTCGTTCTGGGGCATGACAGATTCCTCCGAGCAGGGATGGTGGGGTGGACGAGTGAGAGAGGACGCGGGGTCAGCAGGTCAGCAGGTCAGCGGGCCGACGGGTCGGCGAGCTCAGCGGCGACGTGCTCGAGACCGGCGGCGGCACCGGGCAGCAGGTTGGCCATCGTGAAGAAGCCGTGCATCTGGCCCTCGAACCGGCGTAGCGAGGTCGGAACTCCTGCAGCCTGGAGCGCCGCAGCGTAGGCCTCACCCTCGTCGCGAAGCACGTCGTGCTCAGCGGTCAGCACGATGGCCGGCGGCAGCCCGGCGAGGTCGGTGGCGCGCAGCGGCGAGGCTGCCACGCGCTCTCGGTCGGTCGACTCCGGTGCGTAGTGATCCCAGAACCAGACCATCGAGTCACGACTCAGCATGAGCTGGTTCTCGGGATCGACGTACGACGCTCGCTCGAAGTCGCAGTCGGTCACGGGATAGATCAGGATCTGCCGGGCGATGGCAGGCCCGCCGTCGCTCGCGGCACGTTGCGTCAGGACGGCAGCGATGTTGCCGCCCGCGCTGTCCCCGGCGACCACCAGCGGCTTCCGCCTTCCGAGGAGCGCCTCCATCTCCTTGTCGAGCCACTGCAGCGCTGCCCAGGAGTCCTCGACAGCCGTCGGGTACCGATGCTCCGGAGCGAGCCGGTAGTCGACCAGTGCGACCGCGTGGTCGGTCCGCTGCGCGAGCTGCCTGCCCAGGGTCTCGAACTCGTCGATCTGGCCGATCACCCACCCGCCGCCGTGGTAGTACACCAGGAGCCCGACCGGGTCGGCCGACGGCACCAGCAGCTGAACCTCGATCTCACCACCCTCGACGCGGACGAGGTGCGTCTCGGCCCTCGCCATGCCCGGCCCGGCGCCGTACATCTCCTTCAGGCCGGCCGTCAGCTGACGTGCTTCCTCCGGCGTCGACTCGTGCAGCGGTGGAGCATCGCTCTCGGCCATCTGCGCGAGGAACGAGCTGGTCGCGTCGTCCAGAGCCATCGTGTCTTCACTCTCCTGGGTCAACCGACGCGCACGACGCGCCGGACAGTGCGGAACTGCCCCGGATGACCTCCACCCGAGACCGAGAACTCATGGGCCCTGAGTCGCGACCGGCGCCGTGACGCCGATCACGTTCGAGACTGGACCAGAGCCGCAAACCATGTCAAGGATTGTTTTCATCATCATCGTTATTACCAACATGTTTGACTGCGAGGACGCGACCCGGCCAGGGGTTGAATCACCACCTCGGATCGACTTACGGTGTGAGCCAGATCATGGTTATGAATCACATGGTCCGCATGATCCAATCCAAGGAGCTGAGGAATCGCGATGAAGACCAAGGGAGCACTTCTCTGGGAGCCGGGCACCAACTCGGGCTGGTCGATCGAGGAGATCGAGGTCGACCCTCCGAAGTTCAGGGAGGCCACCGTCAAGCTGGCCGCATCAGGCATCTGTCACAGCGACGACCACCTCGACACCGGCGACATCCCGCTGCCGTGGGCACCGATCCTGGGCGGCCACGAAGGCGCGGGGGTCGTCACCGAGGTGGGCGAAGGAGAGACCGAGCTCGAGGTCGGTGACCACGTCGTCTGCTCGTTCCTGCCGAGTTGCGGCAAGTGTCGGATGTGCGTGAGCGGCCGGGCCAACATGTGCGAGCTCGGTGCCGGCGTGCTTGCCGGCACCTCCCCCGACGGCACGCACCGGGTGCACGCACGCGGGCAGGGCGTCGGCTGCATGTCGTACCTCGGCACCTTCTCGCCGTACGTCACCGTCCCCACGGACGCGCTGGTCCGGGTCGACAAGGACATCCCGCTGAAGTCGGCCGCACTCATCGGCTGCGGAGTGCCGACGGGCTGGGGATCGGCCGCGTACGCCGCCGAGATCGAGCTCAACGAGACCGTCGTCGTGATCGGCAACGGCGGGGTCGGCATGAACGCGGTCCAGGGCGCCCGTCAGCGGGGCGCGAAGCACGTCATCGCCTGTGACACGAGCGCGTTCAAGCGGGAGATGGCCCCACAGTTCGGCGCGACCCATACCGCCGAGAGCATCGAGAAGGCCGCGGAGCTGGTAGAGGGCTTCACCAACGGCCAGGGAGCGGACCGCGTCATCATCACGGTCGGCGTCCTGACCGGCGACCTGATCGAGCCTGCCCAGGCGATGACCCGTCGCGGCGGAACCGTGGTCGTCACATCGGCCGCGCCGGTGCTGCAGCGCGACGTGCAGTTCGACCTTTTCACCTTCGCGATGTCCGGGAAGCGCCTGCAGGGCACGCTCTACGGCTCGACCAACTCCCGCAACGACATCCCGCTGATCGCCGATCTCTACCGCCGTGGTGAGCACAAGCTCGACGAGCTGATCACCCGCGAGTACGACCTGGAGGACATCAACACCGCCTTCCAGGACATGCGGGACGGCAAGAACATCCGCGGCGTCATCGTGTACGACGACTGAGGGGGAGGACATGACCACGACCACCAACACCTCGCGTGCCCAGGACGAGCTCGACATCATCCGCGCGACCCACACCTACGCGATCGGACTGGACACCTTCGACCCGCAGGTGGCGCTGTCCGCCTTCAGCGACGATGCCGTGTGGGACGCCACACAGGTCGGTCTGGAGCGCTACGAAGGTCGCGATGCCGTCCTCGAGTTCTTCGAGCGGGACGCAGCCGCCGTCGACAAGCAGTTCCACATCATCACCAATCACCGGTTGGAGTTCATCGACACCGACCACGCGCACGGCACCAACTACGTGTTCGCCGAGGCCGAGATGAAGAACGGCGCCACGATCAAGGCGATCGCCCTCAACGAGGACACCTACGTGCGCACGGCCGACGGATGGCGCATCCGGTCCCGGGTCATCTCGCCGCTCACGACACCCGAGATGGACGGGTTCGACGCATGACCACCCGGACCGGCGACAAGCAGGTGATCACGTCGTACCTCGAGGCGGTGGCCGCGCTGGACGTCGAGCGCGTGGCGCCGCTCTTCCACGAGGACGGCCGCGTCGTGCTGCCCTACGCCCCGGACGGGATCCCACCGGTGCTGGAGGGCAGGGAGGCGATCGACGGGTTCTACTCGGCTCTGCCCCAGATGATCGGCGCGCTCAACTTCGACGACTACCGGATCAGAGCCACGGAGGAGCCCGGCGAGTACGTCGCCGAGTACACCTCCGACGCCACGATGCGGGGGACCGGAGAGACCTACCGCAACACCTACATCACCACGGTCAGGGTGCGGGACGGGAGGATCAGCGAGCTCACCGAGTACTTCGACCCGATCCGCCTGGTGGTCGCGATGGGCGGAACGGTGAAGCCCGCCGTCGCCTGAACGTCACGAGCAGACGGAGCCGGGAGCCGGACAGGCCCCGGTTCCGTCTGCTGTCCGGGGACGCCGGCGAGAACGCGTTCTGCGTGGCGCGGCTCACTTTTCTATTCTACTCTAATCATGCGTATTATTAGCAGTGACTCGGGTCACGATCCTGCCGCCCACCAGAAAGGCCCTCCATGACTCCCCCGAAGCCGCGAGGACGACCGACGCGCAACGTGTCCGGGCGCCGCCGACACCGTCGCCCACTCGCCATCGTGTCCGCGATCGCCTCGGCGGCACTCGTCAGTGCCTGCGCGGGTGGCGGTGCCGGCGCCAGCGACGGCGGCACCACGTTGAAGTTCCAGGACATCTACGCTCCGGGCAACTCCTTCGCCGACGCCAGCGCGGCCTACGGCGACTACGTCACCGCTGCCACGGACGGGGACATCTCGTTCGAGTACTTCTGGTCCAACAGCGTAGCGCCGACCGACGAGGTCGCGGCTGCGATGAGTGACGGTCTCCTGGACATGGGACGCGTCCAACCACCCGCGTCGCCGGCGGACTTCCCCACGATCAACTGGTTGAGCTCCGCGTCGTTCCTGAACTCCGGAGCGTTCCCTGCCGGCCTTCTGCAGAAGATCGGTGCTCACCTCGAGTTCGCGGTGGACACGGGCGTTCTCGACGGGGACCTGGATGCCTTGGGGATCCGTTACATCGCACCGATGGCCCTCGTGCAGCAGTACGACCTGCTCTGCAAGAAGCCCGTCGAGAACCTGGGTGACCTCGAAGGCCGCAAGATCCGAACAGCCGGCGAAGCCTGGGCGAACGAGGTCGAGAACCTCGGCGCGACTCCGGTCTCCCTGCTGCCTGAGGAGATCTACGAGGGCTACCAGCGCGGCATCGTCGACTGCGTGATGACCTACCCGACCCACTACGTCCTGTCCGGCCTGTGGGAGCTCGGAGGCCACTACGTCCCGCTGCAGTTCAACGGGTGGAACCAGGACGGGGTGACGATCAGCGACACCGCCTGGGACGCCCTCGACGAGGAGCAGCAGGAGCAGATGTACGCCGGCACGAGGGCATGGCTCGAGTCGTTCGTGCAGGACCAGATCGAGTTCTACTGGCAGTTCGCCACCGAGGCCGGTGACCACGGCGTCGCCTTCGACGACCCGGATCCGTCGGTCCAGGCAGAGATCTCGGAGTACCAGAGCACCGTGCTGGACGACATGGTGGAGACCGCGCCCGACAGCGTCGACGACCCGGCCGCCGTCCTCGCCGACTACCAAGCCGCGCACGAGAAGTGGCTGGGCATCGTCTCCGACCTCGGGTTCGGCACCGACTACACCGGCCTGGACGGATTCGTGGACTCGCTCGACGACCCGAGCACGCCCCCCGAGATCGATCTCGACCCGTGGCTCGACGCTGTCATGGCTGAAGCCTTCGACATCGAGCAGTCCTGACACCAGCAACGAGGAACGCCGCATGAGAACCGCGAGACCGACCCATCCCGGCTCCCCGGATGATGCCGACGTGCCGTCGGCGCTGCCACCCCGAGGCGTGGTGCGTCGCCTCACCGACGCGCTGTGGCTCCTGTACGCCGTGGTGGGCGGTCTCGCGGTCATCGCCCTGTTGGTGACGGTCGTGGCCGATGTGCTGCTGCGCTACCTGTTCAGCTCCGGGATCGCCGGCGCCAACGACGTCGTCTCCTCCTGGTTCATGACGACCGTTGCCTTCACGGGGATAGCGCTCGCGCAGCGGACCGGGGGGCGCATCCAGGTCGATTTCGTCCTGGACGCCGTGCCGGGGCGCCTGCGACGGGTGACCGACGTCGTCGTCCTCCTCGCCGTCGCCGCGCTCGGGGCGCTCTTCGCCTGGTTCGGCTGGCAGGAGGCACTCGACCAGATGGAGGCCGGCGAGTACGCCCCGATCGGCGACCGCCCGCTGTGGCCGTTCCGGTTCCTGGTCCCGGTCGGCTTCGCGGGATTCACGCTCGCCTGCCTGATGTCCGCCGCCGACACCGCACGGCACGGGCCACGGGAGACAGGCGCCGTCGAGCTCGAGAGCGCAGGAACCGAGGCCATCGAGGACCACACGTCCACGTCGGATGCCGCGCAGAGGAGCAACCGATGACCACGACCGTCGAGCCATCCCTCGAAGCCATCCGCCACGAGCCCGGGTCGGGACGGCGGCGACGGCGTGCCGCCGTTGCCTTCGTGCTGGCCAGTCCGCTCGTGCTGGGCTACTGCGTCTTCGTGATGTTCAGCGGCGCCACGCCGCTGAACATCGCAGGGGCAGCCTTCGTCGTGCTGCTCTGGCTGATGTTCCTCCGGGTGCCCGTCGGCATCGCTCTCGCAGCCGTGGGTCTGCTCGGCCTGTGGGCCGTCACCGGCGACACCGCCAGTGCGGTCAACAGCCTCCACAACGTCGCCTGGTCCAGCACGAGCAGCTGGACCCTCAGCGTGATACCGATGTTCGTGCTGATGGGCATCCTGCTGGAGCAGAGCGGACTCGGGTCGGACATCTACCGCGCCGTCCGCGCGATGGTCGGGCGGGCACCCGCCGGTCTCGCCGTCAGCACGAACTTCGCGGGAGCAGCGATGGGAGCAGCCAGCGGGTCGACGGTGGGCATCGTCTACTCGCTCGGCAGGACCGGGATCCCGGAGATGGTCAAGGCCGGCTACGACCGCAGGTTCGCGGCGGGCTCGGTCCTGATGGCGGGATCCGGTGGACAGCTCATCCCTCCGAGCATCCTGCTGGTGATCTATGCCGGCATCGCCCAGGTGCCCGTGGGCCAACAGCTGATGGCGGGGATGATCCCGGGCATCGCCCTCCACGTCGCCTACGCCGTCGTCATGGTCGCCCTGGTGCTCTCGATCCCCGGACTCGCGCCTCGGGCGGTCGGTGAGCGCCAGAGCCTGGGCGAGCGGCTGCGGGACAGCGCCGGGATCTGGCCCGTCCTGGTCCTCATCGTCGTCGTCATGGGCGGCCTCTATCTCGGTGTCTTCACCCCGACCGAGGCCGGTGCGTTCGGCGCCGTCGCCGCCGCGCTGATGATCCTCGCCACCAAAGGCACGCACACCTTGCGCCGGTCGCTGGGGGGATCCCTCAAGAGCACGGTCGTCGCATCGGGCAGCATCTTCTTGATCATCATCGGCGGCCATGTCTTCGGTCGCTTCATGTCCGTGAGCGGCGTGCCGCGCATCTTCACCGAGTACCTCGAACAGGCCGACACCGGACCGATCGGCTTCATGCTCCTGGTCCTGGTCCTCTACCTGCTGCTCGGTACCTTCATGGACCCGGTACCGATGATGCTGATCACCGTCCCGATCCTGCTGCCGATCGGGATGTCACTCGGCGTGGATCCGATCGTGTTCGGAGTGTTCGCCGTCCTGATGGGAGAGCTCGCTGTCCTCACGCCACCGGTCGGCATCCTCGTCTACATCGTCCATCGCATCGCACGGGACGCTGACGTGAAGATGTCCCTGGGCGAGGTCATCCAGGGTGTCGCGTGGTTCTACCCGGTGGCGATCGTCGGAGCCGTCGCGATCATCTTCTTCCCGGGCCTCGTGCTGTGGCTGCCGGGACTCATGCAATGAGGCCGGAGACAGCGACGTCGTCGGGAACGGCACTGGTGACCGGCGGTGCCAGCGGCATCGGTCAGGCCTGTGCGCATCGGCTGCTCACCGACGGATTCGACGTCATCAGCGTCGATCTCGCGCCGGCTGCGCCGTCACCGGGGATCGAGCAGCGCCTCGCGGACGTGACCGACGAGACGAGCTGGATCCAGCTGGTCTCCGAGCTCGCCGACCGCGACATCCCGGTCACGGCGCTGGTGACCTCGGCCGGCACGCTACGGTTCGGAACCGTGGAGAACTGCTCGCTCGAGGACTTCCGGACGGTCCAGGAGGTCAACGTGGTCGGCACCTTCTTGGCCCTCAAGCACGTCCTGCCCCTCATGCGTGCCCGAGGGACGGGAGCCGTCGCGACCGTCTCGTCGGTCGCAGGACTGATACCCAAGCAGAACCAGATCGCCTACGTCGTCAGCAAGTGGGGCGTCCGAGGCATGTCCAAGGCGGCTGCCCAGGACATGGCCGGCTCCGGCGTCCGGGTCAACTCCGTCCACCCCGGACCGGTGCGCACAGCGATGACGGACGGACTGTCTGACGACGTCTTCGCCCGACAGCCTGTGCAGCGACGCGCGGAGCCTGCGGAGGTGGCGTCAGTCGTGTCGTTCCTGATGAGCCCCGAGTCGTCGTACTGCACCGGCGCCGAGTTCGTCGTCGACGGTGGACACGTCCTGCAGGGATGAGCGCCGCCGCGGACGGCTGTCGGGCTCACCATGGGTGAGACCGCGGCGGCCGACCGATGGCGCCTCGCCGCCCTCGGCGCGATCGCCACGGTCACGGCGATCGTCAGCAGCCTGGGCGCGCCGCTGGTCCCGAGCATCGCGCGGTCCTACGACGTCCCCCTCACCACGGCCCAGTGGGCCCTGACGGCCACGATGATCGCGGGCGCGGTGTCGACCCCCGTGATGGGCCGGTGGGGCAGCGGCCGGCTGCGCCGGCCGGTCATCCTGGGCGGCCTCGGGATCGTGCTCGCCGGCACCGTGCTCTCCGCCCTCCCCCTCGGGCTCGGCGCGCTCATCACCGGTCGAGCCCTCCAAGGCGTCGGCCTCGGACTCGTGCCGCTCGCCCTCGCCGTCGCCCGCGACATCTGGTCCGGACCACGGCTCGCCTCTCGCCTGTCGCTGCTCTCGGTCGCGACCGTCGCCGGCGCCGGCCTCGGCTATCCCCTGACCGCGCTGGTCGCGCAGTGGGGCGGGCTGACCGGGGCCTACTGGTTCGGCGCCGTCCTCCTCGCGCTGACCACCTGGCTCGCCGTACGTCACATCCCCGGCAGCCGCGACGGCGCACCGCAACCGGTCGACCTCGTCGGCGCCGCCCTGCTGGCCCTCGGCACGGTCTCGGTGCTGCTCGCCGCCAGCCGCGGCGAGCAGTGGGGCTGGACCGCCGCGCCGACGCTCGGTCTCGCGGCCGCGGGACTCGCCCTCGTCGTGGCGTGGATCGGCTGGAGCGCTCTCCGGATCGGTCGCGGCCGCCAACCGCTCGTCGACCTCCGCCTCGCCGCACGACCCGGTGTCCTGGGGCCGAACGCGGTCGCCTTCGGCCTCAGCACCGGCATGTACGGCCTGCTCACCCTCGTCGTGGTCCTGGTGCAGGCCGACACCGCCGGCTTCGGCCTCGGGTACGGCGTGGCCGTCGCGGGCCTGATCCTCGTCCCCTACTCCCTGATGAGCGTCGGCGGCAGCCGCGTCGCCCTGGTGGTCGCCCGGCGCCTCGGCTCCCACCTGCTGCTGCCCACCGGCTCCACCGTCTTCGCCTCCGCCATGCTCTGGCTCGCCCTGGCGCACGACAGCCTCTGGCAGGCGCTCCTCGCCATGGCGATCGGTGGTCTCGGCAGCGGGTTCACCTTCTCCTCGATGCCGGTCCTGATCGTGCCCCACGTGCCACGCGAGGAGACCGGCAGTGCGATGGCCTTCAACCAGCTGCTGCGCTACCTCGGCATGTCGGTCGGCTCTGCCCTCAGCGTCACGCTCATCGAGGTGTACGGCGGCGGCAGCGCCGGGTTCCGCAGCGCCAGCCTGACCTTCGCCACCGTCTGTCTCGCGGTCGGCGTGCTCGCCGTCGGCCGACGCCGGGCCGGCTGAGCCGTCGCGGAATGGCGCACCGGGCGCCCGCGGTGGGAGACTGCGCCGGAGCAGAGTGACGGAAAGGCAGGCATCAGTGGCGACGGAGACGGCACGACCGACCTCCGCCCCCGACGTCACCCGGAGCAGTCCCGCTCTCGTCGTCACGACGCTCGCCCTCTGCGGCATCGTGGTCTCGCTGCAGCAGACCCTGCTCCTCCCCTTGTTGCCCGAGCTCCCCCGTCTGCTCGACACCTCGGTCGACAACGCCTCGTGGCTGGTGACCGCCACGCTGCTCGCCGGCGCCATCGCCACCCCCACGCTGTCCCGCCTCGCCGACATGTACGGCAAGCGCCGGATGATGCTCGTCGCCCTGGGCGTGTCGGTGGCCGGCTCGATCCTCGGCGCGCTCAGCACCATCCTCCCGCTGCTCATCGCCGCCCGCGCGCTGCAGGGCGTCGGCATGGCGCTGATCCCCATCGGCATCGCGACGATGCGCGACGAGCTCCCGCGCGACAAGCTTCCACTCGGCGTCGCCCTGATGAGCGCCACCCTCGCGATCGGTGCGGGCGTGGGGCTGCCGCTTTCCGGGCTGATCTCCGAGCACCTCGACTGGCATGCGATCTTCTGGCTGACCGGGGCGGTCGGCGTCGCGCTCGTCGTCGCCGTGGTGCGGGTGCTGCCCGAGTCGCCGGTGCGCACCCGCGGTTCGTTCGACCTCCGCGGCGCCCTGCTCCTCTCCGCCGCGCTCACCGCCGTTCTCGTCGCGCTGTCGAAGGGCGCCCAGTGGGGCTGGCTCTCACCGACCACGCTGCTGTCGGCAGCGATCGGCCTGGCGCTCCTCGCGGTCTGGGCACCGCTCGAGCTCCGCACCCCCAACCCGCTGGTCGACATCCGGGTCGCCACCCGGCGTGCGGTGCTGCTGGCCAACGTCGGCTCGATGCTCGCGGGCTTCGGTCTGTTCGCCAACATGCTGGTCACCACCCAGCAGATGCAGCAGCCGGAGGCCACCGGCTACGGCCTCGGTCTCGACGTACTGGCGACCGGGCTGTGGATGGCGCCGGGCGCCGTGGCGTTCGCGCTGATGGCGCCGGTGTCGGCCTGGCTGATCCGCAAGGCCGGCCCGCAGGTCACCCTGATCGCGGGCGCGCTGGTCATGGGGGTCGCCTACGTCGGCCGCGTCGCCTTCAGCGACGACGTCGTCCAGATCGCGGTGGGCGCGGTCGTCGTCAGTGCCGGCACCGCGATGACCTACGCCGCCTTCCCGACCCTCATCACCCGCGCCGTGCCGGTCACCGAGACCGCCTCGGCCAACGGCCTCAACGTGCTGCTGCGAGCCGTCGGCACCTCGACGGCGAGCGCGACCATCGCCGCCGTGACGACGTTCGGCACGGTCCAGGTCGCCGGCGTGGCCTACCCCAGCTGGACCGCCCTGGCGTCGGTCTACTGGCTCGCGGCCGGCGCCTCCTTCGCCGTCGCGCTCCTCGGCGTCCCGATGCTGCGGATGACCGAGTACCGCGACGACGCGATCGAGCCGGCGTTCGAGGGTGACCGCCAACAGCAGCGAGTGGTCCACGGTCGGGTGGTGACCGAGCACGACGAACCCGTGCGTCATGCCGTCGTCACCGTGATGACGCCGGAGGGCGAGTCCGTCGACTGGGGGCAGGCCGACACCGACGGCCAGTTCGCCGCGGCGGTGCCGAGCGAGGGCGACTACCTCGTGGTCGCCTCCATCGAGGGGCGGCGCCCCCAGGCGCGGCTGGTGCGACTGACCGCGGACGAGCCGGTGACGATGGTGCTCGGCGAGCGGGTCACGCTCACCGGCACGATCACCGGCCCGGAGGGGCCGTGCGCCGGCGCCCTCGTGGTGCTCACCCGCGGCAACGGCGAGGTGGTCGGCACGACGCGCACCGACGGAGCGGGCGAGTACGCCCTGCAGCGTCCCGCCAACGGTCGCTACGTGCTCACCGCGGTGGCCCCCGACGGCACCACGGCGTCACGGACCGCGACGGTCTTCGAGGCGCGCGCGATCGATCTCACGCTGACCCACTGCTGAGGTAGCCGCGCAGCAGCGCCATCGCCTCGGCCACCAGCGCCGGCAGCTCGGCGGACGGGTCGTCCAGCCAGACGTCGTACGCCGACAGCGCGAGGGCGAGTGAGACCTGACCGACCGTCCGTGGGAGCAGGTCGTCCGGGTCGGCCCCGGTCCGGCGCGCGATGTACTCCGCGATCACCCGACGCCACTCGGCGTATCGCAGCACCGAGTGGGCCTGCAGCTCCGGCGTGGTCAGGATCAGCCGCATCCGCTCGCGGTGCGACGGCCGCGCGTCACTGGGGAAGTCGTTGAAGCGCACCACCGCCCGGTGCACCGCCTCGGCGAGCGGCAGGTCGGTGGGCTGCTCGTCGAGCATGGCACGGAACCCGGCGAGCGTGCGGTCGAACTGACCCCACGGGATGTCGTTCTTGGAGGCGTAGTAGCGGAACAGGGTACGGCGACCCACCCCGATCTCGTCCGCGATCGCCGAGAGCGTGGTGCCGGCGAACCCCCGGTCGGCGAACAGCCGGAAGGCCACCTGTTCGATCTCCGCGTGGCTCGTCGCCACGGGCCGGCCGCGCGCGGTGGAGCGCCGTGGCGCGGAGGAGCTCATGGGACCCGAACTCTAGACGATGCGATCCAGGGGTCGTTCGAACGAATCCGGCCGGACCCCTTCCTTTATGGCACTCGGTGCGTTTATTGTGCGGGGTGTCACACCCACCTCAGGCGGAAGGACCGACCATGGACCCGCAGAGCATCGAGCAGAGCGAGCAGACCGACGACGTCGCGGCCGAGGACCTCATCGAGGAGGTCTCGATCGACGGCATGTGCGGCGTCTACTGATGTCCTCGCCCGCACCCGACCCGATGCTGGGAGAGCCGTGGGCCCTCTCGCCGTCGGTGGCCCTGCGCCCTGAGCCGTTCGGGGCGCTCGCCTACCACTTCGGCAACCGGAAGCTCACCTTCCTCAAGCGCCCGGAGCTGGTCCGGGTGGTGCGGGCGCTCGAGCACGAGCCCGACGTACGCCGCGCGCTGGAGGCGGCCGGAGTGCCGGCCGGCCAGCACGCGGCGTACGTCGCCGCACTGCGCGGCCTCGCCGCGACCGACATGATCCGCCCCCGCGAGGAGGCCGCAGCATGACCATCGCACCCGAAAGATCCGCCCCCGAGCGTCCCCAGGGCGGCCGCCTGGTCGAGCAGTTCGAGCTCGGCCTCGACGCCCCCATCTGCCTGACCTGGGAGCTCACCTACGCCTGCAACCTGGAGTGCGCGCACTGCCTGTCCAGCTCGGGCCGCCGCGACCCCCGCGAGCTGTCCACCGAGCAGTGCAAGGCGGTGATCGACGAGCTGCAGCGGATGCAGGTGTTCTACGTCAACATCGGCGGCGGCGAGCCGACGATCCGCCCGGACTTCTGGGAGCTCCTCTCCTACGCCGTGGACCACCAGGTCGGCGTGAAGTTCTCCACCAACGGCGCCCGGATCACCGCGGAGCGCGCGGCGTTCCTGGCGAGCACCGACTACGTCGACGTCCAGGTCTCGCTCGACGGCGCGACCGTGGAGGTCAACGACCGGGTGCGGGGCCCGGGGTCCTACGAGATGGCGCTCCGGGCGCTGGAGAACCTGCGCGACGCCGGCTTCGAGGACGCCAAGATCTCCGTGGTCTGCACCCGGGAGAACATCGACCAGCTCGACGACTTCAAGGCGCTCGCCGACGAGTACGGCGCCACCCTGCGACTGACCCGGCTGCGCCCGTCCGGTCGCGGCGCCGACGTCTGGGACGAGCTGCACCCGCTGCCCGAGCAGCAGAAGCAGCTCTACGACTGGCTGATGGCCCACGGCGAGGACGTGCTGACCGGCGACTCGTTCTTCCACCTCGCGGCGTACGGCGAGTCCCTGCCCGGTCTCAACCTCTGCGGCGCCGGGCGCGTGGTGTGCCTGATCGACCCGGTCGGCGACGTCTACGCCTGCCCGTTCGCGATCCACGACGAGTTCCTCGCCGGCAACCTGCTGACCGACGGCGGCTTCCAGCAGGTCTGGCAGACCTCGTCGCTCTTCGCCGAGCTGCGCTCACCGCAGACCGGTGGCGCGTGCGCGTCCTGCCAGTTCTACGACTCCTGCCGCGGCGGCTGCATGGCGGCGAAGTTCTTCACCGGCCTGCCGCTCGACGGCCCCGACCCGGAGTGCGTCCAGGGCCACGGCGAGCACGCATTGGCCGGAGAGCGCGTCGTACCGCCGGCCAGCAAGGACCACTCGCGCACGGCGCCGACCCGCAACGCCCCGGTGCTGCTGACACTGGGCCGGCGGCCGCCGGCCGACGGCGGCGTCCCGGACCCCGCCGCGCCACCGGTCTCGGCCTGCTCCGAGAGCCCGCTTGCGGGCTACACCCCCTGACGAGGAGAGAACGACGATGCCCAAGCCCGAGTGGCTGGAGAACCCCTGGAAGCAGAACCCCTGGTTCGAGTCGGTCGCGGTGGCCCAGCAGCGGGCGCGCAAGAAGCTGCCGCAGCCGGTGTACGGCGCACTCGTGGCCGGCTCGGAGCGCGGCCAGACGGTCCACGACAACCAGGCGTCCTTCGCCGAGATCGGCCTGGCACCGCACGTCGCGGGCCACACGGCCGAGCGTGACCTGAGCACCACCGTGCTGGGCCAGGACGTCGCGCTGCCGGTGCTGATCAGCCCCACCGGGGTCCAGGCGGTGCACCCGGACGGCGAGGTGGCGGTCGCCCGCGCCGCGGCGGCCCGCGGCACCGTGATGGGGCTGTCGAACTTCGCGTCCAAGTCGGTCGAGGAGGTCACCGCCACGGGGGCGAACACCTTCTTCCAGATGTACTGGACCGGCGACCGCGACACCATGATCCAGCGGATGCAACGCGCTCACGCGGCGGGCGTGAACGGCCTGATCGCCACGCTCGACTGGTCGTTCTCGATGGGCCGCGACTGGGGCAGCCCGGAGATCCCGGAGAAGGTCGACCTCAGGACGATGGTCCGGATGGCGCCCCAGGTGGCGACCAGGCCACGGTGGCTGTGGCAGTTCGGCCAGCGCTATCGGGAGACCGGCGAGCTCCCCGACCTCACCGCCCCCAACCTCGCCCCTCCCGGCGGCGACGCTCCGACCTTCTTCGGCGCCTACTACGAGTGGATGACCACGCCGCCGCCGTCGTGGGAGGACGTCGCCTGGATGGCCGAGCAGTGGCGCCAGCTCTCCGGCACCCCCTTCGTGCTCAAGGGCGTGTGTCGGGTCGACGACGCGCTTCGGGCGGTCGATGCCGGCGTCGCCGGCCTCTCGGTCTCCAACCACGGCGGCAACAACCTCGACGGCACCCCCGCCGCGATCCGGATGGTCAAGCCGATCGCCGACCGGGTGGGCGGCCAGGTCGACGTCGTCATGGACGGTGGGGTGCGCCGCGGGTCGGACGTGGTCAAGGCGCTCGCACTCGGGGCGAGGGCGGTGCTGATCGGCCGCGCCTATCTCTGGGGGCTCGCCGCCAACGGTCAGGCCGGCGTGGAGAACGTCCTCGACGTGATCAACGGCGGCATCGACTCGGCGCTGCGCAGCCTCGCCGTGTCGTCGGTGCGTGACCTGCGTCCCGAGCACGTGCTGGTGCCGGACGACTTCCACCGCGAGCTCGGCGTGCCGGCGACCCGCGTCGCAGCCGTCTGAGGAGCACCGGTGCGAGCGGACCGGGCCCCGACACCACCACTCCTCGCCGACGCCACCTGGCCCGAGGTCGGCGCGGGCGGACTGCTCCTGGTGCCGATCGGCTCGCTCGAGCAGCACGGCCCGCACCTGCCGCTCGACACCGACACGAGGATCGCGGCGGCCGTCACCGACGGCGTCGCCGACCGCCTCGCCGAGCAGGGTGTGGCGGCCTGGGTCGCCCCAGCGGTGGCCCTGGGCTCGAGCGGCGAGCACCAGTCGTTCCCGGGCACGGTGTCGATCGGCACCGACGCGCTGCGCCACCTGGTCGTCGAGCTGGTGCGCTCGGCCCGCACCTGGGTCGAGCGGGTGGTCCTCGTCAACGGGCACGGCGGCAACACCGGCGGTCTGACCAGCGCGGTCGAGCAGCTGGTCGCCGAGGGGCACGCCGTCGCGTGGCACCCGTGCCGCACCGAGTCGGTCGACCTCCACGCCGGTCGCACCGAGACGTCCCTGCTGCTGCACCTCCACCCGGAGATGGTGCGGCTCGACCTCGCCGAGGCCGGGAGCACCCGGCCGCTGCGTGAGATCCTGCCCGCGATGCAGGAGGGCGGTGTCGCCGCGGTCTCCCCCAACGGCGTGCTGGGTGACCCGGCCGGCGCGAGTGCCACCGAAGGAGCCGAGGTGCTCGCCGCGATGATCGAGGAGATCACCCTCGCGGTGCTGGCGCCGCAGGGGATCGCGGTCGGATGAGCACACCGGGGCGGGTCGCGCTGGTCACCGGCGCCGCGCGCGGCATCGGCGCAGCCGTCGTACGACGCCTCGCGGAGGACGGGTACGCCGTCCTGGCGCTGGACTGGTGCGCCGGGCCCGACGCCACGCCGTACCCGATGCCGAGCAGGGCCGACCTCGAGGCCGTGGTGGCGGGCCACGAGCACGTCGAGGCGTTCGTCGCCGACGTGCGCGACCGCCCCTCGCTCGAGGCCGCCGTCGCCGCCGCGACGGACCGCTGGGGTCGGCTCGACGCCGTGGTCGCCGCGGCGGCGGTGATGGCGGGTGGGCAGCCGCTCTGGGTCACGCCCGACCCGGAGCTGGAGCTGCTCTGGCAGGTCGACGCCCGTGGCATCTGGCACACCGCGGCCGCCGCGGTACCGGCGATGCTGGCCGGCCCCGACCCGTCCGGCTGCCGGTTCGTCGCGATCGCCTCGGCGGCCGGGTCGCACGGCCTGTTCCGGCTCGCGGGCTACACCATGGTCAAGCACGCGGTGGTCGGCCTGGTGAAGGGGCTGGCGGCCGATCTGGTCGGCACCGGCGTCACCGCGGTCGCGGTCTCCCCCGGCTCCACCCGCACCGCGATGCTCGACCAGACCGCCGCGCTCTACCCCGACGCCGACGTCGACGAGCTGGCCGCGCGCCAGCTGCTGCAGCGGCCGCTCTCTCCCGAGGAGATCGCCGCCACCGTCGCCTTCTGCTGCTCCCGCGAAGGGGCCGCCGTCAACGGCAGTGTGGTGCACGCCGATGGGGGCTTCGGCGCGTGAGGTCCCCCTGGTGGTCGTCGTACCTGACGAAATCGTTGGCTTCTCGCGAGAGACCCAACGCGAAGGTCAGGTACGACGACGACCACGAACCCCGGTTCCCCCCGGGCTTCGAGGTGCGGATCCGCGATGACGTACGTCGCGTCGACGAGCACCTGCTCCTCGGCGGGTCCCCGCTCCGGGCGGTGCGACTGACGGACCCGGCGCTGGCCCGGATCGAGGAGAGCGGTCGGGTGCGGGTCACCGATGCCATGTCGGAGGCGCTCGCCGCCCGGCTCGTCGACGGCAACGTGGCCGATCCGGTGCTCACCGGGGACGGTGTGGATCCCGCTCTCCTCACGGTGGTGATCCCCGTGCGGGACCGGCCGGCGCAGCTCGCCCGAGCGCTGGCACCACTCGCGCCCCTGACCTGCCTGGTCGTCGACGACGCCTCGGTCGACCCGACGGCCGTCGCCACGGTGGCCGCCGAGCACGGCGCCAGCGTGCTGCCGCTGACCACCAACGTCGGACCGGCTGGTGCCCGCAACGCCGGGCTGCGCGCGGTGCGCACGCCGTACGTCGCCTTCGTCGACTCCGACGTCGCCGTCGAGGCCGCCACGCTGCTGCGGCTGACCCGGCACTTCGCCGACGCGCGCGTCGCGCTGGTGGGGCCCCTGGTCCGTAGTCGCGCCCGCGCGCAGCGACCCCGGTGGTTCGAGCGGTTCGACGAGCAGGACTCGTCGCTGGCACTCGGCACCCGTGGCTGCTCGGTGCGCCCCGGAGCGGCGGTGGCGTGGCTGCCGAGTGCGTGCCTCGTCGGCCGGGTCGACCGGCTGGCCGACGGCTTCGCCGCTGACATGCGGGTCGGGGAGGACGTCGACCTGGTGTGGCGGCTGGTCGAGGCGGGCGAGATCGTGCGCTACGAGCCGGGCGAGACCGCCTGGCACGACACCCGGGACACCCTCGCGGGCTGGCTGGGCCGCAAGTTCGTCTACGGCACCGGAGGTGCGGACCTCGCGGCACGGCACGGCCGCAACGGCGCTCCGGCGGTGATGTCGGCGACGATGGCGCTGACGGCCGCGGCCGTGCTGGCCCGGCGCAGCTGGTCGCTGCCGATCGCGGCCGCCGGTCTCGGCTACGGCGTCCTCTCCCTGCGCCGCCGGCTCCCCGAGACTCCCGTGCGCGACCGCCTCGCGCTACGACTCGGCGCCCAGGGGCTCGGCTGGGCCCTGCGTCAGGAGTCCGCCCTGCTGCTGCGGCACTGGTGGCCGCTGGCGGCGCTCGCCGCCACGCGGAGCAGCACCGTACGACGCGCGCTGGTGAGCTCGCTGCTGGTCGACGCCGTCGTCGCGCGACTCGACCACCCGGAGACGCCGTACCGCTCGTTCGGGGCCCAGGCGGTGGGCCGCCGGCTCGACGACGTCGCCTACGGATCCGGGCTCTGGGCTGGCGCGATCCGTCACCGCTCCCCTGCCTGTCTGCTGCCTCGACGCCCCTGAGCGCCCCTGAGCGCCCCTGAGCATGGAAGCGATTCCATGCTTGCTCGGCATGATCGGCGCCAATTCTGAGCGATCCGTTGACCTTCCTGTGTGACGCATGTCATCGTTGGCCACCGAAAGCGTGGAAGCGCTCCCACGATCGTTCCGACACAGGAGTCAACAGTGCGCATCACCGTCCCCCATCGCACGCTCGCGCTCAGCGCGGCCGCCGTGCTCGTCCTCTCGGTCACCGCCGCCTGCGGCGGCAGCGACGACCCGACCGAGTCCGCCGATCAGCAGGACCTCGCCGAGGGCGAGGCCGTCACCATCACCACGTTCGGCGAGTTCGGCTACGACGAGGTCATCGAGGAGTGGAACGAAGCCAACCCCGACATCCCCGTCGAGCAGACCAAGGTCTCGCTCTGGGACGACTGGAAGAACGAGCTCAACACCAATCTCCAGGCCGGCTCGGGACTGCCCGACATCGTCGCGATCGAGGGCGACTTCATGCCGGCGGTCCTCGCCGCCCCTGACCGCTGGGTGGACCTGTCCGCTGACGACGTCGACGGCCGCTGGCTGGAGTTCAAGGAGGACGGCGCCACCACCGAGGACGGCGCGCTGCTGGGCTACGCCACCGACGCCGGTCCGGAGGCCATCTGCTATCGCGCCGACCTGTTCGAGAAGGCCGGGCTGCCCACCGACCGCGAGGAGGTCGCGTCGCTGATGGGCACCTGGGACGACTACTACGCCCTCGGCGAGAGGTTCGTGAAGAGCTCCGACGCCCAGTGGTACGACGCCTCGGGCTCGGTCGCGCAGGCGATGCTCAACCAGGTGGAGTACCCCTTCGAGGAGGCCGACAACACCGTCAACGTCGAGAACCCGGAGCTGAAGGAGGTCTACGACACCGTCACCGGCTACGCGGACACCCTCTCCACGCAGAACCCGCAGTGGAGCGACGACTGGAACGCGTCGTTCACCAACGACGGCTTCGCCACGATGCCGTGCCCGGGGTGGATGCGCGCCAACATCAAGTCCAACACCGGTGAGCCGGCCCCGAAGGGCGTGGTGTGGGACATCGCCGATGTCTTCCCGGGCGGCGGCGGCAACTGGGGCGGCTCCTACCTGGCGGTCCCGAAGACCTCGGAGCACCAGGACCAGGCCCAGCAGGTCGCGGCGTACCTGACCTCCCCGGACACGATGCTGAAGATCTTCCAGAGCTACGGCAACTTCCCCAGCCAGGTCGAGGCGCTGGAGTCCGAGGACCTGCGCGGCACCACTGACGAGTACTTCAACGACGCGCCGGCCGGTGAGATCTTCGCCAACCGCGCCGAGGCGATCACGGTGCAGCCCTACAAGGGACCGCTGTACTCCGACATCCTCGGCAAGTTCCAGGACTCCATCAACCGCGTCGACGACGGCACGTCGCCCGAGGACTCCTGGAACACCTTCCTGCAGGACGTCGACGCGCTCCAGTGATGACGGCCCCCGGTCCATGATCGGGTGAACCACCGGAACCACGACGCCGGCCACCGGCATCACCGCGGCCGGGCCGGCAGGCACCCCCTGCCGGCCCGGCCTGATCCAGGAGTCCCCATGTCGACGCACGACACCCGCAGCGACCGCGGGTCGGCGGTCGCCACCGACGAGGCGCCCCCCGACGCCGCCTCCGAGCAGTCCCGGTCCCGCAGGCCGCGCGGCCGGTCGCCGGTCCGGCGCCACCGACGCTCCCGGTGGGACGTGAAGCTCTCGCCGTATCTCTACATCTCGCCGTTCTTCATCCTCTTCGCCCTGGTCGGGCTCTACCCGCTCCTCTACACCGGCTACCTCTCGCTCTTCGAGTGGGACCGGTTCGCCTACCAGCAGGGTGGGTTCATCGGGCTGGAGAACTACCAGTGGGTGCTCACCGACCCGCGGTTCCACAAGTCGGTGGTCAACACGTTCAGCATCTTCCTGATGTCCTCGGTGCCGCAGGTCATCATCGCGATCAGCGTGGCCGCCCTGCTCGACAACCAGCTCAAGGCCCGCACGTTCTGGCGGATGAGCGTGCTGCTGCCGTTCGTGGTGGCTCCCGCGGCGGTCGTCCTGATCTTCGGCAGCCTCTTCGCCGACCGGTCCGGTGTCGTCAACGCGGTCCTCACCGAGATCGGCGGCTGGATCGATGCCGTCCCGGTGCTGCGGGACGTCCCCGTCATCGGCGACGTCGGGCCGATCGAGTGGCACGCCGACCGGTGGTGGAGCCACTTCGCGATCGCGGGCATGGTCAACTGGCGTTGGACCGGCTACAACACGCTGATCTTCCTGGCGGCGATGCAGGCGGTGCCGCGCGACGTCTACGAGTCGGCCGCGATCGATGGTGCCGGACGGATCCGGCAGCTCGTCAGCGTCACGATCCCGATGATCCGGCCGACGATGATCTTCATCATCATCACCAGCACCATCGGCGGCCTGCAGATCTTCACTGAGCCGCGGCTCTTCGACGACACCCCCAACCGCGAGGGCGGCGCCGACCACCAGTTCATGACGGGCGCCCTCTACGTCTACGTCAAGGGCATCGAGGACCAGTTCTACGGACGTGCCTCCGCGGCCGCCTGGTTGCTCTTCATGCTGATCATCGCCATCGCGGTGCTCAACTTCGCCATCACCCGCTATCTCACGAGGGGAGCAGAGAAATGAGCCGCCGCCCCGGGTTCCTCGTCTACGGGATGCTCACGGCCTTCGTGCTCGGCTCGGCCTTCCCGCTCTACTGGGCCTTCATGATCGGCACCCAGACCAAGGACCGGGCCAACGACATCCCCCCGCCGCTGCTGCCGGGTGGGCACTTCATCGACAACGCGAAACACGTCTTCGACCTGGTGCCGTTCTGGCAGGCGATGCTCAACAGCCTGCTGGTCTCGACCGCCTGCGGCGTCTCGGTGGTGTTCTTCGCGACGCTGGCCGGCTACAGCTTCGCCAAGCTGAGGTTCCGCGGCAGCAACGTGCTGATGGCGTTCGTGGTGATGACGATGGCGGTGCCGGTGCAGCTGGCGATGGTGCCGCTGTTCATCCTGATGCGGGACTACGGCCTGCTCGACACGCTGGTCGCGGTCGCACTGCCGACCCTGGTGACCGCGTTCGGCGTGTTCTTCATGCGGCAGTACCTCGTGGACGCCGTCCCCGACGAGCTGATCGAGGCCGCGCGGGTCGACGGCGCCTCGATGCTCCGCACCTTCTGGACGGTCGCCGTCCCGGCAGCGCGGCCGGCGATGGCGATCCTCTTCCTCTTCACGTTCATGACCGTGTGGACCGACTACATGTGGCCGCTGGTCGCACTGCAGGAGACCCAGACCCTGCAGATCGCACTCGACCGGCTCGCCCTCACCGGGCAGGGCCAGACCACCGACTACGCACTGGTGCTGTGCGGCGCCACCCTCGCCACCATCCCCCTGCTGATCCTGTTCGTCCTCTCGGGGCGCCAGCTGGTCGCGGGCATCATGCAAGGAGCAGTCAAAGGATGAACTCCCCTCTCACCTTCCCCGATGGTTTCCTGTGGGGATCGGCCACCGCGTCGTACCAGATCGAGGGCGCCGTCGCCGAGGACGGCCGGACGCCGTCGATCTGGGACACCTACGCGCGGCTGCCCGGCGCCGTCATCGACGGCGACACCGGCGACGTGGCCTGCGACCACTACCACCGGATGCCCCAGGACGTCGCGCTCATGAAGGAGCTCGGCTTCGCGGCGTACCGCTTCTCCACCGCGTGGCCGCGGGTGCGGCCCGACGGCGGCGCCCCCAACCAGGCCGGCATCGACTTCTACGCCCGGCTGGTGGACGAGCTGCTCGACCACGAGATCACGCCGTGGATCACGCTCTACCACTGGGACCTGCCGCAGACGCTCGAGGACGCGGGTGGCTGGACCAACCGCGACACCGCCGAGCGGTTCGCGGAGTACGCGCTGACCCTGTACGACGCCCTGGGCGATCGGGTGCCGTACTGGACCACGATGAACGAGCCGTGGTGCTCGGCGTTCCTCGGCTACGCCGGCGGCCAGCACGCACCGGGCCGGCAGGAGGGCGTCGCGGGCGTCATCGCCGCGCACCACCTGATGCTCGGCCACGGCCTGGTCGTCGACGAGCTGCGCCGCCGCGGCACGGAGGCCCAGGTCGGCATCACGCTCAACCTCACCGTCGCCGACCCGTACGACGGCACCGAGCCGGCCGACGTCGACGCCGCCCGCCGGATCGACCTGATCTGGAACCAGACCTTCCTCGACCCGCTGCTGCGCGGCGCCTATCCCGCAGAGCTGGAGGCGCACACCGAGGGCATGACCTGGCAGGGCAAGGTGTGGCAGGACTTCGTCCAGGACGGCGACCTCGATCTCATCAGCACCCCGCTCGACGTCCTGGGCGTCAACTACTACCACGGCGATGCCTGCTCGGCCCGTCCGCACGACGATGTCATGGGCACCGGCATCACCCATCCGACCCGACCGGTCACCACGCCGTTCCCCGGCTGCGAGGACGTCGTCTTCCCACGGCGGCCGCTGCCCGTCACCGGCATGGACTGGGAGGTGCAGCCCGAGGGGCTGACCCGGCTGCTGCTCCGGCTGCACGAGGAGTACGACGCTCCCCCGCTCTACGTCACCGAGAACGGTGCGGCGTACGACGACGTGGTGGCCCCGGACGGCAGCGTGGACGACCCCGAGCGCACCGCCTACTACGACGCGCACCTGCGCGCCGTGCTCACCGCGATCGAGGCGGGCGCCGACGTCCGTGGCTACTTCGCCTGGTCGCTGCTCGACAATTTCGAGTGGGCCTACGGCTACGGCAAGCGGTTCGGCATCGTGCACGTCGACTACGCGACGCAGCGTCGTACGCCGAAGGCGAGCGCGCGCTACCTTGGCAGTGCGGCACGGAGCAACCAGCTGCCGCCCGCCGTCGGATAGCGTGCCGCCGATGACCGAGCCCACGAGCCCTCGCGGCCAGGCGCCGACCCTCGACGAGGTCGCGCGCGTGGCCGGGGTCTCGCGCGCCACCGCCTCTCGCGCGATCAACGGTGGCAACCGGGTCTCGGAGACCGCCAAGCGCGCGGTCGCCGACGCGGTGGAGCAGCTCGGCTACTCGCCCAACCAGGCGGCGCGCAGCCTGGTCACCCGCCGCACCGACTCGGTCGCGCTGGTGGTGCCGGAGCCGGACGAGCGGGTCTTCACCGACCCGTTCTTCGTGCACACGGTGCGGCGGGTCAACCGGCTGCTGTCCGACCGCGACCTGCAGCTGGTGCTGCTGCTGGCCCGGCCCGGGGAGCAGGAGCGGCGGCTGCTGCGCTACCTGCGCAAGCGCCACATCGACGGCGCGATCGTGGTCTCCCACCACGCGAGCGACCGGCTGGCCGACCATCTGGCCGAGCTGGAGCTGCCGTGCGCCTTCATCGGCCGGCCGTGGAGCAACGCCGACCGGGTGGCCTACGTCGACACCGACAACCGGGCGGGCTCACGGGCTGCCACCGAGCTGCTGATCGAGCGCGGCTGCCGCCGGATCGGCACCATCGCCGGCCCGGTCGACATGGCGGCCGGCACCGACCGGCTCGAGGGCTGGCGCGACGCGATGCGGCTGGCCGGCCTCCCCACCGACGCGGTGGAGTACGGCGACTTCACCGAGGCCGGCGGCGCCGTCGCGACCGAGGCACTGCTCACCCAGCATCCGGACGTGGACGGTCTGGTCGTCGCGTCGGACCTGATGGCCGAGGGCTCGCTGCGGGTGCTCGCGGCCGCCGGGCGCCGGGTGCCCGACGACGTCGCCGTGGTCGGCTACGACGATCTGGGCGTCGCCGAGCGCACCCGCCCCGCGCTCACCACGGTGCGCAACCCCATCGGCGAGATGGCCGAGCAGGCCACCCGGCTGCTGCTCGAGCAGGTCGAGGACCACCGCGAGGGCCACGCGATGCGGGTGGTCTTCCCGCCCGCGTTGGTGCGCCGCGACAGCGCGTAG
>CAZJDU010000039.1:0-27644 GCA_964544855.1 uncultured Nocardioides sp.
GAGACACCTGTCTCGTTTATCGCGTCAAGGGCTGAACGGCTCGGATACGCTCGACCCATGGCGCGGCAGGACGACGGCACCCCGTCCCGCGCGCGAGAACGAGCCGACAGCGTCCGCAACCGCCGCCGGATCCTGGCCGCCGCGGTCGAGCTCTTCGCGCTCCGGGCCGATGCGACCGTCGATGAGATCGCGGCCGCGGCGGGACTGACCAGGGCGACCGTCTATCGTCACTTCCCCGTCCGCGAGGCGCTGCTGCGCGCTGTGGTCGCCCAGGTTGCCGAGGAGGCGCTACCGGATCTGTTCGCGGCGATGGAGGCGCGGCCACTGCACGACGCGCTCGACCACCTCGCGTCCTGGGTGGTGGCGACCGCGCGCGAGCACCAGCACCTCCTGGAGGCTCACCTCCCGCACCTGGAGGAGATCGGACGGGCCGCGGTCCCGGACGAGCCGGTGGCGGACTTCCTGGCCCGACGCCGCGAGGTCGGCGAGCTGCGCTCGCCGCTCTCCGACGGGTGGCTCGCTCGCACGGTGCGTGTGCTGTGCCTGATCGCCGCGGCGGATGACCGACCGGCCGACGAGGTCGTCGGAGAGCTCTCGGTCTCGCTGCGCCGACTCGCGACCTGACGCGTGCCCGCCGCCGTCACCGGCAGGCCTCCCTCGCGGCGGTCACGATCTCGTCCTCGCCGAGCAGCACCGTCGCGGCCGCCGGCCCGAGCGGCACGAAGGAGTCGGCGCTCGTCACGCGCGCCACGGGGGTGGTGACCCCGGCGTCGACGAGCGCGGCGAGCACCGACTCCGAGACACCGCCGCTGTGCCGGGTCTCGTCGACGACGAGCACGGCCGGCGCCTCCTGCGCCGCGGCGACGATCGCCTCGGCCGGCAGCGGGGTGAGCCACATCAGGTCGAGCACGGTGACCTCGATGCCGTCCTCGGCGAGCCGGGCGGCCGCACGGCGGCTGAGGTGGACGCCGTTGCCGAAGGTGATGATGAGCAGGTCGTGGCCGCCGCCGGGATCGCCGTACGCCGTCACCTCCCCGAGCGCGGTCGCCGAGGAGTCGTCGTACGACGCCAGCCAGGCCTGGTCGCCGTCGAGCAGGTCGCGGGTGTGGTAGCGGGCGATCGGCTCGAGGAAGACGCACACCCGACCGTCCTCGCGAGCCAGATCGAGGCAGGAACGCAGCAGCGCGGGCGCCGTGGCCGGGTGCGACGGGACCGCCACCACGATGCCGGGGATGTCGCGCAGCACGGCGACCGCGTTGTCGTTGTGGAAGTGGCCGCCGAAGCCCTTCTGGTAGGCGAGACCGGCGACCCGCACCACCATCCCGTTGTGGTACTGCCCGGCCGAGAAGAACCGCAGCGACGCCGCCTCGCCGCGCAGCTGGTCCTCGGCGTTGTGGAGGTATGCGAGGTACTGGATCTCCGGCACCGGCAGGTAGCCGGCCAGACCGGTGCCCAGCGCCGTGCCGAGCACGGTCTGCTCGTCCAGCAGGGTGTCGAAGACCCGGTGGCCGCCGAAGCGCTCGTGCAGCCCGCGGGTCACGCCGTACACCCCGCCCTTGACCGCGACGTCCTCGCCGAAGAGCAGCACCCCCGGGTCGTCGGCCATCTGCTCGGCGAGGGTGCGGTTGATCGCCTGGGCGAGGGTGAGCGGGGTGGTCGTCTCGAGGTGCGAGGAGCCCTGGGACGGTGACTCACCGTGGTTGAGGTGCGAGGAGCCCTGGCGACGAGCCTCGAAACCACCCGTCACCAGCAGCGGCGCCATCACCGCCTCCCGGGTCTCCAGCCGCGCCTCGTGCCGGACCTCCTCGGCGGCGGTCATCACCCGTGCCCGCGTGGCCTCGTACTCCTTCTCGATCTCCTCGGCCGTGCGGAGCCCGCGCGCGACCAGCTCCCCGGCCGTCGCGAGCAGCGGGTCGCGGGCGTAGTCGGCCTCGATGGCACGCCGGGAGCGGTAGGCGATCTCGACGTCGGAACCGGCGTGGCCCAGGAACCGGACGGTGCGCAGGTGCAGCACGGTCGGGCGCCGCTCCCGGCGTACGGCGGTGACGGCGTCCTCGGTCGCCTGGAGCAGCCCGGGCACGTCGTCGCCCGACGCCGCGACGTAGCCGATGCCCGGCAGCGCGCGCAGCATCGCCTCCGGCCAGCCCTTCGGCGAGCGGGTGCTGATGCCGATGCCGTTGTCCTCGCAGACGAGCAGCACGGGGCAGTCGCGGTGGCGGTGGGTGAGGTAGGCGGCGGCGTTGAGCGCACCGGTCGCCGTGGAGTGGTTGGCCGACGCGTCGCCGAAGCTGGCGACGACGAGCGCATCCTCCGGCCACGGCGTCGTACGTCGCTGCTGGGCCGCGAGCCCGAGCGCGAACCCGAGTCCGACGGCGCGGGGCAGGTGGGACGCGATGGTCGAGGTCTGCGGGATCACGTGCAGGGCAGGGTGGCCGAAGACCTTGTGGCGTCCGCCGGAGACCGGGTCGCTGGCCGAGGAGGTGAGGGTGCGGAGCACGTCTCGCACGGCGTCGGTGCTGCCGTCGACCGCTGCGCGAGCGGCGTAGAACCCGCCGGAGCGGTAGTGCAGCAGGGCCGGGTCGGTGACCCGGGTGAGGAGCCCGACCGCGGCGTTGGACTCGTGGCCGGCGGAGCCGATCGTGTAGAAGCCGTCGCCCTGCTGCTGCAGCCAGCGGGCCGCGAAGTCGAGGTGGCGGCTCTGTGCCTGGGCGGCGAAGAGCGCGACGAGCCGGTCGGCGAGCAGGTCGTCGGTGTCGGGGGGCTCGCCGGTCGTCCCGTCGGGCAGCTCGGACAGCCGTCGCCCGAAGTGCTCGTCCACGGCCTCCATCGACACCGACGACTCCTCTCGCTCGGAGAACCTTGCAGGATCGGGAGATCCTGCGGTGCTCAGTCTGCCAGGCAGGAGTTTCTGTGGTCAGTCGGTGGGTTCAGCGACCCTTCCACTGCGGTGCTCGCTTCTCGGCGAAGGCGAGCGAGCCCTCCTTGGCGTCCTCGGACCCGAAGACCGGCAGCATGATCTCGGCCTGCTTCTCCCAGGCCTCACTCAGGGTCCAGTCGGCCTGCTGGTCGAGGATCTGCTTGGTGGCGACCATGGCGAGCGGACCGTTGGCGGTCATCCGGGCGGCGAGCTCGCGGGCACCGGCGAGTGCCTCGCCGGGCTCGGCGAGATGGTTGACCAGGCCGTAGCGCTCGGCCGTCTCGGCGGTGAGCGGGTCGCCGGTGAGGGCGACCTCCTTGGCGATGTTCTGCGGGATCCGGGTCGGCAGGCGGAGCAGGCCGCCGGCTCCGGCGACCAGGCTGCGCTTGACCTCGGGCAGGCCGAACTTCGCATCCCGCGCCGCCACGACCAGGTCGCACGCCAGCACGACCTCGCAGCCGCCGGCCAGTGCCCAGCCCTCGACGGCTGCGATCATCGGCTTGCCCGGGGGCTGCTCGCAGAGGCCCGCGAGGCCACGGCCACCGGCCGTGACGTCCTCGCCGGCGAGGAACGCCTTGAGGTCCATCCCGGCCGAGAACGTGCCGCCGGCGCCGGTGATGATCCCGACGGAGAGGTCGTCGTCGGACTCCAGCTGCTCGACGGCGGCGACCATCCCGGCGGTCACCTCGGCGTTGATCGCGTTCTTGGCCTCGGGCCGGTTGATCGTGATCGTCAGGACGCGGTCGTCGCGCTCCACCTGCACTGCATCGCTCATGGGGAGCACTATGGCCGGTGTGGCGCCATCTGGCCATGGGCGCTCCGCCCGACGTCGCTCAGGTCCACGGGTTGTCCCACCGGCCGTCGGCCCTCGCCGCCTCGACCTCGGCGAGCCCGCTCGGGCGCATCCGCCCGGCCGCGGTGAGGTGCTCCACCTTGGCGATGTTGACCCGCGACCACTTGCTCCTCGGGCGTCGCGGTGTGTAGCGCTGCAGGTAGGTGTCGTCGTCGCAGCGTCGCCGCACGGCGGAGATCCAGCCGTGGCAGAGCCCGGCGTCGACCGCGTCGTCCCCGGTGAGCGACGTCAGCGACGAGGTCTTCTTCGCCACCCGCAGCCACACCCCACGCTCGGTGGCGCCGTGCTCCTCCAGCCACGCCTCCAGGTCGCCCCGGCTCGGCAGGTCCAGGAGCGGCTCGCCGTCGATCTCGTCCATGACGCTCAGGTTAGGGGTGAGCACCGACAGCGATGGCCGAGCGACAATGCGTCGGGACCTACCCCGTTGCCTCGCGTCATGGGACGCACTGGGGCGACCAGTTTGGCCGCAACCGGTCCCTGTCACGCTCAGCGTCTTGCAACGACTCTCGACGCGTCAATAGCCTCACCATCTCGTCCCGGTGCTGCAGGAGATATCGGGTCGGTGGCTGCCCCACCCCTTGGGCTAGGAGAGCTCCCCGTGCGTAGGCCTACTGCGGCCAGGACCGCGTCCATCCGCGATGTTGCTGCGGCGGCTGGGGTATCCATCGCCACCGTGTCCAACGTGCTCAATCAGCCGGAGCGGGTGACCGCTCGGCTGCGCCATCAGGTCGAGGCGGCCATCCGGGAGCTCGGCTTCGTGCGGAACGAAGCGGCTCGGCAGCTGCGGGGTGGCACGAGCCGCTCCTCGGCGTACGTGGTACCCGACCTGCGCAACCCGTTCTTCATCGATGTCGCGCGGGGGGTGGAAGACACCCTCGAGGAGCACGATCGCTTCCTCTATCTGTGTGACAGCGGCAGCGCTGCCTCCCACGAGGCCGACCACCTCACGACCCTCCTCGAGCAACGTGTCCAAGGGATCCTGTTGACGCCCGTGGATCCGGATGCGGACCGGATCGCCGCCACGGCCCGCCACGTTCCGGTCGTGCTCGTCGATCGGGTGCCGAGGAACGCTCAGCAGTGTGCCGTGTCGGTCGATGACATTGCGGGTGGGAGGTTGGCGATCGAGCACCTGGCCGATCGTGGTCACCACCGCGTGGCGGTCGTCGGAGGGGATGACGGCGTGGGCCAGGTGCAGGACCGGCTGCGGGGCGCGCATGAGGCCTGGGGTCGGCTGGGCCGCGACCCGACGGAGCTGCGACGCCGTGCGACACCGGGCCTCGCTGTGGCCGACGGACGGGCGGCCGCTCGATGGCTGCTCGGGCTCCCCGGCGATGTCCGTCCCACCGCCGTCTTCTGCGTCAACGACCTCGTCGCGCTGGGGGTGCTGCAGCAGGTGATCGCGGCCGGCGGGCGCGTGCCCGACGACCTCGCGATCGTCGGGTACGACGACATCGACTATGCCGGGGCGGCCGCCGTGCCGCTCAGCTCGGTCCGCCAACCACGTCAGGCGCTGGGATACGTCGCAGCCGAGCTGCTGGTCGACGAGGAGCGTGCCGGTCACGCGCACCAACAGCGGGTTTTCACCCCTGAGCTCGTGGCGCGGCGGTCGACCTGACCAGAAGCGGCCGACTTGACCGGGTGCGGCCAGGATCTGTTGGCACGGCCGATTCGCCGCCTTACCTTCGGCGGGTCCGGAGATCGCCGTCGGCCTGACGCGCCCGGCGGTGAAACGTTGCGATCGCGTTCTGTAGGAGGCGTGATGTCCCCGAGTAGCAGCGCCAAGGATCAATCGAGATGGGTCACCCGGCGAAGGCTCCCGGCCATCGTTGCTGTGGTGCTCGCGATGCTCGGCGCATCGCTGGCCGCCGGCACCCAGATGGCTGTCGCCGCGCCGAGCGTGTCGGTCGGCGACCTGACGACGGAGCACCTGGTGGACCCGCTGGGCATCGACGACGAGGTGCCGCGCCTCTCCTGGATCGTCTCGGCTAAGCACAACGGCGCCGAGCAGTCCGCCTACGAGATTCGGGTGTCGAGCGACGACTCGATGAAGGGCGACGTCTGGCGTTCCGGCAAGGTGAGCTCCGACCAGTCCTTCGACGTCGAGTACGGCGGCCCCGCACTGGACTCGCTCACGCGCTACTTCTGGTCGGTCCGGGTCTGGGACGAGAACGGCGCACCGTCCGCTTGGAGTGACCGTGCGTGGTTCGAGACCGCCTTCCTCGACGACACCGAGTTCGACGGTGAGTGGGTCGGTAGCGGCGAGTCGACGACGCCGCCCGCGCAGACGCCTGAGGTGCTCCTGCGGCACGACTTCGAGCTCAGCAACAAACAGGTGCGCTCAGCGCGTGCCTATGTGGCGGTCGCCGGTTTGTACCAGATGTTCCTCAATGGGGAGCGGGTCGGAGATCGCGAGCTCGACCCTGCCTTCACCGAGTACGAGGACCGCATCATGTACTCGACGTACGACGTGACCGGGTTGCTGCGTAGCAAGGACGCCAACACGGTAGGTGTGAGCCTCGGTCGTGGTTGGTACACGGGATATCCGGCCGCCAAGGTGCAGCTCGACGTCCAGTACCGAGACGGCTCGACGCAGCGGGTGATGACCGGCGGGGACTGGATGACGTCCGACGGTCCGACCGTGCAGAACTCCATCCAGGGCGAGACCTATGACGCACGGCTCGAGCAGCCGGGGTGGGCCGACGTCGGCTTCGACGACGGCGACTGGAAGGCCGCCGCGGTGATGGAGTCCCCGACCGCCGAGCTCGACGCTCAGTTCGTCGAGCCGATCCGGGTGATGGACGAGCTCGAGGTCCAGGCGACGTCGTCGATCGACGAGACGACGACGCTGTACGACTTCGAGGCCACCAAGGCTGGCTGGGCGACGATCCGGATGTCCGGCCCCGAGGGAGCGACCGCTCGCATCGAGTTCGGCGAGCGGCTGAGCCAGGACGGGACGATCAACAACGGGTCGATCCAGAACTACGACTACACCTTCAAGGGTGACGGCACTGAGTCGTTTACGCCGAAGTACAGCTACAACGGCTTCCGGTACGTGTCGATCGATGTGCCCGACGGCGTGACGGTGGAGTCCGTGGTCGGCCACACCCTCAACACCGACGTCGCGTCCACCGGCGGCTTCAGCAGCAGCAACGAGCTGTACAACCGGTATCACGCGGCGATGCGCAACTCGACGCTGAGCAACTTCCACTCGATTCCGACCGACACGCCGATGTACGAGAAGCGGGGGTGGACCGCCGACGGCTATCTCTTCGCCGACTCGGCCCTGCTGAACTTCGGCTCGGAGAACCTCTGGGAGAAGTGGATGCTCGACCACGCGGACAGCCAGAACGCCCAGGGTCAGCTGCCGGTGTGGCTGCCCGGGACAGCCAACCCGACGGATGACCCGATCTGGACCGCCAGCTACATCCAGATCAACTGGGACCTGTACCACTACCGTGGCGACACCCGGGTCCTCGCCGAGCACTACGACGGCATGAAGCTCTGGTTGGACCGGTTCGAGGACCTGATCTCCGCTACCGGCTATCTCTACACCGGTGGTACGTACGGCGACCACGAACCGGCAGGCGGAGGTCCGGGCGACCCGGCACCGGCGGAGTTCCCCCGAACTGCCGACAACCGGGCGATCGGAACCGCGGTCATCTACCTGATGGCCCGTCAGCTCGCCGACATCGCGGGCATCCTCGGGGAGTCCGGTGACGAGATCGAGATCGACGAGCTCGCTGACACCATCCGGAGTGCCTACAACGAGGAGCTCTACCACCCGGACGAGCAGCTGTACCGAGCGCGGCCCGACGAGTACCGACAGACCGACAACGTCGTCCCGTTGATGTTCGGTCTGGCTCCCGACGGTGAGCGGGCCGGAATCTGCGAGAACCTCCGCGAGGACGTGGAGGTCGAGTGGGAGGGCCACCTCGACACCGGGGCAGTCGGGACCAAGTGGATCCTCCCGGCGCTGACCGAGTGCGGCTACACCGACCTCGCCGAGGTCGTGGCCACCAACCCCACCTACCCGGGCTGGGGCTGGTGGTTCCAGACGCTCGACGGCTACGACAACGGCGTCGAGACGTTCGTGGTCGACGGTCACTGGGAGGCGTGGTGCTGGTTCGGTGCTCGCACGGCGGACAATTGCGACATCGATCCGGCGCGCTCGCACAACCACGCGTTCCGCGGCACGGTGGACGACTGGCTGTTCCAGTACGTCGCGGGCATCCGGGCCACCGAGGCGGGCTATCGGGAGATCTCGATCGCGCCGGTGCTGGTGGGGTCGCTCGACGAGGCATCCGCCGTCACGACGACGCCACTCGGCGAGGTCTCGTCCAGCTGGGAGAGGTCCGACGGTCGGCTCGTCCTTGATGTGGTGATCCCCGTCGGCGCCACTGCCGTGGTGGAGGTGCCGGCCAGTGACGCCGACTCCGTGACGGTGCCCGAGGGGGCTCGGCGCGTGGGGCCCACCGATGGTGGGGTCGAGTTCGAGGTCGGCTCCGGCGAGTACCACTTCGAGGCGGAGGAGTGATGTCTCGTACCTGAGAGGTCACAACCGTCCCCCGGCGCTCACGGCGCCGGGGGACGGTTGCGTCGAGCGGCGTCTGCGTGGTCACCGGTGTTGTCGCCCGCAACAGACGGATGGGCCCGATCTGTCGCCCCGACCGTAGCGGGCACCTGGCCGCCGCCAGCAGGCTGTGACCACCGCCACAATCGGCGGTCGCTATGAATCGTTTCACCGATGGCTTTGTGCCTGATCGCGATGCTGTCGCCGGCGTCTCCCGCCGGCGCCCGGGGCACTGCGACATCCAGGAGGAGACTGTGAACAAGACACCGAAGCGTCGTCGCCGAGCGGCAGCCGCCACGGCGGCCGTCGGCGCCGCGACCACCCTGATGCTGCTGGCCGGGGCCGCTGGCTCGGGTGCTGCGACAACGGCCCCCGACCACGGGAAGGCGACGGAGCGGGGCAGCACGACTGAGATCCTGTCCGACTTCCTCCGTCCCACGCTGGACGCCAAGCCGATGGCCCGGATGTGGTTCCCCGACGCCGGTGCCGGCCGCGACGCCGAGGGCCGAGCGCTCATCGTGAAGCAGATCGAGGACCTTGCTGACGGTGGGTTCGGTGGTGTGGAGATCGCCTTCCTGGCTGATGGCTCGAACTACGGCAACGACGAAGCGGCCGTCATCGGCTTCGGCAGTCCTGCGTGGCGACAGGTTCTCGCGACCATCCTCGAGACTGCGAACAAGGTCGATGGTGGGTTCAAGGTCGACCTCACGATCACCTCGCACTGGCCGCCGATCGTCAACACGATCGACCCCAACGACGACACACAGCAGCAGCAGGCGACCACGGCCTGGCAGAAGATCAGCGCAGAGGATCTCGACAACGGTGTCGTCGACCTGCCGCTGCCGGAGCAGCGCACTCGTGACTTCTCCAACACCAGCAGCCTGATCGCGGACTTCCTCTTCGTCGACAAGTACACGGGCGCCAGCGTCGCGCGGGTCGCGTCCGTCGGTGACGACGGCCAGCCCGAGCTCGAGCTCGACTCACTCGCCGACGTCGGGGACGCCACCGCTCGGAAGCGTGACGCCGCCACGAACGAGTGGGCCGGCTATACGGCCGGCATCCCCGACCGTGCCTATGCCGAGGCGCACGGGCTGGACTATCAGGACGTCCTCGACAAGTTCGGACCGGAGCCGGTCACCGACGACTTCGACGGCAAGATCGACGCGGACGGCAATCGGAAGCGGATGGCCGACTGGCAGTACCTGCACCAGACCGACCTCACCCAGGTCTCGGCCCTCGAGGGATACACCCCGAGCCAGGGCGACGACCTCGCGGTCGGAGACCTGGTGCTGATCGGCTCGTACCGGCAGGGCACTGGTCAGATCATGTCCGGCGGAGCCTCGGTCACCCAGCACAACCGGACGTACGCGGTGGACTACTTCAGCGAGCCCGCTGCTCAGCGGATCTTCGATTTCTGGGACGACAACATCCTCGATCGTGAGCTGAAGCGCCTCCTGGTGAGCAACGCCCGCCGGACGGGGAGCAGCATCTTCGAGGACAGCATCGAGATCCACCGTGACGGTCCGCTGTGGACTGCCGACCTGCCCGGCGCCTTCCGCGAGCAGAACGGCTATGCGCCCGGTGCCCTTCTCCCGGTGCTGAGCATGGGAGCGGATGCCTTCGACGACCAGGAGCAGGCCTCGCGCATCGTGGAGGACTACAACACCACGCTGGGCGGGCTGTACGAGAACGATCACGCGGCACCCATCAAGGAGTGGGCGTCCTCGTTCGGCTACACCTACCGCGCGCAGGGCTACTCCCTCACCGGTCTCGACATCGCCGGCGCGGCCGCGGCGCTGGATATCCCCGAGGGCGACAACTCCACCTCGGGCGACGGGCTGCGCAACCTCTCCGCCACGGTGAACATGCAGGGGAAGAAGCTGCTCTCCATGGAGAGCGTCACGTTCGAGGCGAGCATCAACTCGACGTGGACCGAGGTCTCCGACGTGCTCAACATGAACTTCTCGCACGGTGTGAACCGCTCCATCCTGCATGGCAGTGCGTTCGCGCGGGCATTCAACGGCAACAACTCGGCCTGGCCGGGGTGGAACTTCTTCAACTTCTCGTCCTGGAACGGGCGCCAGGTCTACTGGGACGACGTCGACACCTTCAGTGACTACATCGCACGCACCCAGGCGGTGATGCAGGGCGGCCGGGGCAAGGTCGATCTCGCGGTCCTGCTGGGCGCCGACGACTCCTCGGCCATCCAGTCCGGGAACTCGCTGCAGACCCTGCTGGACGAGGGGTGGTCCTACAACGAGCTGAGCGAGGCGCTCCTCGAGCTTCCCGATGCCGAGGTGAGTGGAGGACGCCTCGCTGCTGACGGGCCGGACTACGGTGCACTCGTGGTGAGCGGGGCGACCCAGCTGAACGTGCCGAGCGTCGACAAGCTGATCGAGTTCGCGCGGGCCGGCCTGCCTATCGTGTTCCTCGACTGCGACATCGAGCATGTGTACGGCACCGACAAGCCGGGCAACAACGACACGCTCCTCGCCGATCGCCTCTCGATCCTCATGGATCTCGCGAACGTTGCGACGGTGCAGAGCCAGGCCGAGGTCAGCGAGTTCCTCCGGTCGCGCTCGGTCGAGCCGGCGGTCGAGACCGGCACGTCGGGTATCGAGATGTCCCGGCGGGACGCGGCCGAAGGCGACTACTACTACGCCTACAACGCCGGCACGGCGCTGGCCGCCGCCGTCGAGGTCGGCGACACCGCAGCCACCTTGGACACGGTCCGCGGGTTCGAGGTCGGGGACTCGGTGACGATCGACAAGGGAGACGCTGAGGAGGTCGCCGTCGTTGCTGCGGTCGACGAGGAGGCGTCGACGTTGACGTTCGAGGAGGCCCTCGCGAAGGCGCACAGCGGGCCGCCCGTGCAGAACCCTGGTGGACCACCGGCCCAGGGGAGTGCTGCTGCGGTCACGACAGACGAGCCGCACGAGCTGGCGCTGGAGGGCAGCGGCACGCCGTACCTGCTGAACGCCTGGACGGGAGAGGTGACTCCGGTTGCCGAGTACGACACCGAGGCTGGCCGTACTCACCTCAGCGTCGAGCTGGACCTCGGCAAGGCCGCCATCGTCGTGCTGGCCGACAAGACCAACGGCTTCCCGCAGCCGCCGAGTCTCCACGCCCTGGAGACGTCGGGAGGTGAGGTCCGAGCGAATCATCGTGGCCTCGAGCTGCTCACCACCGAAGCGGGTGACTACGAGGTGTCGCTGCCGGGTGGGTCGACGGTGGTGACGGCTCCGGCCGCGCCCGAGCCCCTCGCGCTCGACGACTGGTCGCTGGAGCTGGAGAGCTGGGGGCCAGACCCGGACGCGAACGACGTGGACCCCACGGTCTCGAGCAGGACGGCGGTCGACCTCGACGCGACGTCGTTGACGCCGTGGCGCAACCTGCCGCTCACTGCCGAGCAGCTCGAGACACTGGGGGTGACCTCCGCGGCCGACATCTCGGGGATCGGCCGGTACCGCACGTCGTTCACCCGGCCGACCGGGTGGAAGGACGCAGCGGTGGAGCTCCGTATGGAGCATGGGACCGACATGCCGGTGGACGTCAGGGTGAACGGCAAGCTGATCGACGACATCGATCAGGACACCACGACGGTCGACATCACCGCGCTGCTGCGCCAGGGCCGCAACACCGTGGAGATCAAGCTGGACACCACGCTCGGCAACCGCACCGGCCGCACCGACGACGACTACGGACTGACGAGCGTCGTTCTCACACCGTACGTCGTCAGCCCGATCGACTGAGGCTGAGTCGCTGCCGCTACCGGCCAACGTGGCCGGTAGCGGCAGCCTGACCTTCCGTTCCGCTCACGGGCGTACCACGCTGCTACCTGCGGCACTTGAAACGCTTCACCAGGAGATCCCATGCACCACCATCGGTTCACCGGCCCCACCCGCAGGCTGTCCGCTTCCCTGCTCGCGACTCTCACCGGACTCGCCGTCGTGGCGTCGGTCGCGATCCAGGTGCCCGCGATCTCGCTTGAGCCGAGCCCGCGATCCGGCTCGGCTCGGTCCGGTGTGCCGCAGGAGCTGGCCCGGGCCTTCGCGCCGACGACCGACTCGCGGCCGATGGCCCGGATGTGGTTCCCCGACGCCGGTGCTGGGCGCTCGTCGAAGGAGCTCGCCCTGGTCCGCAAGCAGATCACCGAGATGGTGGACGGCGGCTTCGGCGGCGTGGAGATCTCGTTCCTCGCCGACACCGTGGACTACGACAACGAGGAAGCCGCGGAGATCGGCTGGGGCAGCGAGAGCTGGCGCCGCGTGGTGAAGGAGCTGCTGCGCACGGCGAACGCCGTCCCGGGTGGCTTCAAGGTCGACTTCACCATCACGTCGCACTGGCCGCCGATCGTGAACAACATCGATCCGAACGACCCCGAACAGCAGCAGGAGACCAGCTACGCCTACCGGAAGCTGACCGAGGCGGAGGTCGGAGCCGGCGTGGCAACGGTCGCACGCCCGGCCCAGCGCCTCAGCGACGGCAAGGGGGCGCCGTTCCTCTTCACCGACACACTTGACGAAGCGACGCTGCTCGAGGTCGCGTCCGTCGGATCGGACGGAGACCCGGTGTTCGCGCTGGCCGGGGCCCGGGATCTCACGAATGCGACGTCACGGGTGCATGCCGACCCGGTGGCGGAGGAACACCGCACGATCGAGGGCATCGCCTATGCGGGGAGCCCGGCTGGGATTCCGGACCGAGCGTGGGCGGTCGAGCGGGGCATCGACTACGACAGCGAGGTCGTGGGTGCCTTCGGTCCGGAGCCCGTCTCGGAGGACTTCCCGGGCAAGATCGACGACGACGGCAACCGGCAACGGATGGCCGGCTGGCAGTTCGAGTACGAGACCGACCTCTCCGACGTGGACCTGTCCGGGTACGAGCCGAGCGCGGGTGACGGGCTGGCGGTCGGCGACCTGGTGCTGTTCGGGTCGTTCCACCGTGGCACCGGTCAGGTCTCGTCGGGCGGAGCAGCGGTCACGATCCACCATCGCTCCTACGTCACCAACTACTTCAGAGCGTCGGGCGCCCGACGGATCTTCGATTTCTGGGACGACCACATCCTCGATCGGGAGATCGTGCGGTTGCTGCGCAAGAACGCCCGACTCGGCTCCAGCATCTTCGAGGACTCCATCGAGGTATCCCACCAGAACCCGCTCTGGACCCCGGGTCTCCTGGCGACCGTCGCCGAGCGACAGGGCGTCGACACTGCCGGATGGGGCCCGGTCCTCGCGACCGGCGATGCCGGGCTCTTCGACGACCCCGAGCAGGCCACGCGGATGGTCGAGGACTACAACCTCACCCTCGGCAGCCTGTACGAGGACCAGCACGCGACGTTGATCAGCGAGTGGGCGCGTTCCTTCGGCTACACCTATCGGGCGCAGGCCTACCGCCTGAGCGGCCTCGACATCGCGACCGCCGCGGCCGCGGTCGACGTGCCCGAGGGCGACAACTCGACCTCGGGTGATGGCCTCCGCAACCTTTCGGCCGCCGTGAACCTCTCCGACGGCCGACTCCTGTCCATGGAGACCACGACGTTCTACGCGGATCAGAACACGCCGTGGCACCACAACGTCCGAGAGGTCAACGGGGACCTGTCACACGGTGTCAACCGGTCGATCCTCCACGGTTCCGCGTTCGCCAAGACGTTCAACATGCACGAGAGCGAATGGCCGGGTTGGAACTTCATGAAGGAGATCAGCCCGGGGTTCTCGTCGTACAACAGCCGCCAGATCTGGTGGGACGAGGTCGATACCTTCAGCGACTACGTCGGACGCAGCCAGGCCGTGATGCAGGCCGGGACGGCCGACGTGGACGTCGCTTTCCTCCTCGGCAGCGACGACGGGTACTCCCACCACAGCGGAAACCAGTTCCAGGATCTGCTCGACCACGGCTACTCGTACAACCTGGTGAGCGAGGGGCTGCTCGACGCGACCGATCCGTCGGTCTCCGGTGACGTGCTCGCCGCCGAGGGCCCGGCGTACCAGGCGCTCGTGGTCAAGGAGGCCGAGCGGATGGCGGTCGGCACCGCGGAGCGACTGCTGCGCTACGCCCGTGCGGGTCTGCCCGTCCTGCTGTTCGACAGCTCCGTCGAGCGCACGTACGGAACGGACGCCACGGGTGAGCGCGACGCTGGTCTCCAGACGCTGCTCGACACCTTGACCTCCCTCCCCGGCGTCGCCGAGGTGGCTGATCAGGCGGAGCTTCGCGCTGAGCTCGAGAGCGCCGGCGTGGTTCCCGGGTCCCAGTACGACGTACCGCGTCTCGAGACCTCACACCGCGTGACGTCGTCGGGCACCGACTACTACTACTTCTACAACGCTGCCGCCAACCTGACGGAGCCGGCGGCGGCCGGTGACACGGTCATCCAGGTGAGCGCCGCCGCCGCGCTCGAGCCCGGCGACGAGCTGGTTGTCGGCTCCACGCTTCGCGAGGAGCTGGCGACGGTCGCCGCCGTCGACGGTGGATCGGTGACTCTCACCGCACCGCTCGCGCGATCACATGACGGCCCTGCTGACGCCCTCGGACCCTGGGGAGTCAAGCCCGGTGCGCCGGTGAATGCGGTGACCGACCAGGAGATCCGACTCGAGGGCTCCGGTGTCCCCTACCTGCACGACGCGTGGACCGGCGAGATCACCCCGATCGCCGAGTACCGCCGAGCTCACGGGTCGGTGGTCATCAGGGCGGACGCACTCGATCTCGAGGATCGTGACGCTGCGATCGTCGCCCTCTCCGACGCCCGGTCCGCGGGCGGTTTCCACGCGACTCGGGTGAGTGGGGGAGAAGTGGCAGCGGTCGACAAGCGCACCGTGGTCCACCGGGCGTTCGAGCCGGGGCGCTACGTGGTCGACACGACCCAGGGCTCCCGGGACATCGAGGTCCGATCCGTGCCGTCCGACCTCGAACTGGCCGCTGGCTGGAGGCTGGACCTTCAGAGCTGGGGACCCGACCCGGATGCGAACGCCGTCGACCCCACGGTCTCCGCGACGACCGATGTGGCCTTCGGGTCCGTCGAGCTCGGAAGCTGGGAGGAGCTCGCCGCGACGACGGACCAGCTCGCCACCCTGGGGGTGGAAGCGATGGGAGAGGTCTCAGGGATCGGTCGCTACTCCACCTCTTTCGAGCTGAGTCGCGACTGGCGGGATGCCGGCGCCGTGCTGAGGATGCGGCACCAGGACGACATGGTGACCGAGGTCGTCGTGAACGGCACCGTGATCGACGACGTCGATCAGCTCTCCGACGAGCTGGACGTCGGTGACCTCCTGCGCCCGGGACGGAACACCCTCGCGATCAAGGTGGACACATCCTTGAGCCGCAGGATCGGCGACTACGACAACCCGGCGAAGTTCTGGTCACTCGGAGCCTCGGGGGTCCAGCACTACGGGCTGCTCGAGGTCGAGCTCGACGCCTACCGCATCAATGAGATCAAGGCCGACCGGTGATCGACCGGCGGGCACGGCTCGCGGGAAACCTCGTCGAGCGACCGAGAGGAAGATGACCATGATTCCGAGGACCTCCTCACGCGTCCGCCGCCGCCTCGGGGCGAGCGTCGTGGCGACGGCTGCCGTGTCGTTCAGTGTCGCCGCGTTGGCGCTCTCGGCGCCGGCACCTGCCACACCGCCCCCGCTCACCGGCGTGCTCCCGTCGGACGACCCCCAGAACGTCGCCCCTGAGCTCACTCCGAAGGCCTTCGAAAACCCGCCGAACACCGTACGTCCGAAGTACCGGTGGTGGGTCACAGTCGCCGACATGGAGGAGGACGAGATCCGCGCCGAGGTCGCTGCCATGGCCGAGTCCGGAGCCGGCGGCCTCGAGATCGCGCCCTTCCCGGGCGACAGCAACGCCGACGAGTACCTCGACGAGTACGGCTTCGGCACGCGCCGGTGGAACCGTGTATCGGAGGTCATCCAGGACGCAGCCGCCGAGCACGACATGACCGTCGATTGGACCGTCAGCCCGGGTTGGCCCGGCTCGAAGGTCACCGCCGGCCAGACGACGCCCGAGGACATCAACGATCCTGCCGTGTCCAAGCAGCTCCTCTACGGTCGTGAGGTCGCCGCCGCCGGCTCCGCCCGTGCCGGAGCGATCCCCACCATCACCGCGCCATCCGTCCTGGACACGACGCTGTGTGCGCCGGCGGCTGCAGGCGACACCACCCTCCCGGTGGCGAGCGTCGGCACGGTCGCGATCGGCAACCTGGTCACGGTCGGCGACGTCGAGGCCGAGGTGACCGCCATCGGCACGCCCGCGACCTGCACGGGAGAGGGATCGCCCGGCACCGGCCTGTCGGTGACACCCTTGGACGGGTCCGCCATGGCCGGTGCTGCGGTGACCTCCGATGCGGACGAGTCGCTCATCGCGGTCGTGGCCGCGCAGTGCACGAGCGCGTGCTCAGTCTCCGGCACAGCCGAGCTCGACGCGGCCTCGGTCGTCGACCTGACGAGTGAGGTCCACGATGGCGAGCTCGAGCACGAGTTCGCGACCGGCAACGGCAACCCGTGGCAGCTCCTCGCCTTCTACTACACCGCTGATGTGAAGACGGGCAGCAACGCGGCCTCCTCGCCGACGTACGTGGTCGATCACCTGGGCCGCGACGGCGCCGAGGCCTACCGCGACTTCTGGACCAGCAACGCCTTCGGCAACAACCCCGACGGTGGCTTCAACAGCACGGCGACCCAGCAGGACGTCGACCGCGTCGGCGGTGGTGCTCTCTTCACCGACTCGCTCGAGCTCTCCAGCAACATCAAGTGGACGCCGGAGATGGTCGCCGCATGGCAGCAGCTGCGGGGCTACGACGTCACGCTGGTGCTCCCCGCGCTCGCCGGCATCGGCCGGCAGGGCCTCAGCCAAGGTCCCTTCGTGTTCGGTGACGGCCTCGACTCCCGGATCCGGCACGACTACCGACAGACCTGGAGCGACCTCTTCATCTCCGAGCATCTCGAGGTGATGAAGGAGTACGGCGCCGACATCAACATGGAGACCCGGATCCAGGCGTACGGAGACCCCATCGTCGTGCCGTCAGCGATGGCGCACGTCGACCAGCCCGAGGCCGAGTGCAACATGGGCTTCCCGGAGGTCGGCAAGTTCATCGCGGTCGGTGCCCACATGCAGGAGGACCGCACGCTCGTCTCGAGCGAGAACTGTGCGATCCGCTCGGTCTGGGACACCAAGCTGGGTGGCAACGTGGGCGCCTCGGGTCAGGGACCGAGCGCGACACAGGCTCCCAACCTGTCGGCGGCATACCGCACGTTCGCCGGCGGCGTCACCCAGCACGTGTGGCATGGGTTCAGCTACATCACCACGGATGCCCAGAACGGCACCGAGAAGGTCTGGCCGTGGCACGCGGGCTTCAACCACAACCGACCGGGCTGGGGGGAGACCTGGAACCCGGTGATGCCGACCTGGCAGGCGGGTGACATGCGGGAGGTGAACGATGATCTCGCGCGGCACTCGCTGGTCACCCGCCAGGGGAACCCGCGCTTCGACGTCGCCATCTATTGGCAGGGCCACGGCGTGGGCTCCAACGGCGGCACCGTGCCATCGCCGGACTCGCGGGTGAGCTCGACGGGACCACTCGCGCAGCACGGCTACACCAACGAGTACATCACCGACGAGTTCCTCAACGACCCTCGGTACGGCGCGGTCTACGAGCCGGGGGCGACGCTGAACGACGGCGCCTTCTTCCCGACGAAGTCGGCGTACAAGGCGCTCATCCTGAACGACCAACAGACGCTCGACCTCGACAGTGCTCGGAAGATCGTGGCGTTGGCCGAGGACGGCCTGCCCGTCATCGTGGTCGGAGACCTGCCGGCCCGGACGCCGGGTGCGCGAGACCACGAGGCGGCCGACGCGGCGCTCGTCGGGGCCATGGCCGAGCTGGACGCACTGGTGGGTTCCGCCGACCACCACGTCCGCCGCGTCGGGACGGTGGCCGAAGCGGCGCTGGCACTCGACGGCCTGGGCATCGAGCCTGCCGCGTCACACGACGCCGCCGGCGGCGACGTCGACGACGCGGCGATCATCTCGCTGCGTCGCCACACCGAGGACACGGACTACTACCTGTTGTTCAACCAGAGCAACGAGGAGACGACCCGCCGGTTCAGCCTGGACGGAGGCGGGTCGCCGTACCTGCTCAACACCTGGAGCGGAGAGATCGAGCCTCTGGCCGGCTACGTCGAGGAGGACGGCGGTGTGACGGTGGAGGTAGGTCTCATGGGTCAGGACACCACGGTGATCGCCGTGAGCACCCGCAACCTCGCCCGCAAGCCGGTGCCGGCGGTCCACGTCGTCCCCACGGATGACACCGACGGCCACTCGTTCCGCTATGTGGAGGGCGACCAGCTGGTGGTCTCCGGACCGAGCGGCACGGTGGACGGCATCCAGTTGAGTGATGGTCGCACCGCCAGCGCCGATCTCGAGGCGCGGGACGACGAGATGACGCTCGCCCATTGGGATCTCGAGGTCGAGAGTTTCACCGGGGACGACACAGGCCTGCCCGGCATCGAGCACACTCTACGGACGCCGTACGACGTCGGTGCGGTGACGGACACCGGGACCGGGCTGCCGTCCTGGAGCCAGATCCACCCCGACAACGGGTACTCCGTCGATCTGCGAGACGTGTCCGGCATCGGTCGCTACAGCACCACGGTGGAGCTCGAGCGAGGCTGGCGCCAGGGTCAGGGTGCGCTGCTCGATCTCGGATCCGCCACGGACTCCTCCAGCGTGAGGGTCAACGGGAAGAAGCTGCCGCCCATCGACCTCCAGGACATCCGCCACATCGATGTCGGGCCCTATCTCGAGAAGGGAGCCAACGAGATCGAGGTGACTGTCGCAACCACCCTGATCAATGCCGTTCGCGTGGCGCCGGGCACCGGAGCGGAGAGCAGGTCCCGCGACGACGGCTACGGGCTGACCGGGCCGGTGCGGCTGGAGCTCTACGCGGCGGCGAGGCTCGAGCCCGGACAGCGCAGCGCCAGCCGGCCGTAGATCGGCGCGCCCGTTCGTCATCTGTCGTGGCTGGCGGAGTTCGGATGTCGAGATCACCACACCATCAGGTCGATCCGGTCGACCGGAGTCAGGAGAGACCCATGCCCCCGCTTCCATTCCCCCTTCCGCGAAGCCGTCGCGCACGTGCCGTCGCCGCCGTGGCGACCGCCTCACTCGTGGGCGCGATCACGCTCCACGGCTCAGCGATTCCGTCGGCGACGGCGCACGGCCCGAGCGGGCCGATCGAGGTCGAACAGCTCACGACCGAGCACCTGACCGATCCGCTCGGCATCGATGACGCCACGCCGCGCTTCTCCTGGGTGGTGGACGCCGGCTACAACGGCGCGGAGCAGACCGCGTATGAGATCAGGGTCTCGAGCGATCGGTCCCGCCGAGGCGACGTCTGGTCATCGGGTCGGGTCCGTTCGGACCAGTCCCACGACGTCGAGTACGGCGGCCCGTCGCTCGCGTCGCAGACCAGGTACTGGTGGTCTGCTCGGATCTGGGACGGTCAGCGCTCGTCGGGGTGGAGCCACCCGGCCTGGTTCGAGACCGCCTTCTTGGACAGCGACGAGTTCGGAGGCCGATGGATCGGCCGCATCGACGAGCGGCCGGACGAAGAGACTCCCGAGGTGCTGCTGCGCAAGGACTTCTCGCTCGACAAGCGGGTGTCGAGTGCGCGGCTCTACATCGCCGGGCTCGGCCTCCACGAGGCCCACATCAACGGCCGACGGGTGGGCGACCACGAGCTGGACCCCGCTTACACGCCGTACGATGAGCGGGCGCTGTACGTCACCCACGACGTGACCGACCTGATACACAGCGGTGAGAACACGATCGGGGTCAACCTCGGTCGCGGCAACTACTCCAGCTACGGCGACGGCGACATCAGCGACGCTCCCTGGCTGAGCGAGCCGGAGCTGAAGCTCCAGCTCGACGTCACCTATGTCGGCGGCGGGACCGCGCGGGTCGAGAGCGACGGCAGCTGGGTCGCCGACGACGGACCCACCGTGCTCAACGCGATCAAGAACGGGGAGACCTACGACGCGCGGCTCGAGCAGCCCGGGTGGACCGCACCGGACTTCGACGACACGGACTGGTCGCCGGCGGTCCTGACCGATGGGCCTTCCGGCGAGCTCGCGGCGCAGACCATGGAGCCGATCCGGGTCGTCGACACGCTCGAGGAACCGACGCCCACCCAGGTTGACGAGGAGGCGACGGTGTACGACTTCGGCGAGACGACGGCCGGCTGGGCCACCGTGGGGCTCAGGGGGCCCGAGGGTGCCGAGGTCACGATCAAGTACGGCGAGAAGCTGCTGGCCGACGGGACCGTCGACCGCGACATCAACCAGTTCAGCCAGGGCGAGCGGCAGACGTACACCTATGTCCTGCGCGGCGACCCGGAGGGTGAGACCTACACACCGACGTACAGCTACAACGGGTACCGATTCGTCGAGGTCGACGCGCCTGACGGGGTCGAGGTGACCGGTGTGGAAGGCAAGGTGCTGCACTCGGACGTCGCCACCACCGGGACCTTCAGCAGCTCCGACGAGCTCCTGAATCGGTACCACGACGCCATGGTGCGATCGACGTTGAACAACTTCCACGGGATCCCGACGGACACGCCGATGTATGAGAAGCGCGGGTGGACGGCCGACGCCCACATCATCGTCGACAACTCGCTGATGAACCTGGATGCGACCGGCTTCTGGGAGAAGTGGATGCTCGATCACCGAGCCAACCAGGCGGCCGACGGCGGCATCCCGGTCATCGTCCCGAACGAGCTGCCGGGGCAGCCCCAGTCCGACCCGTTCGTCGGACGCACCGACGACCCGGTGTGGTCCGCGAGCTACGTGCTCGTCAACTACGCGCTCTACGAGCAGCGTGGCGACCTGGCGACGCTGGAGGACAACTGGGAGGGTCTCGCCGCCTACATGGACAAGTGGACGACGATGCTCAGTGCGACCGGCTACCTGTTCGACACCGACCAGTACCGGACGTGGGGTGACCACGAGCCGGCGTACGGCAGTGGCGTGAACAACGTGATCGTCGCAACGGCGTACGTCTACGAGTCGGCGACCAAGATGTCGGAGATCGCTCGGGTACTGGGGCATGCCACCGAGGCGGACGAGTACGCGGCCTTCGCCGAGCAGGTCCGCGACGCGATCAATGCCGAGTACTTCGACCCCGAGACGGCGACCTACGACTGGCCGTACGACGCGAGCGGCGGGTTCGGTGGCCCGCCGAGCGAGGAGGAGATCGCGGAGATCGACGCCAACCAGTTCCAGACCGACAACCTGCTGCCGCTGGAGCTCGGTCTGGTCCCGGACGCCCATCGCGACGCGCTGTGCGACAACTTGCTCGAGGACGTGGCGGTCACGCAGGACTCCCACATCACGACCGGGGCCGTCGTGCTCAAGGACGCCCTGCCCATGATCACCGAGTGTGGCGATGCGAACCTCGCCTATGACGCGGCGACGAACCCGACGTTCCCCGGATGGGGCTACTGGTTCCTCACGCTGCACGGCAGTGAGGGCGCGGGCGGCGAGGACATCCTCGTGGACACGTTCTGGGAGGCCTGGTACGAGGGCGCACGCTCGCACGACCACGCGTTCCGGGGCACGGTCGACGACTGGTTGTACGAGTACGTCGCGGGCATCCGGACCGCCTCGCCCGGCTACCGGAACATCCAGGTCAAGCCGCACGCGGTCGACGGGCTCTCGCAGGCCTCGGCCACGATCGACTCACCGTTGGGCGAGGTGACGAGCGCGTGGTCACGGCGCGACGGTCGCATGGTGCTGGACGTGCGGATCCCGGTCGGCGCCGCTGCTGAGGTGCTCGTGCCCGTCGAGCCTGGTCAGCAGGTGTACGCCCCACGAGGTGCACAGCGTGGCGAAGCCAGCGACGGGCACGTCTCGTTCGAGGTCGGGTCAGGCAGTTACGCGTTCACGGTCTCCTGACCGGTCGAAGCGGCGGTGTCGCTCCCACGTGGGAGCGACACCGCCGCCAGCGCGAGGCGACGGGGCGTCGACGACTCCCCGCTGGCTACTCGGACGGCGGGCCTGCGAGCGCTTCGGCGGCGTGATGCACGATCTCGAGTGCCAACGCGGTCTGGAGCTGGCGCGGTGCCAGCGGGCGCCCGCGCAGCTCCTCGAAGCGCTGGACGCGGTAGGCGACCGTCGTCGGCGCGATGTTGAGCGCCCGGGCAGCCTCCTGACGACTCCTGCCAGCGGCCAGGAACACCCGGACGGTGTCGCGGAGCTCTCGCTGGCGGACGTCGGTGCCGAGCACGCCGTCGAGCTCGGAGACGACGAAGGACCGCGTGGCGTCGATGTCGTTGAGGGCGAGCGCGACCATCGACACCGAGTCATAGGTCCAGCAGCCACTCTTGCCGGTGAGACGGCCCACACGGCTGGTGTGCACTGCGTGTCGGTAGGTGGTGCGGAGGCCATCGACATCGCGCTCGACCGAGCCGAAGGCCAGGCCGAGACCCTCGACCGACTCGACGACCCCGGCGACGTCGACGGATTCCGACCGGTGGAAGGTGAGCCAGAGGACGTCGTGCTGCGCGAGCGGAATGACCGCGCACCCGCTCGCACCGAGGTTCGAGGACAGCTTCGCGCAGATGCGCTCCAGCTCACGGGCTCGTTCGTCGTCCGGCATGGTTGTCGTGGGCCACGCCACGGCCGCGAGGTGGTAGCCGCGCAGCCGCAGGCCGAGTGCTGACTCCAGTTCTGGGTCGTCCTCACCTGCCAACACCGTTGAGAGCGCCCGGGCGCGGGCGACGCTCTCGCTGGCGGTCCAAGCGGCGCGCTCCCGCTCGTAGGCGTCCACCATGTCGCGGACGGTGTTGCCGACGTAGGTGGTGAGGTCGGCAACGATCCGCCGAATCTGATCCTTCGCGTAGCTCGGGTCGCCTTCCGGCAGCTCGTCGAGCACCGCGTCATTCACCATCGAGTGCGTCGACCACAGGATCCGGACGAGAAGGTCGATCGGGCGATCCTGTCGTGCCCAGTGGCGAGCGTCCTGGAGCGCGCGCTCCGACGCGCCGATGACCTCGGCCGGCTGGTCCAGGGCGAACTGGGTGAGGCCGTGCAGTAGCCCGGCCTCGCAACCGGCCCGACCTTCGTGGAAGGAATCCGCCGGCAGCCTGCCCGCACGCAGATGCTCGCCGGCGACACGGCCCGCCACCTCCACCGCCCACGCCACCGCGGCGGACCCGAGGACCACCCTGGCTGCGTTCACCGTCCGGAGGTCGGAGGCAGGGGCGAGGACCCGATCCCGATGGGGTCGCAGCCATGTCAGCCACTCGCGGTCGGTGTGGATGTCGTCCGGCAGCGTCATGCCGCCCACCTTGTCGGTTGCGACAGGAAACCGGCGCCCACTCTGTCGTCACACGCGCAGCGAGGGAGCACGGAGCGCGACCAGACTGTGATGAACATCACAGGAGAGGTGGATGCCATCGCAGACCATCTCCTTCGCCCGCTCCGGGAGGATTCGTGCATTCAACGGTTGAATCGTTTCAGGTCAGCAAGTGTGCCATACGTCACGACCCGAAGGCCACCCCCATGAGACTCGACCTGGTCGACGTCGAGATCTTGCGACAGCTCGCCGCCGGTCGGTCCCGGGGCGATCTCATCTGGCGCCTCGGGATGAGTGAGCGAACACTTCGCCGGCGCCTCTCCCGCATCAAGCGATGCCTCGAGACAGAGACCACCATCAGTGCGGTCGCGAGTGCGGTCCGCCAGCAGATCATCTGACCTGAGTGACGACGGAGGACGAACACATGACCAACCGACACCATGCTCCGCATGCGACTTCCGTGCCGCGGGGCCGATCCCGCGGCACCCGCTGGCTCGGAGCAGTGGCCGCGGTGGCGCTGATCCCGGGATTGGCGGCCGTCGGCGCCGTCGAGGCCGCGACCACGGCGCCCGGACCGTCAGCACGGATCGAGAAGATGTTCGACAGCCCTGATCTGTCCGCCCTGCCGATGGCTCGGATGTGGTTCCCCGACGCCGGTGCCGGCGCGGATGCGGAGGGTCTCGCCCTGGTCGACCAGCAGATCCGCGACATGTCCGCTGGTGGGTTTGGCGGCGTGGAGGTCTCGTTCCTGTCCGACACGACGGACTATGACAACGACGAGGCCGCCGAGATCGGGTGGGGCAGCGAGAACTGGCGTCGTGTGCTCAAGCAGCTCCTCAGCACGGCCAACTCGATCGAGGGTGGCTTCAAGGTGGACATCACCATCACCTCGCACTGGCCGCCGATCGTCAACAACATCGACCCGAACGACGACGCGCAGCAGCAGCAGGCCACGCATGCCTACGAGAAGGTGACCGCCGACGACCTCGCCGCGGGCACGATGTCGCTGCCACTGCCGGACACGCGCACGGAGGACTTCGCGAATGCGGCCGCACTCCGCGCACCGTTCCTCTTCGTCGACAAGTTCGCCGCCGCCACGATCGCCCGGGTCGCGAGCGTCGGCGCCGACGGTGACCCCGTGCTCGAGATGGCGAGCCTGCAGGACGTGAGCGGAGCGACGCAGCGCCAGGTCGCAGCGGCGAACGCCGAGGAGTTCCACGAGGAGAACGGCGTGCGCTACGCGGGTCACGCTGCCGGCATCCCGGACCGCGAGTACGCGGCGTCGCACGGACTGGACTACGAGGCGGACGTCATCGCGAACTTCGGGCCCGATCCGGCCGACGCCGACTTCGACGGGAAGATCGACGCCGACGGCAACCGGAAGCGGATGGCCGACTGGCAGTTCCTTCATGAGACCGACCTCGGTGGCGTCGACGGGCTCGCGTCGTACGAGCCGAGTGCCGGAGCGGGCCTCGCTCCCGGTGACTTCGTGCTCTTCGGCACCTACCGGCAAGGGACCGGTCAGATCATGTCGGGTGGATCGTCCGTGACGATCCACAACCGCTCCTACGCGACCGACTACTTCAGCGAGGAGGGCGTGCAGAGGATCTTCGACTTCTGGGACGACCGCATTCTCGACGACGAGATGCGCGCGCTCCTCCGAGCGAACGGCGAGCTCGGCACGAGCATCTTCGAGGACTCGATCGAGATCCACAACGACGGTCCGCTGTGGACGCACGACCTGCTGACCGAGTTCGCGGACACCAACGGCTACGACCCGTCCAGGTACGCCCCGGTGCTCGCGCTGGGTGACTCCGCGCGCTTCGACGACAGCCAGCGCGCCACGCGGATCGTGGAGGACAAGAACCTCGCACTCGGTGAGTTGTACGAGGACGAGCACGCCTCGCTGATCAGCGACTGGGCATCCGAGTTCGGGTACACCTACCGAGCACAGGCCTATCGACTGCCCGGGCTGGACATCGCAGGTGCGGCGGCGGCCGTCGACATCCCCGAGGGCGACAACTCGACGTCGGGTGACGGCCTGCGCAACATCGCGGCAGCGGTCAATCTGACCGGGGGCGACCTCGTGTCGATGGAGACCACGACCTTCACCGCCGACATCAACTCCACCTGGCGGACCGTCGCGCGCGAAGTCAACCGCGACCTGTCCCACGGCGTGAACCGGTCCATCTTCCACGGTTCGGCGTTCGCTCGTTCGTTCAACGGATTCCAGAGTGCGTGGCCGGGGTGGAACTTCGTGTGCTGCGGCAACCGCAGCTTCTCCTCCTACAACGCGCGTCAGATCTGGTGGGACGAGGTGGACACGTTCAGCGACTACGTCGCACGCAGCCAGGCCGTCATGCAGCACGGGGCGTCGCAGGTGGACGTGGCCGTCCTGCTGGGCACCGAAGCGGGCTACAGCATTCAGAGCGGCAACTCGTTCCAGCAGCTGCTCGATCGTGGCTACTCCTACAACCTGCTGAGCGAGGCACTGCTGGACGAGCCGTCGGCGACGGTGTCGAACGGGGTCCTTGCGCCCGACGGCCCGGCGTACCGCGCTCTGGTCGTACGGCAGGCGACCCGGATGTCGGTGGGCACGGCTGAGCGGCTGGTCGACTATGCGAAGGCGGGGCTGCCGGTTGTGTTGTTCGACACTGATGTCGAGCGCGTCTACGGCACCGACAAGCCGGGCAACAACGATGTCGAGCTCGCCGCGGAGCTCGACCGGCTCCGTGCCCTCCCGAACGTCCGGAGCGCGGGCAGCCAGGCTGAGGTGCTGTCCCTGCTCGACGGGTGGGACGTCGGCCCGACGGTCAGCCACGACGTGCCCGGTTTGGAGGCCTCCCACCGCGCTGCCGCGGACGGTGACTACTTCTACCTCTACAGCGCCACCTCGCAGATCAGTGACGCCCAGGTGACCCTCGGCGGGCGTGGTACGCCGTACCTGCTCGACGCCTGGACCGGTGAGGTCGAGCCGATCGCGGAGTACTCTGTCGGACCGGCCGGCGTGACGATCGAGCTCGACCTCGAACAGCGTGACGCGGCGATCGTCGCACTCGCTCCTGACAGCGCGGCCGGGCGGACCCATGTGACCGGCACGAGCGGCGGCGAGGTGCGGTACGGCACCGGGGCGACGCTGGTGCACCGCGCCGACGAGCCCGGTGATTACCAGGTCTCGTTCTCGAACGGCCGCGACGCGCAGGTCTCGGTGCCGAGCGTGCCGGCCGATGTGTCGCTCGACGACGGGTGGGAGCTCGACCTCGAGAGCTGGGGACCCGACGCCCAGCAGAACGCGGTCGATCCGACTGCGTCGGCGAAGACGACCATCGAGTTCGAGAACGTCGAGCTGGGACCGTGGAGCGATCTCCCGGCCGACGCGGGCCAGCTGGACGAGCTCGGGGTCGTGTCGATGAACGAGGTGTCGGGCATCGGCACCTATCGCGGGGTCGTGGACCTGCCGAGCGAGTGGTCGCGCGAGGTCGGCGCCCTCCTGCGGCTCGATCACGGTGACGACATGGTCGTCGACGTGACGGTGAACGGCAGGACCATCGATGACGTCGATCAGTTCACGAATGTCGTCGACCTGGGGACCGTGCTGAGTGCCGGAGCGAACGAGATCGAGATCACCGTGGCATCCACGCTCGCGCGGCGGATGGTTGCGGAACGCGGTGGGTCCTCGGCGCAGAGCTACGGCCTGGCGTCGGTCCTCGTCGATCCGTACGTCCTGTCCCCGCTCCGAGGGGGACGCTGAAGCCGAGGTGGTGTCCGCAGGGCGTGCGTCACGGTGGCGGGCGCCCTGCGGACACTGCAGAACGGAGCGGCCCGACCGTTGTCCCGTCAGGTCTCCGACGCAACGCAGCGTGCGGAGTGCCTGGACCGCCGCGGCTCAGCGGCCGAACAACCGCCCGAGCCAGCCTGCGGAGCCCTCCTCGGCGGCGTGGCCCGAGCACCACTGG
>CAZJDU010000040.1:0-27603 GCA_964544855.1 uncultured Nocardioides sp.
CGACCAGCTCGGCCTCGAACTTCGCGTCGAGGAAGATCGCCTCGGCCGGCGCGACCAGCGCCCGCATCTTCTCCTTCAGCGACTCGTCGGCGAGCTCGTCGGCGTCGCAGTTGAAGACGTAGAGGTAGGGCTTGGCGGTGAGCAGCTGCAGCTCGCGGATCTGCTCGCGGTCGATGTCGGTGCCGATGATCGGCGTACCGGCCTCGAGCGCCGCCTGCGCCTCCTTGGCCGCGGCCACCTGGGGCAGCAGGTCCTTCTTGCCCTTGGCCTCCTTCTCCAGCCGCGGGATCGCCTTCTCGACCGTCTGCAGGTCGGCGAGGATCAGCTCGGTCTGGATCGTGGAGATGTCGGAGCCGGGGTCGACCTTGCCGTCGACGTGGGTGACGTCGTCGTCGCGGAACACCCGGGTGACCTGGCAGATCGCCGCCGACTCGCGGATGTGGGCGAGGAACTTGTTGCCGAGCCCCTCCCCCTGCGAGGCGCCGGCGACGATGCCGGCGATGTCGACGAACTCCACGGTCGCGGGAAGGATCTTCTCGGAGGAGAAGATCTCCGCGAGCCTCGGCAGCCGGTCGTCGGGGACGCCGACCACGCCGACGTTCGGCTCGATCGTGGCGAACGGGTAGTTCGCCGCGAGGACGTCGTTCTTGGTCAGCGCGTTGAAGAGCGTCGACTTGCCCGCGTTGGGGAGACCGACGATGCCGATGGTGAGTGCCACGGGCGGGGAGTCTACGGCCGCGACGGGGTCAGCCCGGAATCCCGCCGGTTCGCACCGCCTCGCCCCGGCCCGCGCCCTCCGAGAGGCGCGGACCGGGGCGAGCGCGAGCGAGCGTCAGGAGCCGTAGAGCGCGCGCACGCCCTGCCCGTCGGTCGAGGTGAAGCTCAGGTCGTCCGAGGTGCCGTTGCACTGCGGGTAGTGCATGATCGACGCGGAGTCGTACGGCGTCAGCGGCCGCCAGTTGTCGTCCTCGAAGCAGGTGCCGGCCTCGGGCCGGGTGTGCTCGTGCCGGAAGCCCAGGGTGTGGCCGAGCTCGTGACCCATGATGTTGGCCGGCGTCCACGAGCCCGCGTTCTGCAGCGACGTGGCGTTGACGAGCACGTTGCGGTTGCGGTCGGTCGAGCTGGGGAAGAACGCCCGCGCGATGTACTGCTGGGTCTTCGTCGGCTCGACCGAGAACACCACGTCGTTGTTGCGCGTCGTGCACGTGGCGTCGGCCGAGGGCACGTAGACGAAGTCGATCGCCGACGACGCGGCCTCCCACAGCGCCGCACCGTCCGCCGTGGCGGCGACGACCGCAGCCTTGTCGCCACGGAACTTGTCACTCACGCAGTAGCGCAGGTCGCCGACCTGCGAGGCGCTCCAGGCATCGTCGCGGCCGTTGACGGTGTTGACGATGAGCCCGTCCTCGACGACATGCCGCGGCGAGGAGACCATCGAGTCGTAGAACTGGCGCAGCGCACCGGTGTTGGCGACCGGCTCGTCGCCGTTGACGACGTACTGGCCGTCGACGTCCTCGAACGCACCCGCCTCGAACTCCTGGAAGGTCGGCACCTCCTGCTCCGCGGCGGAGGCGGTGCCGGCGGCGAGTGCGGCCACGAGGCCGATCCCGGCGGCGATGGACAGCTTGCTGAGGGTAGAGCGATGCACGCGATTTCCTTTCCCGAGACAGCGTGATGCCCGAACATTCAAGCGGCACTGCCCATCCGCCGGCAAGGGTCTCCACCGATGATTCTGCGCGCCGGGGTCAGCGTGCGGCGTCGTACTCCTCGAACGCCTCCGCGTCGAGCAGCCGGACGGCCTCGTCGAACTCCGCCTCGATCTCGGGGTTGGGCCGGTAGGTGGCACGGCTGACCAGGACGGCGACGAGGAGCCCCAGCACGAAGCCGGGCACGATCTCGTAGAGCCGCGAGCTCAGCGCATCGACGTTGCCCCACACCACCACCGTCGCCGCACCCGTGACGATCGCGGCGAGCGCGCCGGGCGCCGTCAGCCGGCGCCAGTAGAGCGCGAGCAGGATCACCGGGCCGAACGACGCGCCGAAGCCGGCCCAGGCATAGGCGACCAGGTCGAGCACCGTGCCGCTGCGCCCCCAGGCGAGCGCGGCCGCGACGAGCGAGACGGCGAGCACCGCGGCACGGCCCAGGTTCACCATCTGCCGGGCGCTGGCCTCGGTGTGGAAGACCGCCTTGTAGAGGTCCTCGACGAGCGCCGAGGAGGTCACCAGCAGCTGCGAGGAGATCGTGCTCATGATCGCGGCGAGCACCGCTGCGAGCACCACGCCCGCCACCAGCGGGTGGAAGACCACCTCACCGAGCGCGATGAAGATCGCCTCCGGATCGGTGAGGGTGACGTCGGGGTTCTGCTCGAAGTAGGCGATGCCCACCAGTGCGGTCGCGATCGCGCCCACCAGGCTGATCAGCATCCAGCCGATCCCGATCCGGCGGGCCTCCCGAGCCTCCCCGGGAGTCCGCAGCGCCATGAATCGGACGATGATGTGCGGCTGGCCGAAGTACCCGAGCCCCCAGGCCATCGCCGAGACGACCCCCGCCACCGTGGCACCCGACGCCATGCTCAACAGGCCGGGGTCGACCGCGCGAATGCTCTCCGCGGTCCCACTGAGGCCTCCCGTCATGGTCAGCCCGACGATCGGGACCAGGACGAGGGCGAGCAGCATGATCGTGCCCTGGACGAAGTCGGTGTAGCAGACCGCGAGGAAGCCGCCGAAGAGCGTGTAGGCCACCACCACGGCGGTGACCACGACCATCCCGGTGTGGTAGCTGCTGCCGAAGGAGCTCTCGAAGAACACCCCACCGGCGACCATCCCGGAGGAGACGTAGAAGGTGAAGAACAGCAGGATGATCAGCCCGGAGACGACCCGCAGCAGCCGCGACCTGTCCTTGAGCCGGTTCTCCAGGAAGCTCGGCACCGTGATCGACTCCTGGGACACCTGGGTGTAGGTGCGCAGCCGCGGAGCGACGTACCTCCAGTTGAGCCAGGCGCCGATGGTGAGGCCGACCGCGATCCACGCCTCGACCAGACCGGCGGCATAGATCGCACCGGGCAGGCCGAGCAGCAGCCAGCCCGACATGTCGGACGCCCCGGCACTCAGCGCACTCACCGCCGGGCCGAGGCCGCGGCCGGCCAGCATGTAGTCGTCGAGATCGGTGGTGCGGCGATAGGCCCACAGCCCGATGGCCAGCATGGCCACGAGGTAGGTGAGCAGAGCGAGAACCTGGTAGGTCTGATCGGACATCCGGACTCCTGGATCGGGGATTCCGGAGACGCTAGGACGTGAGTCAGGTCACCGCGACCGACAGATGTCCCAACTGAGACGACTCCGCGTGTGACATCTGTCTGATCGCCTCAGGACCTCACCGGCGCGTCGAGCAGCGGCGCGAGCGCCAGCCCCAGGTGCAGCACCAGCCGCTGGTCGCCCTGGGTCAGGTCCAGCCGGGTCACGTGCTCGATCCGCTGCAGCCGGTGGTAGACCGTCTGCCGGTGCACGGTGAGCGCCGCCGCGGTGCGCTGCACGCTGCCGCCGTGATCGAGATAGGCCCGCGCGGTGTCGTGCAGGTCGCGGTCGGGATGCGCGAGGAGCCGTCGTACGGCGTCGTCGAGCACCGCTCCGGCCAGGGAGCTCTCCGGGCCGCAGGCGAGCAGCCGGTAGACGCCGAGGTCCGGCCAGGCCGCGACCGGCCGCCGGGTCGGCACCGCCTCCAGCACCCGGACGGCCAGTCGCGCCTCCCGCCAGCTCGCGCGCACCTCGGTGAGGTCGTCGCGCAGGGCGCCGATGCCGGCCACCAGGTCCTCGTGGGCGGCGGGGTCGAGCCGCTCCAGGTAGAGCTCGCGGGCACGGCCCGCCAGCTCCCGGACGCTCTCGAGCTCGCCGTCCGGCGCCGGCACGAGCAGCGTCGTGTGATCCTCCCCCGGCCAGGCCAGCACCGAGCGCGGCAACGTCCACAGGTTCATCGGCACCGCACCTGACGCCGGGCCCCGCACCAGCCGCAGCTCGACCGCCGCGACGGGCGTGCCGCGACGGATCAGGTCCAGCGCGGCCACGTCCTCGGCCGCCTGCTCCGCGGCGTCCGGGTCGGTGCTGAGCAGGTCCTGCACCTTGAAGCCGAGATCCTCCCGCGACCGGGCCTGCTGCGCCATCAGCGCTCCCGCCCGCCCCGCGAGCTCCATCGCGGCGGGCAGCGCCGCGCCGTCGATCTCCTGGTCCTCGTCGATCACCCAGAGATAGCCGTAGGTCACCCCCTGCCACCGAGCCGGGAGGCACAGCCGGGAGAGCACCTGCTGCTCGGGCGAGGACGGTGTGTGCACCGGCTGCTCGGCGGTCGCGATGCCGAACTGCTCGAACCAGGCGCGCACCTCGGCGGTCGACCGTCGCTGCAGGATCGACTGCTGACGTACGTCGTCGATGCGCGCGCCGTGGGAGTTGAACGCGACCAGGTTGAAGCTGCGGTCCTCCAGGGTCACCGGCTGGGACAGCAGCCGGGACACCTCGTCGACGATGTCCTGCAGCTCGGGTCTCATCGGACTCCTCCTGAGGGGGCGCCCCATCCTCCGTCGGTGTTGAGCATTTGTCCAGCGATCTGCGAGAGAACGCGTCGCACTTGTCCAGAGCGTGCCGACGGCTCCTCGCCTTAGGTTGGCCCGACCCGGACCACCCACCGGCCGCCCCGAGGAGGTACCGATGCTCGGACCCACACTGCTCAGCGCGTCACGGAGCCCGCGGATGCGTCGGCTCGTCACGACCACGCCGCTCTCACGCCGCGTGGTCGACCGGTTCGTCGCCGGTGAGAACCTCGGCGAGGCAGTCGCCGCCACCGAGGGCCTGCAGCGAGACGGACTCACCGTCACCATCGACCGTCTCGGTGAGGACACGCTCAGTGCCGCCCAGGCGGCCGACACCCGCGATGCCTACGTGCAGCTGCTCGACGTGCTCGGCCGGCTGGGCCTCGCCGACGGCGCCGAGGTCTCGCTCAAGCTGTCCGCAGTGGGGCAGGCCCTCCCCGACGGCGACCGGGTCGCCCTCGACCACGCCCGCGCCGTCTGCGAGGCCGCCGCCCGGGTCGGCACCACGGTCACCCTGGACATGGAGGACCACACCACCGTCGACTCGACGCTGGCGATCCTCCGCGAGCTGCGCCGCGACCACCCCTGGGTGGGGGCCGTGCTGCAGTCGTGCCTGCGGCGCACCGAGGACGACTGCCGCGCGCTCGCGTACGACGGCTCCCGGGTGCGCCTGGTGAAGGGCGCCTACGCCGAGCCCGAGCAGGTCGCCCACACCGCCAAGTCGGAGGTCGACCTCGCCTACGTCCGATGCCTGCGGATCCTGATGGAGAGCGACGCCTACCCGATGGTGGCCACCCACGACCCGCGGATGATCGCGATCACCGACGAGCTCGCGACGCGAACCGGCCGCGCGCCGGCGTCGTACGAGTTCCAGATGCTCCACGGCATCCGGACCAGCGAGCAGCGTCGGCTGCGGGAGACCGGCGCCCGGGTGCGCGTCTACCTGCCGTACGGCGGCGACTGGTACGGCTACTTCATGCGCCGGCTCGCCGAGCGCCCGGCCAACGTCGCCTTCTTCCTCCGCTCGCTCGCCAGCAACTGACACCCCGACCCCCCACCCTCACCTCCGAGAGGACGCCGCATGGATGCCATCACCCGAGTCCCCACCCCGACCAACGAGCCGGTCCACGACTACGCCCCCGGCAGCCCCGAGCGCGCCGCGCTCGAGGCCGAGCTGAAGCGGCTCGCCGCCGAGCAGGTCACGCTGACCGCGACGATCGGCGGCGAGCAGCGGGTCTGCGCCGGTGAGGAGATCCGGGTCGTGCAGCCGCACGCCCACGCGCACGTGCTCGGCGTGCTCCACAACGCGACCCGCACGGACGCCGAGGACGCCATCGCCGCCGCGGCGGCGGCCGCCCCGGCCTGGCGGGCGATGAGCTTCGACGACCGCGCCGCCATCCTGCTCAAGGCCGCCGACCTGCTCACCGGCCCGTGGCGCGACACCATCAACGCCGCCACCATGCTGGGGCAGTCGAAGACCGCCTATCAGGCCGAGATCGAGGCGGCCTGCGAGATGGCCGACTTCTGGCGGTTCAACGTCGGCTATGCCCGCGAGATCCTCGCCGAGCAGCCGCCGGTCAGCCCGCGCGGCTCCTGGAACCGGACCGACCACCGCCCGCTCGAGGGCTTCGTCTATGCGATCACGCCGTTCAACTTCACCGCGATCGCCGGCAACCTGCCCACGGCCCCGGCGCTGATGGGCAACGTCGTGCTGTGGAAGCCCGCCCCCACCCAGCAGTTCGCGGCCCACTTCACGATGCGGCTGCTCGAGGAGGCGGGGATGCCGCCGGGCGTGATCAACCTGCTCCCGGGCGACGGTCTCGAGGTCTCCGAGGTCGCCCTGGCCCACCCCGACCTCGCCGGCATCCACTTCACCGGCTCGACCGCGACCTTCCAGCACCTCTGGCGCACCGTGGGCGAGCACCTCACCACCTACCGCACGTATCCGCGGCTGGTGGGCGAGACCGGCGGCAAGGACTTCATCCTCGCCCACCCGTCGGCCGACGTCGAGGCACTGCGGGTGGCGATGATCCGCGGCGCCTACGAGTTCTCGGGCCAGAAGTGCTCCGCCGCCTCCCGCGCCTTCGTGCCCCGCTCGGTCTGGGCGCGGCTGCAGGACCGGCTCGTCGAGGAGATCGAGGGACTCCCGGTCGGCGACGTCACCGACTTCGCCAACTTCACCGGCGCGGTCATCGACGCCCGCTCCTTCGCCAAGAACAAGGCCGCGATCGACCGGGCCCACGCCGAGCCCGGGATCGAGGTGCTCGCCGGCGGGACGTACGACGACTCGGTCGGCTACTTCATCCGCCCGACCCTGGTGAGCTGCGACGACCCGAGCGACGAGGTGTTCTCCACCGAGTACTTCGGGCCCTTCCTCGCCGTCCACGTCTACGACGACGAGGCGGACGGCGCGTTCGAGTCGATCCTCGACACGATCGACACCGGAGCGCCGTACGGTCTGACCGGGGCGGTGCTCGCGCAGGACCGCGCGGCCATCGCGACCGCCTCGGAGCGGCTCCGGTTCGCCGCCGGCAACTTCTACGTCAACGACAAGCCGACCGGCGCCGTGGTCGGGCAGCAGCCGTTCGGCGGGGCGCGCGCCTCCGGCACCGACGACAAGGCCGGCTCGCCGCTCAACCTGCTGCGCTGGGTGGCCCCGCGGGCGATCAAGGAGACCTTCGTGCCGCCGACCGACCACCGCTACCCGCACATGGGCTGAGGGCGAGGAGCCCCCGCGTAGGGAGGCCGAGGAACGAGGCCTGCCGGAGCGAGGCACCGCAGCCCACAGCCAGTCAGGCATGGGCTGAGGGCGCGGTACGACGCGCTGGCGAGTGGTGGTTTCGAGGCTCGCAAGCTCGCACCTCAACCACCGTCGTGGCTGCTCGCACCTCCACCACCGTCGTGCCGGCGACGAGCCCTTCTGACGTGCTCTGGTTGATCGGTCAGACCTGACCGTTCGACCAGAGCAGTCGCCATCAGCCCGGCCGTTCCCGGTCGGCGCCGGGTCCTGGTGGGCGGAACGCAGCGGGCTCGTCAGCGCTGACCCCGGCGCCACCGCTCGGGCGTGATGCCGTAGCGGGCCCGGAAGCGGCGGACCAGGTAGCTGGCGTCCCGCAGCCCGGTCTGCGCGGCGATCACGCCGAGGGGCAGCTCGGTCTCCCGGAGCAGCCGCCGCACCTCGGTCATCCGCCGCTCGGTGATCCACTCGAGCAGCGGCCGGCCGGTGCGCTCGCGGACCACCGTCGTGAGGTGTCCCGGGGTGTATCCGAGGGTCCGGGCGACGTCGGCGACGGTGAGCTGCTCGCGGTAGGTCGCCTCGATCTCCGCGAAGACCCGCTCCACCAAGGGGTCGGGCGCTGCCGGAGCCTCGGGCGCGAGCCGTGCCGCGGCGACCAGGATCCGGGTGAGCAGCCCGGCGACGACCTCGTGGGCCCCGAGGCGGCCCGGGTCGGCGAGCTCCTCGTCGAGGTCGCCGAACCACGCCGACCAGCGGGGCCGGTCGGACGCAGCGACCTGTCCGGGCTCCGCGTCGGGAAGGAACATCGCGAACAGCGGGTGGTGGGCCCAGGAGAGCGGGGACACGGTCGCCAGCGCGGGCACGGCGTCCGGGGTGAACGCCACCGCCGACGCGCGGCACCTCGCGTCGACGATGTCGGGCGCCTCGATCACCCGTCCGGGCGGCACCGCGTGCACCTCACCTGCCCGCATCGCCCGCCGGTCGCCGTCGACCCGGAGGGATCCCGAGCCCGCCTCGACGTAGAGCAGCACGAGGAAGTCGTGGGCGTGACGGTGGTCGGGGAGCTGCCCGGCACCGTCTGTCTCGGGGGCGAGGTGCCGCACCGACACCGCCGGAGCGCCCGGTCGCTGCTCGAAGCGGTAGACCGGTACGCCGTCCGCCCGCACCGAGCGCAGCCTCGGAGGAGTCTGTACTGACTCGCTGCCCGATGAATGTGCCATGCTCTCCGACTTCCGTGCTGCCCTCGATCCGACTGATGTCCAATACTAGGAGGTGCGGCACCGACGTTCGCCGCCTGTGACGTCCCATCACCCAGGGAGCCTCGATGACACCCCAGACCGACGTACGCATCCTCGACCAGCGCACGCCGGAGGAGCGCGAGCGCTCGTTCCTGCCCGGCATCGGGCGAGCCTCGCTGATGCCGCTCTACGACGTCGTCAGCAGGCTGGCGGGCGTCCGGCGCCTCCACGAGCGCGGAGCCGAGCTCGCCGCCGTCGCGCCCGGCCAGACCGTCGTCGACGTCGGCTGCGGCACCGGCAACCTGACGTTCGCGCTCCTCGCCGCGCAGCCGGACGCGCGGGTGACCGGCCTGGACCCCGATGGCGCGAGCCTGCGCCGCGCAGCCCGCAAGGCACGTCGACGGACGGTTCCGCTCACGCTGATCCAGGGGTACGCCGACCGGCTCCCCGCCGAGGACGCCTCGGTCGACCACGTCGTCTCCGCGCTGGCGCTGCACCATGTCGACGAGGACGCCCGGGCCGGCTTCGCCGGTGAGACCCTCCGCGTCCTCCGACCCGGCGGCAGGGTCACGATCGTCGACTTCGGCGGCCCCGCCTCGACGGCCGGGACCGAGGACGGCGCCCACGGGCACGACCACCGGCACGGTCCCCGCCACCTCATCGGACACCTGGCCGCCCTGCTGCCCTCACGGAGCGCGCCGCGGCCGACCGTGGACGACAACTTCGGCAACGGCATCGTCGACCTGCTGACCGAGGCCGGGCTCGCCGACGCCCACGAGGTCGACCACGCCGACCACCGGTTCGGCCGCGTGAGCTTCGTGCAGGCCACCCGCGACTGACGAGTCGCCGCGTCAGGCCGGGAGCCCGGCCCGACGGGGACCCATCGGCCCGATGTGCTGCTGGGACTCCACGAGCCCCTCGTCGCTCGGGGCACCGTGATCCTCGAACACCCGCTCGCGCTGCCGGGCGCGCACGTCCGGGTGCGCTGCGACCGGCACGTCGTAGCCGTACTTCTCCTGCGCCTCGCGCGGGGTCATCGTCACCGGCTCGACCGGCGGGATGCCGAGCAGCACCGGCGCCAGGACCGGGACCGCGGTCGGTGCGATCAGCTCACAGAACGCGAAGCTGAGCGGCACGGAGCGACCGAGCATCCGGTGCGCCGGCCGGAGCGCGGTCCGGACGAGCGTGTCGACGACCCGGCCCTGCCGGCGGCCGAAGAGCTCCCGCACGTACGTCGGGTACGTCGAGACCACTCCCATCGAGAGGAGCCGGACGACGGGCGCGATGAGCGTCCGCTGCCACTGCGGCATGCTCGGCGGCAGCGCCACGTCGAGGCCGAGGATGAAGTCGACCATGTCCTTCGCGCCCTCGGAGACGGCGAGGTGGGGACGCCAGTCCTCGAAGAACCGCCGCACCTCCGCACGGCTGCGCGGCACCGTGTCGGGGTCGATCGTCTGCAGCTCGGCCGCCCGGGCGCACTCGGCCCAGAACTGTGTCTCCTCCTCGGGCGAGAGCGGGCCGGGGCCGAACCGCTCGTAGCAGTAGAGGATCGAGTGCCAGGCGGTGACGTGGATCCACAGCTGGGAGGACGGCTTGTTGGCGTCGTACTCACCACCGGTGACCGGGTCGTGCCCGATGGCCTTGGAGTGGACCTTGACGAGCACGTCGGCCGCGCGCGCCGTCGGCTCGGACGCGCCGAAGGCGACCTGGCCGAAGTAGCTGAGGGTGCGGGCGTAGCGGGTGTGGGGGCGGTACTTCACGCCACCGGACTGGATCACCGCCGCCGCGAGGTTCGGGTCGAGGTGCTCGATGGTCACCGAGCGGACGAAGCCGAGGATGTAGGACGTCGGGTGGCTCCAGACCTTCCAGGTGACCGAGTCGGGGCCGAAGAACCCGTGGTCGGCCTGGGGTTCGTACTGCGCCATCAGCTGCTTGCGGGTCTTGATGCCGATCATGCGGCGTACCGCCTTCCCATTGCTACAGAGGTGTAGGTTCGCCGGAATCTACACCACTGCATATTGTTTGGCACGTGGAAGGACCCCGAACGACGCGTCGCTACGCTCGGCGGATGCCCGTCGAGCAACGTCGGGAACAACTGCTGGACGCCGCACTGCGGGTGCTCGCCCGGGACGGCTACGACCGGGTCTCCGTGGACGCGATCGCGAAGGAGGCCGGCGTCACCCGACCCGTCGTCTACGGCGCGTACGACGGCCTCGAACCGCTCCTCCATGCCCTGCTCGACCGCACCCAGGCCCGGGCGCTGGCCTCGGTCGCCGCGCTCCTGCCCGTCGAGCCTGATCTCAGCGACCCCGACGGCTTCCTGCTCGACGTCGTCGGCGGGCTGATCGACACCGTCCGGGCCGAGCCCGACGTGTGGCGGCCGGTGCTGGGCCTGACCAGGAACGCCCCGGCCGTGGTCCGCGAGCGGATCGACGCCGATCGGGAGACCATCCGGCAGCACCTCGAGGCGCTGCTGGCGACGGGGCTGGAGATCCGCGGCGGTCCCGATCTCGACACCGAGCTGCTGTCCCACATGCTGTTCGTGGCCGTCGAGCACTTCGGACGGCTGGTCCTCGAGGACCCGGACCGGTTCACCCGCGAGCGACTGGTGACCGGACTCGCGGGGCTGGTGGCCGCCGTACGACCGACCCGGCCGCCCGGCGACGTCGGCGGCATGCCCTAGCCTCGCTCCGTGCGTATCGCCACCTGGAACGTCAACTCGCTCCGCTCCCGCATCGACCGCGTCGAGGCGTTCCTGGAGCGCCACGACGTCGACGTGCTCGCCGTCCAGGAGACCAAGGCGCGCGAGGACCAGCTCCCGCTGATGGGGCTGCAGGCCACGGGGTACGACGTCGCCGCCGTCGGCTACCACCAGTGGAACGGCGTGGCGATCATCAGCCGCGTCGGCCTCGACGACGTGCAGGTCGGCTTCCCCGGCATGCCGGAGTGGGGCGACCCGCCGGAGGCCGAGGCCCGCGCGATCGGGGCGAGCTGCGGCGGGGTCCGGGTCTGGAGCCTCTACGTCCCCAACGGGCGCAAGCCGGACGACCCCCACTACGCCTACAAGCTCGACTGGTTGGCCCGACTCCGTGAGGCGGCCGAGCCGTGGCAGGCCGAGACCACCGCACTGGTCGGCGACTGGAACATCTGCCCCTTCGACGAGGACTGCTTCGACCCGAGCCAGTTCACGAAGTCGACCCACCTGACCCCTGCCGAGCGCGACGCGTTCTTCGCGATCGAGCGGGACTACGCCGACGTGGTGCGACCGCACGCTCCCGGCCCGGAGGTCTACACCTATTGGGACTACTACCGGCAGCGCTTCGAGCGCAACCGCGGGCTGCGCATCGACTTCGTGCTCGGCTCCCCCTCGTTCGCGGGGCGGGTCACCGGTGCGTTCATCGACGTCGAGGAGCGCGCGGGCAAGGGTGCCTCCGACCACGCGCCCGTGGTCGTGGATCTCGAGTAGCGACGGCGATCTGCGGTGCCACGATCACGCGACGCCTGGACCTCGGGCCGGGTCCCCGGCCGGGAGGTCGCCGCGCTCTTCTGCGCGCTGCTGCTCACGGTGGCCGTCGTCGACATCGCCCTGTCGGGCCGCCTCGGCCTGCTCTACGACCTGGCGTTCGTGAGCCTGTGTGCCGGCGCCGGCCTGGGGGTGCGGCACGGCGACTTCTTCACGGTCGCGGTGCTGCCGCCGCTGGCGATGCTCGGCGTGGTCGCGCTGCTGGCGGTCGCGGACCCCGGCGCGGTCGCCGAGGCCGACGACGGCGTCGTGCAGGCCGTGGTCACCGGCGTCTCCGTGCACGCCGTGGCGCTGCTGGTCGGCTACGCCCTGTGCCTCGGCGAGCTGGGCTGGCGAGCGCAGGCCGGTGCGCGCCGCTGACGCCCTGCCGCTCCCCCAGCCCAGTCCGGGAGCTCAGAAACGGTCGGGGTCGCCGGCGCCGCGCCGCACGATCTCGGGGACGCTGTCGGACCAGTCCACCACCGTGGTCGGCTCGGACGGCGTGTCACCGCACTCGACCACGACGTCGACGCTGTGGTCCAGCTCCTCCTTGATCTCCCAGCCCAGGGTGCGCGGCTCCTCCTCGCCCGGCAGGATCAGCGAGCTCGACAGCAGCGGCTCACCGAGCAGGTCGAGCAGCTGCTGCACGAAGACGTGGTCGGGGATCCGCACGCCCACGGTGCGCTTCTTCGGGTGCATCAACCGGCGTGGCACCTCCGGCATCGCCGGCAGGATGAACGTGTAGGGCCCCGGCGTGGCCGATCGGATCGCCCGGAACGCCGAGTTGTCGACATGCACGAGCTGCCCCAGCTGGGAGAAGTCACGACAGACCAGCGTGAAGTGGTGCTTGTCGTCGAGACCGCGGATCCGCAGGATCCGGTCGCGGCCGTCGCGGTTGCCGACGCGGCAGCCCAGGGCATAGCCGGAGTCGGTCGGGTAGGCGATCAGCGCGTCGTCGTGGAGCGCGTCGACGATCTGCTGCAGCAGCCGCGGCTGCGGGTTGTCCGGGTGGACATCGAGGAACTTCGCCATCGGGATCGTGGCCCTCAGATCCGGCCGGCGGCCTTCATGTCGCGCCGCAGCTCCTTGGGCAGCGAGAAGACCAGCGACTCCTCGGCGGTCCGCACCGCCTGCGCACCGGGGTAGCCCCGCTCGGCGAGGTAGTCGAGGACCCCCTGCACCAGGTCGTCGGGCACCGACGCCCCCGAGGTCACGCTCACCCGCTCCACGCCGTCGAGCCACCCCTCGTCGATCTCGCTCGCGTCGTCGACGCGGTAGGCCGCCTTCGCGCCGGCCTCGAGGGCGACCTCGACCAGCCGGACCGAGTTGGAGGAGTTGCCGGAGCCGACCACGATCACGAGGTCCGCGTCGGCGCCGATCTGCTTGATCGCGACCTGGCGGTTCTGCGTGGCGTAGCAGATGTCGTCGCTGGGCGGGTCCTCCAGCTGCGGGAACTTCTCGCGCAGGCGGCGCACGATCTCCATCGTCTCGTCGACGCTCAGCGTGGTCTGCGAGAGCCACGAGAGCTTGGCGTCGGGCGGGAAGTCCAGGTCGTCGACGTCCTCGGGATGCTCCACGAGGGTGATGTGCTCGGGAGCCTCGCCGGCCGTGCCCTCGACCTCCTCGTGCCCGTCGTGGCCGATGAGCAGGATCCGGTAGTCCTCGCGCGCGAACCGCTTCGCCTCGTGGTGCACCTTGGTGACCAGCGGACACGTGGCGTCGATCGTCTTCAGCGACCGCTCGGCAGCCTGCCGGTGCACCTCGGGCGACACGCCGTGGGCGGAGAAGACCACGGTCGCGCCCTCGGGGATCTCGTCGACCTCCTCGACGAAGACCGCCCCGCGCTGCTCGAGGTCGGAGACCACGTGCTTGTTGTGAACGATCTGCTTGCGCACGTAGACCGGCGCGCCGTAGAGGTCGAGCGCCTGCTCGACCGTCACCACCGCCCGGTCCACACCGGCGCAGTAGCCACGCGGGTCGGCGAGCAGCACCTGACGGTCCGCCTCGTCGAGCACGGTCGGCGTTCCCAGGTCGATCGTCGTCATGGCGGCCAGTCTACGGTTCGTGCCTCACCGGGAGCGAGCCGGCGAGCCCCCGGAGTACGACGACGGCCCGCCGCCCCGAGCGGGGCAGCGGGCCGTCGTACGGCGGGAGCAGGTCAGGCCTTCTCGGAGTCCTCCGACTCCTCGGCCTCGCCCTCGGCCTCGGCGTCGTCGGCGGCATCGGCCTCCGCGGCCTCCGCCGCGTCGTCCTCCGTCGCGTCCTCAGCGGCCGGCTCGTCGGTCACCTCGGCCTCGGGGGCCTCCTCGACCGGCGCCTCGTCGGCAGCCGGGGCGGCCGGCTTCGCCTCGGGAGCGGCGTACTCCTCGGTCACGAGCTCGATCACGGCCATCGGGGCGTTGTCTCCCTGACGGGGCCCGATCTTGGTGATCCGGGTGTAGCCGCCCGGACGCTCGGCGTAGAGCGGGGCGATCTCGGTGAACAGCTCGTGCACGACGGACTTGTCGTGGATCACCTTGAGCACCTCACGGCGCTGGTGGAGCGGGTTCTCACCCAGGTGCGCCTTCTTGGCCTTGGTGATGAGCTTCTCGGCGTACGGCCGCAGCGTGCGCGCCCGGGTCTCGGTCGTGGTGATCCGGCCGTGCTCGAAGAGCTGGGTCGCCAGGTTCGACAGGATCAGGCGCTGGTGGGCCGGGCTGCCGCCGAGGCGGGGCCCCTTCTTGGGCTTGGGCATCTCATCTCTCGTTTCTCCCCGGCCGTGTCAGGTACCGGGGTAGTGGGTGTGCGGTGCCGCCCCCGCGGGCGACCCCTGCCTGCGGGGGTCTGGGGGCGGCGCCCCCAGCGGGGGCTCGCGGGGGCGGAGCCCCCGTGTGGGTCAGTACTGCTCGTCCTCGACGAAGCTCGCGTCGTCGTCCTCGCCCATCGCCTCGATGGCGGCGTGCGGGTCGAAGCCCGGGGCGCTGTCCTTGAGCGAGAGCCCCATCTCCTCCAGCTTCGCCTTCACCTCGTCGATGGACTTGGCGCCGAAGTTGCGGATGTCGAGCAGGTCCTGCTCCGAGCGGCTGATGAGCTCACCCACGGTGTGGATGCCCTCGCGCTTGAGGCAGTTGTAGGACCGGACGGTGAGCTGGAGGTCCTCGACCGGGAGGGCGAGGTCGGCCGCCAGCTGCTCGTCGACCGGCGACGGGCCGATGTCGATGCCCTCGGCCTCGACGTTGAGCTCGCGGGCCAGGCCGAAGAGCTCGACCAGCGTCTTGCCGGCCGAGGCGAGTGCGTCGGACGGCAGGATCGAGGGCTTGGTCTCGACGTCGATGACCAGCTTGTCGAAGTCCGTGCGCTGCTCGACACGGGTGGCCTCGACCTTGTAGGTCACCTTGAGCACGGGCGAGTAGATCGAGTCGACCGGGATCCGGCCGATCTCGTTCTCCGCGCCCTTGTTCTGCACGGCGGAGACGTAGCCGCGGCCACGCTCGACCACGAGCTCCATCTCGAGCTTGCCGTTGTCGGCGAGCGTCGCGATCTTGAGGTCGGGGTTGTGCACCTCGACACCGGCCGGGGGCGCGATGTCGGCCGCGGTGACGTCACCGGCACCGGACTTGCGCAGGTACATGGTGACCGGCTCGTCGTGCTCGGAGGAGACCACGAGACCCTTGAGGTTGAGGATGATCTCGGTGACATCCTCCTTGACCCCCTCGACGGTCGAGAACTCGTGGAGCACGCCGTCGATCTTGATGCTGGTGACCGAGGCGCCGGGGATGGAGGACAGGAGGGTACGACGCAAGGAGTTGCCGAGCGTGTAGCCGAAGCCGGGCTCGAGCGGCTCGATGACGAACCGTGACCGGAACTGGTCGACGGACTCCTCCGACAGGGTGGGGCGCTGTGCGATGAGCACTGGTTCGTTCCTTTCCGGGCCGACCGCTATTTGACGACCCAGATGTGATGGTGACCTGTGGAACTGTGGTGAGGCTGGTGCCCGTGGGGCCGGCCGTGCCGACCCGGCCCCACGGAGGTGGAGCCCGCTGGGGCTCCACCGTGTGTGTTCAGTTCTGTCCAGACCCGGGGTCTGGGGGCCGAGCCCCCAGTGGGGGTCGACGGGGGCGAAGCCCCCGAGGGTGTTACTTCTTCGAGTAGAACTCGACGATCAGCTGCTCCTGAACGTCGACGGTGATCTGCTCCCGGACCGGCAGCTGGTGCACCAGGATCCGCATCCGCGACGGGATGACCTGCAGCCAGGCCGGAACCTCGCGCTCGCCGTGCGTCTCGCGGGCGATGATGAACGGGGTCATCTCCAGCGACTTCTCGCGCACGTCGATGATGTCGTACTGGCTGACCTGGTAGGACGGGATGTCGACCTTCTTGCCGTTGACCAGGAAGTGGCCGTGGACGACCAGCTGGCGGGCCTGGCGGCGGGTCCGGGCGAACCCGGCGCGGTAGACCACGTTGTCCAGGCGGGCCTCCAGCATCTGCAGCAGGTTGTCACCCGTCTTGCCCTGCCGGCGTGCAGCCTCGACGTAGTAGTTGTGGAACTGCTTCTCCATCACGCCGTAGGTGAAGCGGGCCTTCTGCTTCTCCTGCAGCTGGTTGCGGTACTCGCTCTCCTTGATCCGCGCGCGGCCGTGCTGGCCCGGCGGGTAGGGGCGCTTCTCGAAGGCGTTGTCGCCTCCGACCAGGTCGCTACCGAGACGGCGCGACTTCCTCGTCATGGGACCGGTGTAGCGGGCCATTGCGATCGCTCTCCTTCGTGTCTCGGTGGCTCAGACGCGCCGGCGCTTCGGCGGGCGGCAGCCGTTGTGCGGGTTGGGGGTCACGTCCTGGATGGTGCCGACCTCGAGGCCGATGGCACCCAGCGACCGGATCGCGGTCTCGCGGCCCGACCCCGGACCCTTGACGAAGACGTCGATCTTCTTCATGCCGTGCTCCATCGCCCGGCGGCCGGCGGCCTCCGCGGCCATCTGCGCGGCGTACGGCGTGGACTTGCGCGAGCCCTTGAAGCCGACGGTGCCGGCCGAGGCCCAGGAGACCACCGCACCCGTGGGGTCGGTGATCGTGACGATCGTGTTGTTGAACGTGCTCTTGATGTGGGCCTCGCCCTGAGCGACGTTCTTCTTCTCCTTGCGGCGCACCTTGGTTGCGCGCGTCTTGGGAGGCATGCGTTATCTCCTACGTCTCACTGGTCGATGGTGGTTTCGAGGCTCAGGCCTGGGCGGCCTTCGCACCTCAACCACCGAAGTGCTGGGCCGTCAGGCCTTCTTCTTGCCGGCAACCGTGCGCTTGGGACCCTTGCGGGTGCGCGCGTTGGTCTTGGTGCGCTGCCCGCGGACCGGAAGGCCCTGGCGGTGGCGGCGACCCTGGTAGCTGCCGATCTCGATCTTGCGACGGATGTCGGCCTGGACCTCCCGACGGAGGTCACCCTCGGTCTGGAAGTTCGCTTCGATCTCGTCACGGAGCTTGACCAGCTCCTCGTCGCCCAGCTCGTGGACGCGGAGGTCGGGACTGATCCCGGTGGCAGCGAGCACCTGCTGGGCGCTGGTGCGGCCGATGCCGTAGATGTAGGTGAGTGCGACCTCGATGCGCTTGTCACGCGGGAGGTCGACACCGACGAGGCGTGCCATGAAAGGCGTTCTCCTTGGTTTCGTCCGAGGTGTCGTGCGTGACGCCTCCGGGCCCTCCTCGGGTCCGGCACCGGCCTCGGTCCGGTGGTGACAGGCGCCGGGGGGCGCCTGGTGCGGTCACGCTGCAGAAGTGTTCAGTTGTGTGGTTCGTTCAGCCCTGGCGCTGCTTGTGGCGCGGGTTGCTGCAGATGACCATGACGCGGCCGTGGCGCCGAAGCACCTGGCAGCGGTCACACATCGGCTTGACGCTCGGGTTGACCTTCATGGAGCTGCGCTCCCTTTCTGTATCGGCTGCTCCCCCCAGGACCCTGGGGTCTGGGGGCGGAGCCCCCAGTCGGGGGTCCACGGGGGCCGAGCCCCCGTGCTCACTTGTAGCGGTAGACGATCCGACCCCGCGTGAGGTCGTACGGCGACAGCTCCACCACCACGCGGTCCTCGGGGAGGATCCGGATGTAGTGCTGGCGCATCTTGCCGCTGATGTGGGCGAGGACCTTGTGCCCGTTGGTGAGCTCGACCCGGAACATCGCGTTCGGGAGAGCCTCCACCACCGAGCCCTCGATCTCGATGACGCCTTCTTTCTTCGCCATGCCTTCCCATCTGAATCGATTGCCTACCGGTGACCCGGGAACCGCCGCGGCACCTGACCGCGTGGACCTCGTGCAGCCGCGGCGCGCACCCCTCCCCGGACACGGATGACCTACTCTGGGAGGAGGTGGTCGAGCGAGTGTCCGGGCAGCCGCGAGGCAGCACGACGCGAGCCCACGTTGGGCCGACACGCCAGTCTAAGCGGTTCACGCAAGGATTCGGAAATCCTCAGCCCCCGGCGAGCAGCCGCAGCGTCTCCTCGCGAGCGGGTGCGCTCGCGGCATCGGTGCCGTCGTGGGCGCCGGCGATCGGGTGGATCATCACCTCGTCGACGTCGTAGGTCGCCGCCAGCTCCGCGACCCGCTCGCGGGCCGCCAGCGGCTCGTCGACCACCCAGCGCCGGCGCATCGCGTCGATGAGCCGCACATGGTCCTCCGGCAGCGTTGCCGCGACCTTCTCGGCGTGCTCCACGAGCCGTTGAGCGACGAGCGGTGACCCGGTGCGCAGCGCGAGCATCTGCAGCTGGTTCGGCAGGGCGAGGCGCTCGGCCTCCTCCCTCGTCGGTGCGACCGCCGCGTTGAGGGTGAGGAAGGTGCGCGGCTCGCTCAGCTCGGGCGAGGGCTGGAAGGCGCTGCGGTAGAGCTCGAGCGCGGCCGCGGTGCCGTCGCCGGTGAAGTGATGCGCGAAGACGTAGGGCATGCCCTTCTCGGCGGCCAGCCTGGCCGAGTAGTCCGAGGAGCCCAGCAGCCAGATCATCGGGACGCCGACGGCCGACGGTGTCGCCCGCAGCTCATGGGTGCGCGGGCCGACGCGCATCCCGACCCCTTCGGGCGCCATCATCGCGAGCACGTCGTCGACGTACTCCGGGAACTGGGCGACCGCGTTGTCCTCCACTCCCCCGGCCCCGTGGCGCAGGGCGTAGCGGGTGACCGGGTCGGTGCCCGGCGCACGGCCGATGCCGAGGTCGATCCGTCCCGGGAACGCCGCCTCCAGCAACGCGAACTGCTCGGCCACCACCAGCGGCGCGTGGTTGGGCAGCATCACCCCGCCCGAGCCGACCCGGATCCGCTGCGTGTGGCTCGCGACCATGCTGATCAGCAACGGCGGGTTGGTCGCGGCGACCGCGGGCATGTTGTGGTGCTCGGCCAGCCAGTAGCGACCGAACCCCAGCTGGTCCGCAGTCGCGGCGAGCGACACCGACGCGGCCAGCGCGTCACCCGTCGTCTGGTCCGAGCGCACCGGCACCAGGTCGAGCACCGAGAGGGTTGGCATCGAAGAGGTCATCACCCATGACCAAGTCATCAGCGCCGCTCGACATTCCCGCCCCGCCCCTGTCAGACCTACCTGACCGGGGTGCGAGGCCGGAAGGTGGACGGGAGGGGCTGGAGAGGAGCAGGCTCCTCTCCAGCCCCTCCCGCCCTCCAGCCCAGGCTCGCGGCCCCGTCAATCCTCGGTGGCGCTCCTGCTCACGAACCACAGCCCGAACCCGAGCGCGACCAGCCCGAGGACACCGAGCATCACCATGTCCATCGCATAGTGACCGGCGCCGGCGTAGGCGATCCAGTCCCCGTCCTCGGTGCCCTCGCTCATCCGCTCGACGTCCATCGCCGAGGCGGCCGCGGCGTAGGCCCATCGCGACGGCGAGAGCCAGGCGATCTGCTCCAGCAGTACGCGGCCGTGCACCGCGAAGAGCGAGCCCGACAGCACCAGCTGCACCATGACGACGCCGACCAGGGCCGGCATCGCCTGCTCACTGCTGCCGATGAGCGCGGACAGCGCGAGCCCGACCACGACCATGACCGCCGACAGCGACGCGATCGCCAACGCCACCCGGACGGTGCCGGCCGCACCGTCCGCACCGGGCAACCCCACGGTGGCGATCCAGGTCACGACCAGACCCTGGACGAACGCGGCCGAGCCGAGCACCACCATCTTGCTGAGGAAGTAGATCCCCGGGGAGAGGCCGACGGCGTACTCCCGCCGGAAGATCGTGCGCTCACCGACCAGCTCGCGGATCGCCAGCGCGGTCCCCATCAGGCTCGCGGCGACCAGCAGCACGATCAGCCGCTGGCTGGGCTCGCCGACCGAGAAGATCGTGCTGACCGTGCTGCCGTCCGGGGTGAGGCAGCCACCCCCGCCGCCCGGTTCGCTGCCGGCGGGACACCGCTCCGAGGCATCCAGCGAGAGTCCGTTGTCCCCCGGCACCAGCCGGCCCAGGCCGCCGAGGATCAGCGGCAGCAGCACGAGCATCCCGAGCAGCAACCGGTCGGAGACCATCACCGCCAGGTTGCGAGCCACCAGCGTGGAGAACTGCCGTCCGGCCGACTGCCGCGGCGGGGCGGGCACCGGCGCGGCCGGCATCGGCTGCGCGCCCGCCGCTGCCGGTGGAGCCGGGATCCGCTGCCACAGGTCCGGTCGCTCCAGCAGGGTGAACACCTCGGGGTAGGTGGCCACCCCGAAGTGGTCGAGGACGCCGGCCGGCGGGCCGACGTAGGCGAGGCGGCCCCCGGGCGCCAGCACCATCACGTTGTCGCAGACGTCGAGTGCCAGCACGGAGTGGGTCACCACCATGACGACCCGCCCGCCGTCGGCCAGCCCGCGCAGCTGCCGCATCACCTCCACGTCGAGCCCCGGGTCGAGGCCGGAGGTCGGCTCGTCGAGGAACAGCAGCGGGGGCGCGGTCAACAGCTCGGTCGCGATCGACACCCGCTTCTTCTGTCCACCCGAGAGCTGGGTGCCGATCCGGTTGTCGAGCCGCTCGGTGAGCTGCATCTGCCGGGCGACGGTCTGCACCCGGGCGTCGCGCTCAGCGGGCGTGGTGTCGGGCGGCAGCCGGAGCTGGGCCGCGAAGCGCAGCGCCTGCTGCACCTTGAGCTGGGGGTGCTGGATGTCCTGCTGGGGCACCAGGCCGATCTGGAACCGCAGCTGGTCGTAGTGGGTGTAGAGGTCGTGTCCTTGCCAGATCACCCGGCCCTGGGTGGCGGGGCGGAGCCCGGTCAGCGCGCCGAGCAACGTGGACTTGCCGGAGCCGGACGGACCGATGACCGCGGTCAGGCTGGACGGCTCGACCTGGAAGGACATGGTGTCGATCAGCCGCTTGCCGTCCCCGACCACGGTGGTGAGGTTCTCGGCGTACAGCGTGAACCCGTGGGTGGTGGCCGATGCCAGCAGCTCGCGGCCGTCCCAGCGGAAGCTCTGGTTGCCGAAGGTCACCTCGGCCCCGACATCGAGGCGCGCCGATCCCCGAAGCCGCTCGCCGTTGACGAAGCTGCCGTTGAAGCTGCCGAGGTCGTGCAGCACCGCCGGCGCACCGGCGACGCCCGGATCGAGGCGAGCGTGGTGCCGGCTGACCAGGGGGTCGTCGAGGACGACGTCGTTGCCATGCTCCCGGCCGATGCTGATGCTGTGCTCCGAGCCCGTCCGCGACGGCATCACCGACACGCCGTGACGCAGGTGCCCGGGCGGCAGCACCACCTGTGGGCGCCAGGCGTCCGCCGGCGCCCCTGCAGCGGGCAGCTGAGGCGGGGGCAGGTCGCGCCACCACGCAGCGTCCGCCGGCGGCGCCGGGTCAGGCGGTGGTGGCGGTGGAGGTGGCGGTGGAGGTGGCGGAGCCGGTACGTCGTCCGTCGCGACCGCGAGCCACACCTCCTCGCCGTCGGGGTCGCCGAGCCGGATGCTGATCGGCGCGGCCGACAGCGGCAGCCGGCTGATCCGCGTCCCCTGCGCCCAGGTGCCGTTGCTGCTGGTGTCGGTCACGGTCCAGGTCGTCTCGCCCCGCTGGATCGTCACATGGCGCCGGGATGCGCGTGGATGACTGACGACGAGGTCGCAGTCGGCCTCTCGGCCGATGACCACCCGGTCGCCGTCGAAGTACTGAGTGGTGCCGGCGGCATCCACGCGCAGCCGAGACGGCGCATGGTCGGTCACAGGGCCCCCTGTCGGTTCGTGGCTCGGTCGGCCACGACCCTATCGGCGCGCCGCCGACACGGCCGGGCCGCCGTCTGAGCGCCGGGGCGAGCGTCTACTGCTCGGAGCGGCGCTCGGCATCGGACGCCGGCTCGGCGCCTCCCTCGACGGCCGCATCGGCCACGTCGGCGGCGGTCTCGGCGAGGTCCTCGGCGGCCGGGTCGACCGCCGCGCCGTCGCGACGGGTCTTCCAGAGACTCGCCACCGCCGTCACGAGCAGCGTCACGATGATGACCGCCAGGCTGACCAGCGAGGGAATCTCCGGCACCGCGACGTGCTCGCCGCCGTTGATGAAGGGCAGCTCGTTCTCGTGCAGTGCGTGCAGCACGAGCTTCACGCCGATGAACGCGAGGATGAACGCCAACCCCAGCGAGAGGTAGACCAGCTTCTCGAGCAGCCCGCCGAGGAGGAAGTAGAGCTGGCGCAGCCCCATCAGCGCGAAGACGTTCGCGGTGAACACCAGGTAGGGCTCCTGGGTGATGCCGAAGATCGCGGGGATCGAGTCCAGCGCGAACATGATGTCGGTCATCCCGAGCGCGATGATCACGATCAGCATCGGCGAGACGACCCGGACCGCGTCGACGCGGTACCACGGCCGGAGTCCGCGGTACTCGGTGCCGACGTTGAGGTGCCGCTGCGCGAACCGCACCACGATGTTGTCCTCCGGGTGCTCGTCATGGTGCGTCGCGTAGCTGCGCACCAGCGTCACCGCGGTGTAGACCAGGAAGGCGCCGAAGACGTAGAACATCCAGCTGAAGTTCTCGATGAGCTGGTAGCCGACGGCGATGAAGATGCCGCGGAAGATCAACGCCAGGATGATGCCGACCATGAGCGCCTCCTGCTGGTACCGGCGGGGTACCTTCAGGGCGCTCATCAAGATGATGAAGACGAACAGGTTGTCGATGGAGAGGCTGTACTCGGTCAGCCAGCCGGTGTAGAAGTCGATGCCGTAGTCGTGGCCGTGGTAGAACATGATCCACACGCCGAAGGCGATCGCAGCGCCGACGTAGACCGTGAGCGCCGTCGCGCACTCGCGCATCGTCGGCTCGTGCGGGTTGCGCGCGATCATCACCACGTCGAAGAGCAGCACACCGATGGTGACGCTCAGCGTGATGGTCCATTCCAGGGTCGTGACGTCCAAGGTCGTTTCCTTCGAGCTGATCGGTCGGGTGATCGCCCGAGGTCTCTTCCGTCGCCCTGGGGCGACCCACGATCCCGGACCGGCAGGCTGCCCGGTCGTGATGACGAGATCCGCGGCTGGGAGCGGCGCTCCCGGGGAATACTCCCCCCGTGGTCGCGCCATTGTTCCATGGACCGCCTGCCGAGCCGGTATCGGCCAGGGGACGGACCCGCGCACGACGCGGTCCGCGGGCGCCCCTCAGCGCGTGTCGGGGACCAGGTCGGTGGTCGCGTGCCGGGCCGCGATCGTCGCGGCCGTCATGGCGTTGCCGGCCTCGATCGCGGCCAACAGCTCGGCGTGGTCCCGCTGCCGCTCGGCGTCCGACAGCGCGCTCCGGACCGCACCCGCACCGATGCCGGTGCGCAGGCTGGCGAGCAGCGCGTCGTACAGGGCGGACAGCAGGCGGTTCTGTGCCATGTCGACCACGACCGCGTGGAACTGTCCCGGGGATCGTCCGCGCTCGGCGCCGTCGTCCCCGGCCAGGTCGGCCTGGTGGGCCGCGCGCAACCGCGCGAGCCCGCTCTCGGACCGATGTGTGGCCGCCAGCAGGGCAGCCTCGGCCTCCAGCGCACGTCGGACGGCGAGGACGTCGGCCCACGAGTGCTCCGCGGCGAAGTCGATGAGCACGCCGTGAACGGGGTCGAGGGACCGGACGAACGTTCCGCGCCCCGGCGCGGGCTCCAGCATGCCGAGGTGCGCCAGACTCCGCACGGCCTCGCGCACCGTGCTGCGCCCCACCCCGAGCTCCTCGGCCAGCTCTGACTCCGTCGGGATCCTGCTGTTGACCGGCCAACGCCCGGCGGTGATGTCGGCCTGCAGACGCCGCACGGTCTCCTGTGCGCGCTCACTGCCCATGGTCACGTGCTCTGCCTCCTCACCCCCGATCTGAGGAGTCTTGCACGGCCCGGAGCGCCCGACGTACCGAAAGGCGACAGTCAACGACGAGGACTTCCTCAGCCCTCCGGGACCCGGTCCTCACTCCGTCAGCGCGCCCGATCCGACGCCCAGTCGAGCGAGCTCCTCGGCACCGCCGTCGAGTGCTGTCAGCACCCACACTCCGCTCTCGGTGAGCGCGAACGTGTGCTCGAAGTGCGCCGCCGGTGCACCGTCACGAGAGGTCACGGTCCACTGGTCCGCGGCGAGCATCGTCTCGTGGTCACCGAGGGTGAGCATCGGCTCGACCGCCAGGGCCAACCCGCGTCGCAGCCGCGGGCCCCGCCCCGCCCGGCCGAGGTTCGGCACGTCGGGCGGCAGGTGCATCTGACTGCCGATCCCGTGCCCGGTGTAGTCCTCCACGATGCCGAAGCCGCCCTGCGCACGCACGTACCGCTCGACGGCCTCGGAGATGTCACCGACCCGTCCACCGACCCGGGCCGCTGCGAGGCCGCGCCACAGCGCCTCCTCGGTCACCCGCATCAGCTCGGCGACATCCGCGGAGACCTCGCCCACCGCCACCGTGATCGCCGCGTCACCGTGCCACCCGTCCAGATGGGCACCGCAGTCGATCGAGATCACGTCGCCGGCGGCCAGGACCCGGTCGCCCGGGATCCCGTGCACGATCTCGTCGTTGACCGAGGCGCAGATGCTCGCCGGGAACGGGGGCTCGCTGTAGCCCAGGAACGAGGGCACCGCCCCGCGCGACCGGATCGACTCCTCGGCGATCCGGTCCAGCTCGGCGGTCGTCACACCCGGACGTACGGCGTCACGCAGGAGCTCGAGGGTCTCGCCGACCACCAGCCCGGCCCGCCGCATGGCGAGCACCTGGGTCGGCGTCTTGATCTCGAGCGGTTGCCACCGGAAGCTCATGGTGCGGGACGCTCCGAGGCCGCCGGCCGGCGGACGGTCAGGACTCCGGTACGGCGTCGAGCGCTTCGAAGATCCGACGGGTGACGTCGCCGACCTCACCCATGCCGTCGACCTCCACCAGCAGGCCGCGCTGACGGTAGAGCTCGATCAGCGGTGCGGTCTGCTCGGCGTAGACCTCCTGACGGCGCCGGATGACGTCCTCGGTGTCGTCGGAGCGACCGTCGGTCTCAGCACGCTGGAGCAGCCGGGCGACGACCTCTTCCTGGTCCGCGGTCAGCACGACGGCGGCGTCCAGCCGGTGGCCGGTCTCCTTGATCATGCCGTCGAGCTCCTCGACCTGCGACAGCGTCCGTGGATAGCCGTCGAGCAGGAAGCCCGGCTCCGCATCGGGCTCGCCGATCCGGTTGCGCACCATGGAGTTGGTGATCTCGTCGGGGACGTACTCGCCCGCGTCCATGTACCGCTGTGCCTCCACACCGAGCGGCGTGCCCTCCGCGACGTTGGCGCGGAAGATGTCGCCCGTCGAGATCGCGGGGATCCCGAAGTGGTCGGCGATGAAGCTTGCCTGTGTGCCCTTGCCGGCCCCCGGAGGGCCCATGATGATCAGACGCATGATCTGTTACCGCAGGAATCCTTCGTAGTTTCGCTGCTGGAGCTGGCTCTCGATCTGCTTCACGGTGTCGAGCGCGACGCCGACCATGATGAGGATCGAGGTACCACCGAACGGGAAGTTCTGGTTCGCGCCGATGAGGACCAGAGCGATGAGCGGGATCAGGGCGATCAGCCCGAGGTAGAGGGAACCCGGGAAGGTGATCCGGGAGAGGACGTAGGACAAGTAGTCCTCGGTCGGCTTGCCGGCCCGGATTCCGGGGATGAAGCCGCCGTACTTCTTCATGTTGTCGGCCACCTCTTGCGGGTTGAAGGTGATCGACACGTAGAAGTAGGTGAAGAAGATGATGAGGCCGAAGTAGACCGCCATGTAGAGCGGGTGGTCCCCACCGACGAAGTAGGCCCCGAGGAACCGCGAGATCGGGGAGTTCCCGTCGCGGTCGAACTGGACGGCCATCGCCGGCAGGTACAGCAGGCTGGACGCGAAGATCACCGGGATGATGCCGGCCTGGTTCACCTTCAGCGGGATGTACGTCGAGGAGCCGCCGAACATGCGGCGCCCCACCATCCTGCGGGCGTACTGCACCGGGATCCGGCGCTGGGCCTGCTCGATGAAGATGACGGCGGCCACGAGCACGAGCCCGATGACGATGACGGTGCCGAACAGCCACCAGCTCTGCGAGGAGGTCTGGACCTGCCACAGCGCCGCCGGGAACGTCGCGACGACCTGGGTGAAGATCAGGATGGACATGCCGTTGCCGATGCCGCGGTCGGTGATCAGCTCACCGAGCCACATGATGACCGCGGTGCCGCTGGTCATGGTGAGCACCATGACCACCATCGTCATGAGGCTGTCCTCGTTGTGCAGCAGCGGCAGGTCGCACCCCTGGAGCAGCTGGCGGTTCCGGGCCAGGGCGGTGATGCCCGTGGCCTGGAGCACCGCGAGCGCCAGCGTGAGGTAGCGGGTGTACTGCGTGATCTTGGTCTGGCCGGCCTGGCCCTCCTTCTTCAGGGCCTCCAGGCGCGGGATCACCACGACGAGCAACTGCAGGATGATGCTCGCGGTGATGTAGGGCATGATCCCCAGCGCGAACACGGCCATCTGCTGCAGGGCACCGCCGGAGAACAGGTTCAGCGTGCCGACGAAGGCGCCCGCGTTCCCGCTCGCCACGGCGTCACGGAGCTGCCCGGCGTCGACGCCGGGGACCGGAAGCCAGGACCCGACGCGGTACACCGCCAGCATCAGCAGGGTGAACAGCAGCTTGCGCCGCAGGTCGGGGATCTTGAAGGCGTTGATGAAAGCCTTGAGCATCAGGTCCTCGGTCGCCGTGCGCTCGGAAGCGTGATGGTAGGGGGCACCGCTGCAGGCCCGGCAGTCAGCCGGTGACGGTGCCGCCGGCCGCCTCGATCTTCTCCCGGGCCGTCTTCGACAGCGCCGGGATCTCCACGGTCAGGGCCTTGGTGAGCTCACCGTGGCCGAGGATCTTGACGGGGCGGTTCTTGCGGACCAGGCCCTTGTCGGCGAGCGTCTCGCGCGAGACGGTGTCGCCCTCGTCGAACTGGGCCTCGAGCACCGAGACGTTGATCGGCGTGTAGGCCACCTTGTTCGGGTTCGTGAAGCCGGGCCGCTTGGGCTGGCGACGGACCAGGGGCATCTGGCCGCCCTCGAACCACACGGGGACGGTGCCGCGGGCGCCCGTGCCCTTGGTGCCGCGGCCGGCGGTCTTGCCGCCCCGGCCACGGTCGCCACGGGCGACGCGCTTGCGGTCCTGCGACGAGCCGTCAAGAT
>CAZJDU010000041.1:0-25462 GCA_964544855.1 uncultured Nocardioides sp.
GGCTCGCAAGCTCGCGCCTCAACCACCGCGCGGCTCGCAGGATCGCACTCCACCACCGCGGGCGGGGTCGAGTCCTGGCCTAACCTCGACGGGTGTCCACCTCGATGAAGTACGCCGTGGTCGAGCGCGAGCGCCGCTACCTCGTGGCGCGCGTCCCCGACGGCACGGTCCGCACCAAGGAGATCGTCGATCGGTACGTGCTGGGCACGCGGCTGCGTCTCCGGGAGGTACGGGAGGAGGGCGGCACCGTGGTCCGCAAGCTGGGGCACAAGGTGCGCCTCGAGGACGGGCCGGGCGCGATCGCCTGCACCACCCTCTATCTCGACGACCAGGAGTGGGCAGCTCTGCAGGACCTGCCGGCGGCTGTGCTCCGGAAGCGACGGCATCTGGTGCATCGCGACGGCCTGGTCGTCGCGATCGACGAGCACGAGGACGGCACCCTCGTCGCCGAGATCGACGACGGCGATCGACCGTCGAGCGCGGTGCCGGCGTGGCTCGCCGTGGTCGAGGACGTGACCGGCGACGAGAGGTGGACGGGTGGGGCGCTCGCCCGGGCGGGCGCCGCCGGCGTCCCCACCGAGGAGAAACTCGCTGGGCCGACGGGTGGGCCCTCGCCTACCGTGGATGTCGACCCCGTCACCAGGCCCTGACACCGGAAGCAGCGCGATGACCGACGAGCACGGCGCCACCGACGCGACCATCGGTCGCGGGTCGTCCGCTGCCCTGCTGACGCAGCCCTGCCGCCGGTTCGCCGTCGTCGCGCGCTGGTACCAGCCGGCCGTCGGGAGCCGCCCGTGAACGAGGTCTGAGACCACCGGACCCACGGGCCGCTCCGACGAGGCATCACCTCGCAGGGCGGCCCATTCGCATGTCCGGGCACCGCTGACGACGTACGACGCCACCACCTGCCGCCGACCGAGGAGAGGAGGGGCACATGGAGAGCAGGAACGGGCGCAGGGTCGCCCGGACCACCAGCGAGCGGGGGCCACTCGGACTCGCTGACGCCTTCCTGACCAAAGGGCTGCGGATCGGGTTCGAGCGGCCCACGCCGATGCGCGACGACTGGGCCTGTGCCGCCCACCCCGACCCGACGGTGTTCGACCCGGTGGACGACGACGCGCACGCCGAGGCGCTGACCTGGTGTGCGACCTGCCCGGCGCGCGAGGCCTGCCTCGAGCTCGGTCTCGCCCGCGGTGAGTGGGGCGTGTGGGGCGGCGTGCTGCTCGAGGCGGGCGCACCGCTCGAGCGTCCGCGGCGCCCCGGCCGGCCGAAGCGAGCGACGCGCGGCGCCGCCTGAGCGCCCGGGGCAGACAGCGCACCAGGTCAGCGCAGTTGACCGCGATGGAGGGGTTGACGCACCCGGGATGCCCCGGCAATGTTAGCGCTAACAATCTGTGGTGACCGTCACAGCCACGCCGCCGACCGCCTGCCGCCCGAGCATCCGGAGTCCTCGATGAGCACCCTCCACCAACCCTCCACCGATCACCTCCCCCGCCGCCTCCACCACCACCGCCGACGTTGGGCGATGCTGCTGGTCCTCGCCCTGTCCCTGGGCCTGCTCGCGTCACCCGCCCTCGCGCCGAGCGCCGCGCAGGCCACCGTCGACGACGGCCTGGTGCTGCACTACCGGCTGGACGGGACGAGCGGCACCACCGTGCCGGACGCCTCGGGCAACGGTCGCGACGGGACCCTCTCCGGCGACGCGACCTGGCTCGGGGCGGAGGGGCTCGACCTCGGCGGGACGGACGGACACGTTCGGCTCCCCGACGACGTGATGGCCGGCCTGGCCGCCATCAGCGTCTCGGTCAAGGTCAGGATGGCGACCGACCAGGCCACGCCGTACTTCATCTGGGGGCTCGGCAACACCGGCGCCAACGGCTGGGGGGACGGCTACCTGTTCACCACCGGCAACGGCTACCGGACCTCGATCGCGACCGGCAACTGGAGCACCGAGCAGACGGTGGACGCCGGCCAGAACCTCGCGCGCGGCGTGTGGAAGACCCTCACCTACACCCTCGCAGGCGGCACCGCGGTGCTCTACGAGGACGGCGTCGAGGTCGCCCGCAACAGCGACGTCACGATCACTCCCGGACAGATCGGCGACGGCGCGACCACCGCGAACTACCTCGGCCGCTCGGTCTACACCTCCGACCGCCACCTGAAGGGCCAGGTCCGCGACTTCCGGATCTATGACCGCGCCCTCGAGCCGGCCGAGGTGGAGGAGCTCGGCCTGGTCACCGACGACGAGCGAGTGGCTCGCGATCTCGCCGCGCTCGACCTCGGCGACACCGGCCGGGTCACCTCCGACCTGGACCTTCCCACGAGCGGGCCCTACGGGTCGGCCTACACCTGGGCCTCCTCCGACGAGACCGTGGTCTCGACCACCGGCGAGGTCACCCGCCCGCCGCACGGCTCCGGCGACGCCACCGTCACCCTGACCGCGACCGCCACCGCCGGGGAGGCGAGCGACACGAGAGACTTCCAGGTCGGCGTGCCGGAGGAGATCAGCGACGAGGAGAAGGTCGCCCGCGACACCGCCGCGCTGCGCATCTGGGACGCCGAGGAGATCCGCGGCAACATCACGCTCCCGACCACGGGCGAGCACGGCAGCGACATCAGCTGGGTGACCGGCCGGCCGCAGGTCGTCACCGCCACGGGCGAGGTCACCCGGCCGGCGCCGGGTGAGAAGCCGGACGGGGTGCTGCTCATCGCCACGGTCACGCTCGGCAAGGAGAAGCAGAAGCGTCAGTTCCGACTCACGGTGCTGCCACTCCCGGAGCCGGAGCCGAAGGAGGGGTACGTGTTCAGCTACTTCACCGGCGAGGGGTACGCCGACGGCGAGCAGGTCTATCTCGCCGCCAGCCAGGGCAACGACCCGCTCCACTGGGACGTGCTCAACGACGGGCTGCCCGTGCTGCGCTCACAGCACGGCGACCAGGGCGTGCGCGACCCCTTCCTCATCCGCTCGCCCGAGGGGGACCGGTTCTTCCTGATCGCCACCGACCTGAAGATCCACGGCAACGGCGACTGGGACGGCGCCCAGCGTCACGGCAGCCGCCACATCGAGGTCTGGGAGTCCACCGACCTGGTGCACTGGTCCGAGCAGCGACACGTCCGCGTGGCGCCGGAGGAGGCCGGCAACACCTGGGCGCCCGAGGCGTTCTACGACCGCGAGATCGGTGCCTACGTCGTCTTCTGGGCCTCCAAGCTGTACGGCGCCGACGACCCCGACCACGCCGGCGGCACCTACAACCGGATGATGTACGCCACCACGCGCGACTTCCGCACCTTCAGCGAGCCGAAGGTCTGGATCGACCCGGGCTACTCGGTGATCGACTCGACCGTGGTCGAGCACGACGGGAGCTACTACCGCTTCACCAAGGACGAGCGCAACAACACCTCGAGCACGCCGTGCAGCAAGTTCATCGTCGAGGAGAAGGCGACCTCGCTGCTCGACACGTCCTGGGACCACGTCGCCGAGTGCATCGGCAAGGAGACCGAGGACAACCCCGGCATCGCCCGCGGCGAGGGACCGACGATCTTCAAGTCCAACACCGAGGAGAAGTGGTACCTCTTCATCGACGAGTTCGGCGGTCGCGGCTACGTGCCCTTCGAGACGACCGACCTCGACTCCGGTGAGTTCCGCATCCCCGAGGACTACGAGCTGCCCGACCGGCCCCGCCACGGCACCGTGCTGCCGGTCACCCGCGCCGAGCTCGAGCGGGTGAGGCAGGTCTACGGCCGCTAGGGCATGTCTCCCGAGTCAGGACCCGTCGCGTCGCCGGCGGGGACTTGGGAGACCCGCCCTCGACGACTCGAGCCGTCCAGCCCCACTCCCGATCCCCTCCTTCGCCGCGTCGCGCGCATCGCGCCCGACGCCGGCCCCGTCACCCCTGCCCAGCTGCCCATCACTGCCCGTTGAGGAGAACGACGTGCTGAAACCACTCCAGCTGACCACCCTGGCTGCTGTCGCCATCGCGATGCCGCTGGCGGTCGCGCCGATCGCCGGCGCCGACCCGAGGCCACCATCGCCCGAGCCCGACTACACGATCACCGTCGATCCCGCAGCCCAGGGGCCCGAGATCAGCGACCACATGTACGGCGTGTTCTACGAGGACATCAACTTCGCCGCCGACGGCGGGCTGTACGCCGAGCTGGTCCGCAACCGCTCCTTCGAGTTCTCCTCCGCGGACAACGGCGGCTACCACGGGCTGACGGCCTGGCAGCCGCAGGGTGAGCGCGGCGGCGCCGGGACGGCCACCACCGTCGACGACGACGGTCGCCTCAACGACCGCAACCGGACCTACCTGGAGCTGGCGCTCGACAACAGCGGCGCGAGCACCTACGGCGTCACCAACCGCGGCTACAACCGCGGGGTCGCCCTCGAGGAGGGCGAGCGCTACGACTTCTCGGTCTGGGCACGCACCGATGCGGCCGGCGGCACCCCGCTGACCGTCACGCTGCGCGACCAGGCCGGCGACACGACGTACGCCGAACCCCTCGAGATCACCGTCGGATCCGACACCTGGACCCAGTACGACGGCACCCTCACCGCGACCGGGACGACCGACGCGGCCCGGCTGTCGGTGCAGGCCGGCGGCGCGGGCACGCTGCGTCTCGACATGGTCTCGCTGTTCCCCCAGGACACCTTCATGGGCCGCGAGAACGGCCTGCGCAAGGATCTCGCCGAGAAGGTCGCCGCCCTCGACCCGGGCTTCGTCCGCTTCCCCGGCGGCTGCCTGGTCAACACCGGCAGCATGGAGGGGTACGACGCCGGCTCCGGCTGGGAGCGGCGCCGCTCCTACCAGTGGAAGGACACCGTCGGTCCCGTCGAGGAGCGGGCGACCAACGCCAACTTCTGGGGCTACAACCAGACCTACGGCCTGGGCTACTTCGAGTACTTCCAGTTCGCCGAGGACGTCGGCGCCATGCCGGTGCCGGTGGTCCCCGCGCTGGTCACCGGCTGCGGCCAGAACCGGGCGACCGACGACGACGCCCTGCTGCAGCGCCACATCCAGGACACCCTCGACCTGATCGAGTTCGCCAACGGCCCGGTCGACTCGACCTGGGGCGGGTTGCGGGCCGAGATGGGCCACCCCGAGCCGTTCGGCCTCACCCACCTGGCCGTCGGCAACGAGGAGAACCTGCCCGAGGCGTTCTTCGAGCGGTTCGTCCAGTTCCGCGACGCGATCGAGGCGACGCACCCCGAGATCGTGGTGATCAGCAACTCCGGTCCCGACGACCAGGGGTCGATCTTCGACACCCACTGGGAGCAGAACCGGGCCGCCGACGTCGCGATGGTCGACGAGCACTACTACAACAGCCCCCGCTGGTTCCTGCAGAACAACGACCGCTACGACAGCTACGACCGCAACGGGCCGAAGGTCTTCCTCGGTGAGTACGCCTCGCTGGACAACAAGCACGTCAACGCCCTGGCCGAGGCGGCGTACATGACCGGACTCGAGCGCAACGCCGACATCGTCCGGATGGCGTCCTACGCCCCGCTGCTGGCCAACATCGACCACACGCAGTGGCGGCCGGACATGATCTGGTTCGACAACGACGAGTCCTGGGGCACCACCAGCTACGAGGTGCAGAAGCTGTTCATGAACAACGTCGGCGACCGGGTGGTGCCCAGCGAGGCCACCGGTGCGGTCGTCGAGCCCCAGCCCGTCACCGGCGCCGTGGGACTGTCCACCTGGGCCACGTCGGCGGCGTACGACGACGTCCGGGTCACCGCTCCCGACGGCACCGAGCTGTTCTCCGACGACTTCGAGGACGGCGACGCCGAGGGCTGGACGTCGCTGGCCAACCGAGGCAGCTGGTCGGTCCAGGACGGCGCCTACACCCAGTCGGACGCCGCTGCCCAGGACACCCTGGTCGCCGGAGCCGACATCACCGCGACCGACTACGACATCAGCATGAAGGCCACCAAGCTCGAGGGGGCCGAGGGCTTCCTCGTCGCCTTCGGCGTCCAGGACTCCGGCAACTACTACTGGTGGAACCTCGGCGGCTGGAACAACACCCGCTCCGTGGTCGAGAAGGCCACCGACGGGGCCAAGGAGACCCTGGTCGCCCGCGAGGGCCACGCGATCGAGGCCGGCCGCACCTACGACGTGCGGATCGAGGTGCGGGGCACCCACGTGAGCCTCCACCTCGACGGCGAGCTCTTCTTCGAGTTCGACGACGACCAGGTGACCGAGCCGTTCGCCCAGGTGGTCACCCGCGACGAGGCGACCGGTGACCTGCTCGTCAAGGTGGTCAACGCCCAGGCCGAGCCGGCCCGGACCCGCATCGACCTCGGTGACCTCAAGGTCGGCCGCAAGGCGGAGATGACCGTGCTTGCGGGCGATCCGGAGCAGCAGAACACCCGGACCGCCCAGCCGATCCGGCCGGAGACGACCACCATCAGCGGCGTCACGTCCCGCTTCACCCGGACGTTCGAACCGCACTCCGTGACCCTGCTCCGCATCGAGACCAAGACCCCCAGGAAGGGAAACCGATGACCACGATCCACCTCAACCGACGTCAGCTGCTGGCCGGAGCCGGGCTCGGGGCCGGTGCGCTCGTGCTCGGCCGTGCCCCCGGAGCGTTCGCCGTCCCACCCGGCACCGCGATGCCGAGCGCCGCCGAGATCTGGGGCGTGCCGACGACCAACCCGTTGGTCGAGCAGCGCGCCGACCCGTTCATCACCCGGCCGGTCGACGGGATGTACTACCTGACCGGCTCGGTCCCGGAGTACGACCGCCTCGTCGTCCGTGGCTCCGCGAGTATCGCGGGCCTGTCGACGGCCGCGGAGTCCGTGGTGTGGCGACGGCCGGTGAGCGGGACGATGGGCGGCCACATCTGGGCGCCCGAGCTGCACCGGATCGACGGCCGCTGGTACCTCTACTTCGCCGCCGGCGACGCCGACGACGTCTTCCGGATCCGGATGTACGTCATGGAGTCCGCTCTCGCCGACCCACGGGATCCCGCGGGCTGGGGCGAGCCCCAGCGCATCGTCACGCCGTGGTCGAGCTTCTCGCTCGACGCGACCACGTTCGAGCACGCCGGCCGCCGCTACCTGGTGTGGGCACAGAGCGAGCCGGAGATCGCGGTCAACACCAGTCTCTACATCGCCGAGATGAGCTCGCCGTTCGCGATCAGCACGCCTCCCGCGCGGATCGCGACACCGACCCGGAGCTGGGAGGTGCAGGGCTACCGGGTCAACGAGGGCGCGGCGGTGCTGGTGCGCAACGGCCGGGTGTTCATGACCTTCTCGGCCAGTGCCACCGACGCGCGCTACTGCATGGGACTGCTCACCGCGTCGGCGGATGCCGACCTGCTCGACCCCGCCTCGTGGGTCAAGAGTCCGGACCCTGTGTTCACCACCGACGAGCGGACCGGGCAGTACGGCCCCGGGCACAACTCGTTCACGTTCACCGAGGACGGCACCGACGTGCTCGTCTACCACGCGCGTGACTACCGCGACATCAGCGGGGAGCCGCTCTACGACCCCAACCGGCACACCCGGGTGCAGAAGGTCGTCTGGCACGAGGACGGCACGCCGATGTTCGGCGTGCCGGTCGGCGCGGGCGGCCCGATCGTGCGGCTCTCGCCGCTCGACGCGCGGGGTGGCTTCGTCCGGCACTCCGAGTACGTCGTGCGGGTGGAGCATGCTCCGAAGGCTCTGGGCGACACCCAGTTCCGCTTCGTGCCAGGTCTCGCCGGTGACGGGACCGAGTCACTGCAGTCGGTGAGCCATCCTGATCGGTATGTGCGCGTCGACGGCTCCGGCGTGCGGCTCGACCCGGTCGGGGCGGACCCGTCGGCCGCGGCGCAGGCGAGCTTCCGCCGCGTGCCCGTCCGTGGCGGGATCTCGCTGCAGGTCGCGACCGACCGCGGCGACTACCTGCTGCACGATCGGGGCGCGCTCACCGTCGGCGACCGGCCGGGCAAGCGCAACAGCACCTTCGAGCTCACCTGACGCTCGCCGGTGACACGCAGGCCCGCGGGCGCCATCCTGTGGTGATGGCGCTCGCGGTCTGCCTGCTCTTCGACTCCCGGTCCGACCGGCTGATCCGGGAGCTGTGGGCGCGGCTGGAGGAGGAGGGGGTCGGCACGCTGGCCTCGCACACGCACGGGAGCCACCACCCCCACCTCTCGCTCGCCGTGCTGCGGACCTGGGCGCTCGACGACGTACGTCGCGTGCTCGATGAGGTCGCGCTCCCGGGGCCGGTCACCCTGGCGTGCCACGGCACACTGGTCTTCCCGCGGGGCCGGGTCGCGCTGTCACCCGCCGTGACGTCCGGCCTGGCCACCCAGCAGGAGCGGATGGCTTCCGCCTTCGAGCGCGCCGGAGCGGACCTCCACCGGCACTATCGGCCGGGCCGGTGGATCCCGCACGTCTCGATCGCCACCCGCGCGAGCTCGACGCAGCTGCCACTGGTCGTCAAGGCGCTGACCGACGTACTCCCGCTGGAGGCCCGTGCCGAGCGCAGCGTGCTGATCGACAGCAGTACCGGACGGCTGTGGCCGTTGCCGTGACGTGCCCGTGGGGGCGTTCAGTCGGGTCCGCCCGGTCCGTTGCCGTTCCCACCGCCGTTGCCGTTGTCGCGGCCCTTGCCGCGGCCGGGGCGGTCGTCCTCCTCCGCATCGGTCCCGTCGCCAGCGCCGTCGTCGGTCGGCTCGGCGGTCGGCTCGTCGCCCGGTTGCTCGCCGTCCGTGGGGTCGGTGCCGTCCTCCTCGCCCGGCTGGTCGTCGCCCTGGCCCGACTGGTCGTCGTCCTCGTCGTCGAGGAAGTCGTCACCTCCGCTGCGGTCCCGGTCGTCCTCGCGCGACCGGTCCCGCTCCTCGTCGTCGGTCGTCGGCGTCGGGTCCGTCGGCTCGGGGGCCGGGAGGAGGTCGAGCAGCCGGGTGGCGGCGGCCAGGATCCGCTCGGCATCGTCCGTGGCGAGGTCGCCCGCCTCGAGCGCCTCGCTCGTGGCGCGGATGAGCGCCTCGAGCTCACGTCGGGCGTCGGCGGTCTCCCCGGCCGCGAGGGCGCTCTCGACGCTCGCCAGCGTGGCCGCGAGGTCCGGGACGACGTCACCGGGGCTCGCGGCGCCGCCGCACCCGCCCAGGACGAGGAGGGCCGGCGCCAGCAGCGCCGCAGCCAGGCGCCGGACGCGGCCGGTGTGTCGGAGGGCGGGCGCCGTCATCGGTCGTCTCCGTTCACCGCGTCGTGGAGGTCGCGCAGCGGCTCCTGGTACTGCGCCGGTACGCCGGGCGGCAGCTCGTCGCCCTCCGGTCCGCCGCCCGCCAGCAGGAGGAACGCGCCTGCGACGAACAGCAGCACGACCACCGCAGCGGCCCACACGGGCCACCGGCCGGACATCCAACGAGGCGGCCGGTCGGCGCGGTGGGTCGCCCGAGGAGCACTGTGCCCCGGCGCCATGTCGTCCAGCAGCGACGGCGAGGCGAGCACCTGCGTCTCCGACGCCTCCGACGCCTCGGCTGCCTGGGGTGGCGCGGACGGCGGCTCGTCGGAGACCGGCTCCTCGGCGGCGGCGCGCAGGGACCGGGCGACCTCGGCGGCGGAGGGGCGCTGCGCCGGGTCGAGCGACGTCATCCGAGCCACCACGCCGGCCAGTGCCGGCGGCGCGTGGTCCGGGATCCGTGGCGGAGCCGTCAGGCGAGCGAGCGCGGCCTCGGTGGACGGTCCCGGGTAGGCGCGCTGGCCGGTGAGGGCCTCGAGCAGCACCAGACCGAGCGAGTAGACGTCGGACGCGACGGTGACGTCCTCGCCTCGGACCTGCTCCGGCGAGAGGTAGGCGGGCGACCCGACGGCGACCCCGGAGCCGGTGTGCCGTGCCGCGTCGCCGATCAGCCGAGCGATCCCGAAGTCGGTCAGCAGCGCCCGCCCGTCCGCGGCGAGCAGCACGTTGCCGGGCTTGACGTCGCGGTGGATCACCCCGGCGTCGTGGGCGTAGGCGAGGGCGTCCGCGAGCTCGGTGCCGATCGCGGTCACGCGGCTCGGCTCGAGTGGGTTGTCGTCGACGTACTCCGCCAGCGTCGGGCCCTCGACGAGCTCCATGACCAGGTAGGGCTGGTCCGAGCTGCCGGCGTCGAGCACGGAGACCAGCCCGGGGTGGCTGAGGCGAGCCAGGGTCCGCGCCTCGGTGGTGAACCTCGCCCGGTCGTCCTCGCTCGCGGTGAGGTCGCGCAGCAGCTTGACCGCGACCGCGCGGCCGAGCACGCGGTCGGTGGCGCGATGCACGTCGGCCATGCCGCCGCGGCCGATGACCCGTCCCAGGACGTAGCGGTGGTCCAGCACGGTGGTGTTGGACGCCATGGCGGCACGCTCCCTCCTGTGACCGCGGCCTTCCCGGGGCCGACGATCGCGATCCCTCTGGCTCCCGAACGCGGGCCAATCTACCGAGCGCGGGCCGGCTCCGCGTCAGCGCATATCAGATTTCGTCGAGGAGCGCGAGCAGCTGCGACCGATGATCCAGCCGTCGTACCCGCGGGTCGGCCAGCAGCGCGAAGTGGCCGGCGGCGTCGGGATGGTCCCGCTCGGGCTTCGGCGGTCGTACGACGGCCAGCACGCGCCCCTGCTCCAGGGCGTGCCGTGCGGTCGTCATCGTCCCGGAGTCGACGCCGGTCTGCACCACGATCGTCGCCGCCGACAGCGCGGTCTGGATCCGGTCGCGAGCGGCGAGGCGCCGCGGGCTGCGCCGGGTGCCGGGGGGCTGCTCGCTGACGAGGGCGCCCCCGGTGCCGACGATCCGCTCGGCGTCCCGGCGGTGCTCCCGCGGCGCCGGGCGGTCGATCCCCGAGCCGAGGACGGCGACGGTGCGGCCACCCGCGGCGAGCACGGCACGGTGAGCCGTGATGTCGATGCCGGGGGAGAGGCCCGCGACCACCGCGAGCCCGCGCTCGACCGCTGCCCGGGCGATCGCGGTCGCGGTGTCACGCCCCCACGCCGTCGGCGTACGCGTGCCGACGACGGCGACGCACCGTGCCGGGTCGGGCAGCTCGCCGCGGATCCAGAGCATCTCGGGTGGGTCGGCGAGCTCCAGCAGGGCCGTCGGGTACTGCTCGTCGGATGCCCGGAGCACGCGGGTCACGAGCGGATCCGTCTCCGGACGGCCTCACCGCGCCGACGCCACGAAGGCGATCAGCTCGTCCAGGTAGCCGTCGACCGCCCACATCTCATAGCCGGTCCGCAGTCGGACCGGTGTGAACCGGACGTCGCTGATCTCCTCGACGCTGACCGTCGAGACGTCGCGGCGCAGCCTGGTCAGGACGTCCTCGATGAACCGCTCGACGTCGCCCATGTCGTAGCCCTCACGGAACCGGGTCCGCGGGAAGGAGCGCTCGGCGAGCTGGGCGAGGCGGCCGTTCCTGTCGTCACCCGAGGTCATGCGGACGATGCTATGCGGCGGGCGTGCTGCCGGTGAACCACCAGGCCTCGGGGGACGTGTCCCCCACAGGACCCACTGTCGACCCGGAAGGAACGACGATGCGCACGACACTGATCATGGCACCGGCCGCGGCGATGGCCTTCGCACTTCTCGCTGCGGCGCCGGCATCGGCCCACCAGGCAGGCCCGTGCTCGGACTCGACGGACCCCGGACACTCCGCGTACGCGCAGCACCACATCGTGCCGCTCGCGCAGGCCGGCGAGCTGGGGGCGCACAAGACCCACGTGCCCGGAGCCCACCAGGGCTACTCCGCCTGCCTCGGTGTGCACGGGTAGGAGTGACGACGAAGGCCGGATCACGCGCTGCGTGACCCGGCCTTCGGTGGTGGTACGCCATCAGGGACTCGAACCCCGAACCCTCTGGTATGGAGCAAACGCCGCTGACCTGCACGAACGCAACGTGATCGGCGTCGACTTCGCCGCCGGCCGGCGTGTCGAGCTCGAGCACCTGGCGGTGATCGCATGACCGCGCGAGACAGGACCTTCGCCGAGACCGTGCGAGACAGGGTCATAGCCCGGGCCGCGATCGCGGAGCAGCGCCGGCAAGACGCGGAACAGCGCCGCGAAGACCTCACGGCCGCGATCGACGCCGCCGCCGACGCCGAGAGCTGGGCCTACGTCGCCGGCGTGCTGGAAGCGGCGCTCGCACCACCCCCCGGCCCCGCGTATCCGACGCGGGTGCAGTCGATCGAGCAGGCGATCGTGACTCTGCGCGACGCCGCCGACCGGGCGGGGGCGACGACCCGATGAGGCCCTCGACCTGGATCGGCGGCGGCGTGCTGGTGCTCGCGATGGTGCTCGCCGTGCTGCCGGCCTACGCCGACGACGAGCGCGTCACGATCTCCCCGACCCCGACGGCGACCAGCCCGACGAGCTCGCCGGAGGCCCCGAGCCCCACGCCGGACCGCGGACAGTGCGACATCCGGCCACGATGCGACGACGGGCGCGCGGTGTGCCGGCCGGTGCCCGGCGAGCCGCTGCCGGAGTGGTGCCGCGGCTCCGAGCCGCGACCCGAGTCAGGACCCGAGCGCCGGCACCGTGCCGAGCACGAGACCGGTGGGCCACGCCGGTCGACGCGTCGGCCCGACCCGACCCCGCCGAGCACGCCGCCGGTGCCGCCGGCCGGCGCGCTGCCGGAGACCGGCCGGTGAGCGCGGCGACGCTGTCCGCGGAGCGGATGTGTCGCTCGGACTGCCGCCGGCCGGTGGTGGTCGAGATCGTCGCGGTGAGCCCGTCGGGGCGCCGCCGGTCGTCGTGTGCCTGCGACGACGCCGAGCACCAGGCCGGCATTAAGCAGGCCATGCGCGCTCTCGGGTTCGTGCCCGCGCTCTCGCGCGACCTGCGCTGAATCACCCGGTCTAGAGCGAGTTCTAGCCGATCGGGGGACGGCGTTAATCGTGCGCAAACATGCCGGAAACGATAGACATCGCCAGGTGTGCAGCTGGGAAGCGTTGATCCCGGCGTGGGAGGAATATCTCCGGGCTGGGGGAGCGCCGGACACAACAATCGGACAGAGGATCTACCATCTCGGGCGGCTGGCAACAGACTTCCCCGGAGGACCACGGAAGGTGGAGTTTGAACCGCTCGTGTCGTGGCTCGCGGGCCACGACTGGAAGCCCAACACCAGGAAGGCCTACCGGTCGAGCCTGCGGGCGTTCTGGTCGTGGCTCATGGCGACCGGGCGGGCGAAGGACTCGCCGGCGCACCAGCTGCCGCCGGTGCGGATCCCGCGGCCGAAGCCACGGCCGGCGCCGGAGGATGCCTACCGGGCCGCGCTGCGGGTCAACGACGAGCGGGCACGGCTGGCGATCATGCTCGCCGGCATGTGCGGGCTCCGGCGCGGCGAGATCGCGAAGGTACGGCGCGAGGACCTGGAACAGGACCTCATCGCGTGGTCGCTGCGCGTGGTTGGCAAGGGCGGGCACGTCCGGCTGGTGCCGCTGCCCGACGAGCTCGCCGCCGAGATCCGTCGCCGAGATCCGGGGTGGCTGTTCCCCTCGACCCAGGGCGGGCACCTGACCCCGCACCACCTGGGGAAGATCATCAGCCGGAATCTCCCGGGGGAACTGACCACCCACACGTTGCGGCACCGGTGCGCAACGGTCGCCTATGCCGGGTCGCGCGACATCCGCGCGGTGCAGGAGCTGTTGGGGCACGCGAAGCCGGAGACGACCGCGGCCTACACCGCGGTTCCCGACCGCTCCGTACGACGCGCGATGATGCTCGCGGCCGCGCCCGACGACGCCGAGCCGGCTGCCTAGTTGTCGTCGCTGGAGCGGGACAGGATCCGGATCACCTGAGGCTTGCTGATGCCCGCGGCGCGCGCGGCTGCGGCGATCGTCATCCCGGCGTGGTCGACCGCTTCGGCGATCAGGTCGTCACGTCGCGCGCGCTCGTTCTCGGCCTGACTGGTCAGGTCGCGCAGCTTGTCCGCGGCGTCGCGGATCCGGTCGGGCAGGCCGGCGTGTTCGCTCATCACAGTCACCTGGGGTACCTCCGATTTCGTGGTGTGACACGTCGAGTAGTTGCACCGGGGAACGGCCCGGTCCCCGTGAGTATCGGGCCCGTGAGCACCGCGGAATCAGCATCTAGTCGACGTGGCCCCAAGGTTCGGGGCACCTGCTCGGCCGGGCACGTCACCGAGACACGGGCGATCAAGGGCCGGGTGACCTGGGACGGGCAGTGTGCCGAGCCGGGGTGCGAGCTGACGGTGAAGGCGAGGCGGGTCCCGAAGTCCCGCGCCGAGCCCGACCCCGACCAACCGCCCAGCCCGGAACCCAAGAGCCCGCCGGCGACCTCGTCGGCAGTGAAGGAAGTGAGCTTCGATGTCCCGCCGCCGAACCGACGCAAGCGACAGCCCGAGCCCCGAGGAGACGAGCCCGCAGATGATCGAGACGACAGCGGAGCCGGCTCCGGACCTGACGGGGACGGCGGGGGTGCTGTTCCAGCAGCCGGAGACACCGGACCCGATGGGGCCGCCGGCCCTGACGGGGGATCCGACGGGGGAGGAGGGTCCCCCGTGGTCGAGCGGCCACGGCCCCGAGAGCGCGCGCGACGGCGACGGTGGGGATTCGCCTCGCCGCTCGACGGGTAAGTCTCTGCGGGCGCGGGCGCGCGAGCTCGCGCCGGTGTTCGCGGCCGCGGTCGCCACCATCGGCGGGATCGCCCACCAGCTGCTCACCGAGGAAGGATCCCCGGAGCGAGAGGCCGGCCTCTACGTGCCCGATGAGGAGGACCAGGCGGCGATCAGCGAGCCGCTCGCCGGCCTCGCCTCCCGGCGCGTACCCGAGGGCGCGGACAACCCCGACGTGCTCGACCTGGCACAGCTCGCGATGGGTGTCGTCGGCTACGTCGTCAAGCAGCGCGACAAGGCGGCACAGCTCGCCCGCGCGCGGTTCTACGCCGAGGACCAGGCCGACGAGCAGGCGGCCGCCGGCGAGCCCGATCCGTACGTCGAGTACGCCGTGCCGACCCCATGACCGACCGGCACCCGTTCCCCCAGCTCGATCCGACCAAGAACCAGATCGTCCTCATCATCGGCCGCAAGGGGTCGGGCAAGTCGGTCAACGCGCGCGAGCTGTTCCGCGGCTGGCCCGGGATCGACAAACTCGTGATCGACCCGACCGGCGACGCCTCGTCCGGCCTGCCCGCCGAGCAGACCGTGCACCGGCTCCCCGAGGCCCTGCCCGACCCGCCACGCAAGGGCCAGCACGTCGTGCTCCGGTGGGTCGCCGATCCCGGGTCGAAGTCCTACGCCGAGGACCTGGACCGCGCGCTCGGACTCGCGTTGTGGCCGAAGAACCGCCGCGTGCTGGTGTGGGTCGATGAGGCTGGCGAACTCTTCCCGGCGAACCGCACCGGGCCGAACGGCCGGACCGTGCTGCAGCAGTCCCGCCACTGGTTCGTCTCGCTCATCGCGGCGACACCGCGGCCGGTCACCATCGACCCGCTGCTACTGAGTCAGGCCGACCGGGTGGTGATCTACGACCTGCCCAACCCCAACGACCGGCGCCGGGTCGCGGAGTCGATCGGGATCGAGCCGACCGTGCTCGCCGCCGAGCTCGACGCCACCCGCGCGATGGGCAAGCACTGGTTCATGCTCTACGACGCGCACGCGCACGAGCTCTACCGGGTGCCGCCGCTGCCGATGTCCGCCGGCTACCAGCACGCCGAGCAGGGATAGCGGGGTCAGCGGATCGCCAACCAGGCCACCGAACGGCCGTTGGTGACCGGATCCCCGGCGGCGGTGAAGATCGTGACGCGGAACGTGCTCGATCCGTAGTTGTCGGCGTTCACGCCGTTGAAGTTGCTGACCCGGAGCCCGACGAGCACGATCGTCGGGGTGCCGGCCAGGGCGTGGTTGATGGTCGCCTGGCCGCTGGCGTTCGGGCTCACGCTGTCCCAGCCGAACTGAAGCTCGCGGATCCGGCGGCCGCCGCCGATCGTGATGCCAGCGGGGTCGGAGCCCGATCCGGTGTCGATCCGGACTGCCGGCGGATCGAACGGACTGCCGAGCGCGGTCGGCCAGAACCCGATCGTGTTGCCGGTGAGGTTGATCCCGTTGCTGCCGGGGTCGGTGCCCGAGGCAAGGGAGGAGAACAGATCGAGGTACGCGGCGGTCTCGCCGTCGCTGCGCGGGGTGCGTAGCCGGACCTCGTTGTAGTCGCCGTCCTCATCGATCACCAGCGCGCCGTGCAGGTCCTCGTCGGCGTCGCCGGAGTACGCGCGCAGCTCGTTCGCCGGGCTCGAGTCGAGCTCCCACCGTTTCCCCGATGCGGCGGTGCGGATCAGGGCGCCGGTGATGGTGTGCTTTGCGGTGATCGCGTCGGCCACCAGGTGCTCTGTGCCGATCGAGTCGGGCGCGATCATGCCGCCGTCGATGCTCGACGGGGGCACGCCGTTGATCGGGTTCCGGAAGCCCATCACGACACCTGTCGGAGCACGACGAGCTGGATCCGGCAGGTGCCCACCGCGCCATCGTCGGCGCCGAGCCACCGCACGCGCAGCACCGTTGAGCCGAGCAGCTGGATCGGTGAGGCCATGTCGGCGACGTCGAAGTTGCCGACCCGGGTCCCGTCGATCACGTGCCGGTCATCGATCGTGTCCAGATACAGGTGAGCCACGGTCGCCGCCGAGCTGGTGGACTGCACCACGACCCGATCGACCAGCCACAGCTCATCCTGTGGGACCTGCTCGTACTCCAGCTCGGCGACGCCGGCGGCGGCCGGGTCGGTGGACTTCACCCGGTGCCGGTAGTCGTGCAGGACCCACCGCCGGCCCGGGCTGGTCTCCTGGGGGAGCCACACCATCGCGCGCGCCCCGGGGTCAGCCGCGCCGGCGGTAGGACGCGTGCACGTCCCACACGCTCACCACGGAGAGCACCAGGCCCAGCCAGGCGAGCACCATCCGCCGATCACGGTTCAGCGGTGCCGGCATCACACACCGCCGCGGCCGCCGGCGGCCTGCCGGTCAGCCTTGCGCGGCACCGACGCGCCGGTGAGCGCGCCGCCGAGCGCGGTCATGATGTAGGCGAACAGCTCGGGCACCGGCTTGCCGGCGACCGTGAGCACGGTCATTGCCACGATGCCCATGCCGAGCAGAACGGCCAAGATCAGTGTGTCTCGGTTCATAGGGGGTTCCTCTCTTCCTCGAGTCGGGAGACTCGCGTGTCGAGCGTCTTGATGGTGGTGTCAAGGTGCGCGATCTTCGCCGCCAGATCCTCGAGGACGATCGGCAGTCGCGCGAGGAGCGCGCCGGTACGCCACATCGCGGTAACGATGAGTCCGACCAGGGTCACGACGGCGCCGGTGGTGACCACGCTGAGAACCTCACCCGCGCCCATCAGTCGACCCCGCGGAGGTAGACCGCGCCGTCGACGGCGCCGGCGATGACGTCGACGTACAGGCCCTGGGTGAGGTTGATCCCGCCGGGTCCGTACCACACGTGAGTGTCCTCGCCGGGTCCGAGCGTGATCGGTACGACGATGTCCCCGTCGGGACCGCCGTCGCGCAGCAGGACGGGCGCGGGGTCGGTGCCGGTGGTCTCGCGGATCCCGAACCCCATCAGGGCGCCGGCGGCGCTGGTGGGCCGCGTCATGGCGTTCTCAGCGTCGCCCACGGGCACCGCGCGGGCGCCGCGGAGGTAGATCCCGTTCACGGTCTCCGAGACGTCGGCGCGGAGGTTCTCCAGCCACGCGGTGAACTCGACTGCCGCCGCCGTCTCGGGGTGCTGCTCGCTCATGCTCCGATTCCTTTCCGTAGCGCCTTCTCTGTCTCGTGCTTCACCGCTGGCAGCGCGGTCCGCGCGGCGCCGATCGCGACCAGGCCGGCGCCGAGCGCGATCGCCGCGGCGAACATCGCGATCCGCTGTGCCGCCTCGGTGAGCTCGGCGGGCGCGCTCTCGTCTCCGGGGACGGCGACGTTCGTCGTGGACGGCTTGCCGATCCCCTGCTGTGGGGTGGCGCCAGGGACGCCGCCCGAGCCGCCGCCACGGAACCCCGGCGGCGGGGACGCGGTGAACGAGGCGTGCACGTGGTCCTTGTGGTTGGCCGTGTCCGAGCCGCGATCGGGCATCCGGCGCCAGCCCTCGGCGTTGCGGGCGGCCGACCAGATCCGCTGGTTCCAGATCACGTAAGTGACCCCGTGGGCGCGCGCGTTGGCCCGAAGGTAGTCGGCGAGCCGCTGCCCGTTGCGGGTCATGTAGTCCAGCGCGAGCCCGTCGTCATGGTCGGTCGGGTTCGGCCGCTGCCCGTAGCCGTGGATCGTGGTGATGCCGAACGGCGGGCCGATGTAGTTCGCAGCAGCCCGCACCCACGGCTTGACCGGTCCCAGGTTGTAGCTCATGCCGTCGCGCTCCGCCACGCGCCGATCCCGATGAGCACCACGCCGAGCGTCAGCGCGGCCGCGTAGGGCACGACCGACGTCGCGACCTGGAGCAGCCGCGCCCCGACCGCCTCGGCGACCTCGCCGGCCGCGCCGGCCGCGGCGTCGCCCCCGAAGCCGCCCAGCCCGCCGAGCAGGTCATCTGCGTAGCCCGGGAGCCCGTCGTCACCGGGGAGCGGAGTCCAGTCCGAACGACGGGCACCGCCGGCGGTCGGCGCCGACGGTGCCCGGTCGCCGTCGGCTGCAGCTCGAGCACCGGGCAGATACGACCGGTACGCGCCGGAGTTGTACACCGACCACGGCCCCCAGTCCGACCCGTGCCCGGAGATCGCCACCATGGCGCGCGCGTTGAACCGGGCATTGCGCAGCCGGGACCCGTCGCGGGAGCGGCCGGTGCCGTTGTCGCGGTGCAACGAACGGATCTGCCAGAGCCCGATCGACGGACCCCACTTGGCATCAGTCAGCGACGTGTCCCCGACCGCGGTCGGGTTCCGGCCGGACTCGGCGCTTGCGATCGCGGTAGCGGTGATCGCGGCCTGTTTTCCGAGCCCGGCGTCCCGCGCGAGCTGGTAGACCTGGCCGTAGGACAGTGCCACGGCCGGCCTACTTCTTCGGGATGACGAGCGGCGTGCCCTTCTTGATCCGCCGGCCGCGCTTGCTGGTCCGCTTCCCGGGGAAACGGCGCTCGATGATCTTGCGGTTCAGCTTCCACAGCCGGCCCCGCTTGACACCGAACTTCTTGGCGATGTTGCGCAGGTCGTCGGGCCCCTTGCGGTCGGCCTTCTTGACCCGGTAGAGCCGCCGGATCGTCTTGGTGTTGTTGCCCTTGGGCGCCTGCACCGTGACCTTGACCGGCTTCTGTGGTGCCGGGTTGTCGCGGAGGTCGGTGACCAGGTCGGCGACGTTCTCGATCTCCGGCTGGAGGCTGTTGAACAGGTCCTCTTCGGTGGTGTCGAGCTCGGCCGGCTCGATCGTCATCGCCTCGTCTTCGTCCTCGGCGTCACCGCCGCGGGTCGAGACGAACGCGATCAGCGCGACCGCAGCCGCGCCGCCCCACATCAGCGTCTTGCGGTCGAGCTTGGGCAGCTTCGCGCCGCCCGAGCCCTGCCCGCCGCTGTTGCCGCCGCCCTTGCCGCCGCCGGCGCCCTGCCCGCCGGCCTGAGGGCCAGCCGGCGGACCGCCGGTCGGGTAGACCTTCTCCGCTCCCGGTGTGACCGTCATGCCCGCCCCCTGCGCAGCCGTGCCGCGAAGATCCGCCGGGCCGGGTCGCCCATCGGGCCCTCAACGATCGCGGAGGACACCTCGGGGTGACCGCCGTCGCGGTTGGTGACCGGGTTCGCGCCCGCGACCGCGCCGGTGAACTGCTGGAGCTCGCCCTCGATCGCGCCGCCGAAGGTCGCCGACGGGTCGTCGTCGGCGACACCGACCACGCGGACCAGGAAGCCGTGCAGCCGCATCCGTCCGTCGTGGATCGCGCCGGCCGCCGGGCTCCGCGGGTCAGGTCCGTAGTCGGTCACCGGCCGGGTGACCGCGTTCGCTGCTCGCATCTCAGCGGCCCTGGAATGCCTTGACGATGGTCGCGGTGCCACGGCTCCCGGAGCGGAACGCGCGCCCCGCCTTGGTGCCGTTGGCCACGACCAGATACAGCGCGATCAACCCCGCGCTGTACTTCAGAACGTGCTTCATGTCGCCTGTCCTCTCCGGTCCGGGATCGCGGCCACCATCGGCGAAACGATGGCCTCCACGATCTCGCCCACATCGTTGAGTAGCCCGCCGAACCGGTCGGCCGACTGGTTGGTGCGTAGAACCGCCTCCAGCGCGATGAGCGCCAGGGCACCGGTGAACACGCCGCGCCAGGTCACCAGGACCCACCCCCGCCGCCACCGCCGCCGGAGCCGCCGCCGAACCCTCCGCCGTCGTCCCCGCCAGAACCGCCGCCGGAGCCGCCGCCGAGGTCCGCCCCGTCGACGTCGTCACCGGTCAGCCCGAGCCGGTCGAGCGCGTCGCCGCCGAGCACCTGGACCAGTACCCACACGCCGAGCGCCGCGATCGCGATCCCGCCCACTGCCGCCTCCGTTCTCAGATCTCCGCCGTGACCGGCCGCACGCTGACGGCGTCGTCGCCGTCCTCGCCGCCGATCGTGACGGTGACCGTGCCGTCGTCGTCCGACCCGCCGCCGGTGCGCTTCAACGAGCTCGGCGGCTCGTTGAGGAACTTCGCCGACAGCCAGCCCTTGACGCCGTCCTTGCCGTACTTCAGGTAGTTCAGGACGAGCACGTAGGCGAGCAGGCCGGCCGCGAAGCCGGCCACGTCACCGGACCGGAGCCGCCGCGGCGGGGTCAGCGTGATCCCGCCGAGCTGACCCGACCGCGACCGGCCCCGGCGACTCGAGCGGCTGGTGCCGGCGGCCGGCCCCGAGGAAGGACCAGGCCGGCCGCCGGTGCCCGAGCCGCCCGACCCGAGCGCGTCGATCGCGGTCGCGGTGGTCGCGCCCCCAGTCGCGCCACCGCCCGCGCCCGCAGCGCCCGCGCGAGCGGCGCCCGAGCGGGCCGCGGATCCCGCGCCCGCCCGAGCTGCCGCCGCGATCGCCGGACCGACCACGGTCAGAGATCCCCGACGACCGGGACGTACGTCGAGTACGCCATGAGCCCGACGCCGGCCGCGGCGATCACGCCGAACCAGAACATCGGGTCACCCGGGTTGAGGAACCCCGCAGCCGACGGGACCACGGTCGGCGCCATCGCCTCCGTGCCGGTCTGCTGGTCCGGCGCGTCCGGACCCTGACCGATCAGGCTCCCGCCGTACTTGGCCTCTGGGGACTTCATCCACGTCGACATGGTCAGGCCCCCGCGCCCGCGGTGTAGATCGCCTCCGCGACGACCTCCAGCGCCGGCGAGTTCAGCGACACGCTGCTGTCGATGTCCACCACGTGACGCCACTCGCTGGTGGTGCCCAGGTCGACGGTGTCGCGGAACGCGTTCTCGCTGGCGAACTCGTGGGCGAAGAACCCGTGATGAGCCCCGATGTCGCAGTTGTACATCCGCTCGTTGATGAGCCGGAGCACCTGCCCGTCGGGGTACTCGTCCGGGGTCTCGTTGCCGCCGTAGCGCCAGGCGAGCGTGCCGAAGTTGTCGGCGTTGACCGCGACCGGCGCCGTGCTCGCGCCGTTCCACAGCTGGGTGAACGTGCGGAGCAGGGTCTTGCCGGCGCCCTGGCCGACGAGCCGGATCTCGTTCTCGCCGTTGCCGAGCCCGGTGTGCCGGGACTGGATCAGGCTGTGGAACGTGGACAGATCCGGGATCACGATCTGACCGTCGGCGCCGAGCGGGATCGAGTAGCGCAGCGCCTCCACCTGGACCGTGCCGGACACGGTCGCGTCGGCGTCGTTGGTGAAGGTGAACAGCTCGGCCTTGGTCGCCCAGTCGATCGTGATCGTGAGGTCGGTCGAACTGGTGGCCGCGAAGATCGCGCCCATGAGGTCCTGCTGGTCCTCAGCGACCGGCAGGAACCACGACAGGTCCACGTCGTAGGTGGCGTCAGCGATCGCGGTTTCCCGCGACCCGACACCCCACGACTCCGAGGCCTGCGAGAGCGTGCCGTGGCTGACCGTCGCGTCGTCCATCGTCTGGGCGATGCCGCGGTCAGTCAGGTCAGAGTGCTTCATCACGTCGCGCGCCTTCAGCTTGGCGCCCGAGACGTTGATGATGTTGCTCTGACCGTTGGCGGTGAACCGCACCTGGCGGACCAGGTCGTAGGGCCACCGCGCCTTGGTCGCGACGGCGCCGGTACCGGCGACCGTGGCCACCGAGCCGACGAACCGCAGGTAGACACCCGCGAGGATGTCGACCTTCTTCAGCTCGAAGGTGTCCTGACCGCCGAGCCCGGCGTAGGTCTTGGACGCCTCGACCTGGGTCCGCCGCCGGGTGCGAGCGAAGAACTCCTGAGGGTTCACGCTCGACGCGGGGACGGCGATCCCCTGCATGTACCGCGTCGCCGCGGCACTCGGAGCAGCAGTGTTCATGATCTCTCCTGTTCGGGATCAGCCGTTGCGGCGGATCAGGTAGTCGCGGAACGTCGCGAGCCCGCCGCCGAAGCGGTCGGCCCCGACGTTGACCAGGGTCAGCGCGATCACGCCGGAGATGCCGGCGGCACCCCAGAACGCGAGACCACGCGCAGGGCGGCGAGCCACGTCAGCTCACGACCTTCTTGCCGTACTTGTCGTACGCCACGACCACGGCGAGCGAGATCACCGCGGTGGTGAGGATGGTTCGGGTGGAAGGCATTCCAGATCTCCTAGGTAGGTGGTCACATGGCTCGCACCCTCACCGGTCCCCCCACGCACAACCCCGCAACGACTCGACGTGTCGCGCCTACGGGTTCACGCTGCCGCCGCCCCGGCCGGACTCGACCAGGACGGCGACAACGCGATCATGAAGTCACCCAGGTTCGGCCGCGGGTGCTCCTCGCGCCACAGCTCGACCTCCGCCGCATAGAGGCTCGTCTCCGCCTCCATCGCCAACCACCACGCATGATCCGCACACCGCCAGTGATCGGTGACCAGCTCCCGCCACAGGTTGCGACCGATCCGCCGGCCCAACCTGTCCCGACGCGCGGTCACCGGTATGAGCACCTCCAGCACACCGTGCGATACGGATCGGCCGGGTGCTCCCCACACCGAACACACATCGGGACCGGGTCGCCGGCCGGGTCCCGCCGACACTCCCGCTCGCCGTGATGGACGTCGTCGGCCCACACCGCCAGAGCCCCGACCGGGATCACGGCCGCCCCACAGGCACAGATCATCACTGGCCCCCTCGGAGGACTTTCCCCAAGCACTCGGGGCAGATCTCGCCGTCGTCGCCGCTGTACCAGCCGAGCGGCTTGCCGGTGACGAGCTGCAACGGGTTGTAGTCGTACGCGTCTTGCGGCGTGCGCTCGCGGCCGCAGTCGCTGCAGGTCGGCGGCGTCACCGGTCGGCCAGCCGATAGGTGGTGTCGGCGTAGATCGCGCGGTGGAAGTCGATCCCGAGTGGCATCGATCCCTTGTCCCTCACGACGACCTCGCGGCCCGGGGCGGGCACGGCGTAGATCCGGTCCGTTGCGTGCACGTGGATCAGCTCGGCGGCCGGGTGCGGGGCTGCGAAGCGGCCCTGACGGTTGACGTCGGCGGTCACGGTGACGTCGCGGCCCTCGTCGCGCAGCTCGCGGATCACGTCCTCGAGTTCGGACCAGTGCTGTTGCCAGGCACGGAGCCGTTCCCGCTCGTGCCGGTCGCGCTTGCCGTTGAATGCGCCCGGGACGAAGTGGGTGTTGACGGTCGCCTCCGGGTGCCGGCGTCGACCGAACCGGCGCCGGTGCCGTACGACGACCAGGAACCGGCCGGGCCATGCGCCCGCGACACCGCGCACGACCCGGATCGTCTCCACGTCTTCGATCCGCCACCACAGCCGCGAGAGCACGACCGGGCACCGCCGGCGTACGCCGACGCGGCGCCACCAGATCGCACGGAACACGCGCCGGAGCCGGCCCGGCTCGTTCACGCCGCGGTCGGCCTCGCCGATCTCGGCGTACGACACGACCGCGCCGCGGTGCCGGCCGCGCTCGACCAGGCGCCGCAGGATCCGGCGGAAGGATCGACGCTGCCGCGCCGGGCGGCCGCGGCCGACGTTGGCGAAGATCCGCCGGCTCATGACTCGGCCCCGTTCCGGTTGCCCCGGGTGACGCCGGCGGCGAAGATCTCCGCCGCGCGGCCGTAGGCCTCGGTTCGGCCCTCGTCGCGGCCTTGCCGGCGCCCGAGCAGCCACAGCAGCAGCGCCGCGGCGTACCAGACCAGGTTCGACATGGTCACTCCTCTCCGTCGTGACACGGGCAGCTGCACACGTGCAGGAAGTCTGAGGTTTCGATCCGTCCGCGACAGCCGTTGTGGTGGCCGTCCAAGCACCATCCGAACTTGGGCATCCCCGCTCACCGCTTCGGGAGCAGTCGGCGGCGGATGACCTTGGACCGGCGGCGGAACCCCGGGCGAAGCTGGCCGGCCTTGCGGAGCAGCCGGCGGGCGCGCTGGATCCGGGTGAGGCCCCAGCCCCAGCCCTTGCGCGAGTCGTACGCCGGCCCCGTCGACACCGACAGGTGCAGGTGTGCGGTGTGCTGGTTGCTGCCGGTGTAGTTGCGCCAGCCCTCGCCGATCCGGTCCCGGGAGATGATCCGGCCGTTCCAGATGATGTATGCGCCCGAGCGGAGCGCCGGGTGGTTGCCCTTCTTCAGCCGGCGCGCCAGGTGCCGCGCGAGCTGGTGGCAGTTCAGTCCGCCGTCCGGGTCGTGGGTGAAGTCCCGGGCCCGGACCACGCCGACGCCGTCGGAGTCCTTCACCCACGGGTTGTGGTCGCTGTGCCGGGTCGCGTGTGCCGCGTCCCCGATCGATCCGTCGGAAGCCGTCGAGCGGTTCGGGGCGGCTCGGTTGATCTCGAAGAGCAGCCGGTCAAGGCTCCTCGCGACGCGCCAGCTCATGCTGATTTCCTCTCTGTTGTGGGGATTTCCCCGGTTTCGGTGGTGGTGAGCGTGAGTTCTCCGGTGTCGGGATCGACGCCGGCCCGTCGTGCTCGGTCGCGCTCGACGCGCTCGTCGTAGTCGGCCGCGCTCTCGTAGGTGTGGCCGCTGTGCGGGTTGCGCCAGCACAGCCGCTCGACCTGGCCGCAGTGCGCGCACAGGGTCGACGGGTCGACGGGTTCGGGGATCGGCTCGGCCGGCGGGCCCGGCTGTTGCCAGTGCTCGGCGCCCATGAGCGGGATCACCCCCGGGGTGACGTTCTCCGGGTTCGCTGCCGCTCGGACGCCGGCGTAGATGACTTCCTCGCCGTCGATGTGCTCGACCTGGCGGAGCTTGGCGACGATGCCGGCCTCGTCCCACGGCTCGGCGTGAGCCGGCCGCCGACGAGACATCAGGAACGCGAGGGCTCGAAGCTCTTGATCGCTGAGTCGGCTCATCATCATCCGATCGCGAGCCCGCGCGCGTTAGGGCCGTGTCGATGATGATGAGCGGGACCCCGGAGGTTCACCTGATGGTTCATATGCGGGTTCTCCTGACGGTTTGGGGGTCGAAATCGACCGGGGTGGGGGGTCGAAAACGACCGGGGTGGGGGG
>CAZJDU010000041.1:25562-26944 GCA_964544855.1 uncultured Nocardioides sp.
CGAAAACGACCGGGGTGGGGGGTCGAAAACGACCGGGGTCATGGCGGCGCGTAGGGGTCGCCGGCGATGGTGAGTTGCTGGCCCATCCCGTCGCCCTGGTCGACCGCGGGCGCGGCCACGACGCCGAACCGCATCGGCTCGTCGCGGGTGCGCATGTCGCGGTGCTGTGGCGTCCCGTCGCACCACTCGGGGCACCGCACGAGCACGTCGTAGCGGTTCGGCCGACGGCTCTTCGGGATGTGGGTCGCGCCCTGGACCGAGACCGCCAGCTCGCCGAGCTCGACCAGGTCGGCGATTGCCTTGCGGACGTTTCGAACGGTGATCCCGCCGGCGTACTTGCTCAGCGTCGCGAGCGACGGCCACGCGCCGGCGTCGCCCTGATGGTTGGCGATCCCGATCAGCACGAGCCGCGCGCGTCCCTTGGCCTGCGAGTGGTGCAGGACGGCGGTCAGGTGCTCAACGCTCATACGTCAGCCCCCGATGCCGGGCGCACCGACCCGATCGGTGCTGCGTCCGACGGGTGCAGGCCGGAGCCGAGCACTCCGGCTTGCCACCGACGAACGGCCGCGCCCGGTACTCCTCGCGGGCCCGCGCGATCTCGCGGTTCCATGCCGCCACGGCCAGCACGTCAAGCGGTCCCATCAGCCGCGCGTCGCGAGCAGCCACAGGCCCACCACGATCCCGAGTGCGCCGAGCGCCTGGACGACGTACGTCAACGCGATCACGATCGGCGCTCCCACGAGCGAGGGAACGGCTCGCCTTCGCCGCCGAGATCGCCGCGCAACTCCCGGATCTCGTCGGCGACGGCCAACGTCGCGTGCACGTCGGCGAGCCGGAGCGAGTCGCCGATCAGCTGGTTGAGCGCTGCGACCCGATGCGGCTGGGGGCGGTCGCTCGCGTGCAGCTCGGAGAGCGAGTGCCGCGCGGCCTTGACGGCTTCGACGTGATTCTGTGCCTTCTCGTAGTTGCTGTTCACGCATCGAAGAGTGATGCATCAGATGCATAGATCAGGCGAGACACGCCGGGCGGGCTAGGCATTCGATGCATAACCCCGGAGGGAACGCGCTAGAGTTCCCCCATGACAACAACAACGAACCAGGATCTAGAAGCCGTGCCGGTGGGTGAGTACACCGGGGCGCGAATCCATCAGCTGATGTGGTTGCGGAAGATCCCGCAAACGCGCGTGGCGGCGGTGGTCGGCATCAATCAGACGACCCTCAGCCGGAAGCTCCGCGGCCGCGTGTCGATCACGATCGAGGAGCTAATGACAATCGCCCGGTTCCTGGATGTGGAACCGGGCGATCTGCTCCCCCCGACGGGGGAGGAAGTACGCCATCAGGGACTCGAACCCCGAACCCTCTGATTAAGAGTCAGATGCTCTA
>CAZJDU010000042.1:0-26931 GCA_964544855.1 uncultured Nocardioides sp.
ACCACCGCGCAGCCGGCAGCGGCGCCCAGCCAAGACACGCGACCCAACGCCCACGGCGACCACGACCTCCGACTCCGCACGACCCGGCACCGCGACGTGCAAGCGGCCGCCTGACCTCCCTGCCCCGAGGTCCGCGTTCGCGGTGGTTTCGAGGCTCCTCGCTGGCGCTCCTCGCACCTCAACCACCGCCGGGTCGCCAGGGGTCCTCACGCCTCAACCACCGCCGGTCGCACCTCAGCCACCGTCGTCGACCACCGATGACGGCGGTCAGTGCTCCACGAGGATCGTCACCCCGCCGTCGGCGAAGTTCGGTACGTCGGCCTGTGCGGCCTGTCCCTCCGGTGAGGCGAGCGCCCCCTGCAACGCCTCGACCGTGGCGAACTCCGCGTGGAACGCCGCGAACACCGGTGGGTCACCGGCGAGCGTGTCGACCTGCAGCGAGTAGCCCAGGTCGGTCGCTCCGGGGAGCGCCTGGGCGAGAGGCAGATGGACGTCCTCGTAGTGACGACGGAACGCCTCCGGATCGGCCGGAGGGCCGTAGAGCACGGTCAGCGTGGCCATGTCAGTCTCCTTCGCTCGGTGCGGACAGTGCGTCCGCGGGGGTGAACTTCTCGCGGTGGATCATCCGCGGGGCCATCCGGCGCCGCTTGAAGGCCTTGACGCCGGCCTCGACCATCGGCGGCGGGCCGCAGAGCCAGCCGGACCAGCCACGCGCCTTCTCGACGTCCTCGACGAAGGCGTCGGTCGGGAACCCGGTGCGGTGGCTGCCCTGGAGCACCTCGTCGGACAGGACCGGGACGAAGCGGAACCCGGGGTGCACGGCCGCGAGCTCGGTGAAGCGCTCGACGTCGTACAGGTCCACGATGCCGCGCACGCCGTGGTAGAGCAGGACCTCCCGCTCGGGGTCGCGAGCCAGTGCGGTGCGGACGATGCCGGCGAGCGGAGCGAGGCCCGTGCCACCGCCGATCAGCACCATCGGCTCCCCGTCGTCCTCGGGCGCCGGCGGCAGGTGGAAGTCGCCGAGCGGCCCGACGACGTCGACCCGGTCGCCGACGGCGAGGGTGTCGCAGAGCCAGCCGTCGGTCGCGAGGCCGCCCGGCACGCGCCGGACGTGGAGCTCGAGCACCTTGTCCTCCTCGGCGGTGTTCGCCAGCGAGTACTGCCGGCGCTCGGAGGTGCCGGGGACGACGAGCTCGACGTACTGCCCCGCACTGAAGGCGAGCGGCTCGTCGAGCCCGAGCAGGATCCGGCGGGTGTCGCGGGCGACGTCCTCGACGCTCACCACCGTGGCGACCAGGTCGCGCAGCGGGTGGGTGGCGCGGCCGAGGTCGCCGGAGTGCTCGACGACGACGTCGGTGCAGGCGGTCGCCTGGCAGGCGAGCACCATCCCGGCGTAGCGCTCGTCGTCGGTGAGCGTGGCGAGCGGCGACGAGCCGTGGTCCACCTCGCCGGCGACCACGCGCAGCTTGCACGTGCCGCAGGTGCCCTGGTTGCAGGAGCTCGGCAGCCACACGCCGGCGCGCAGGAACGACTCCAGGATCGACCGGTCCGGCGCGCACTCGGCGGTGTGCTCGCCCAGGGTGACGATGGCGGACATCAGACCTCCCAGGTGACGGGGAGGCTGGTCGGCCCCCGGAAGCCCCAACCCCAGAACTCGACGCCGTCGCTGGTGTCGCGCTGCAGGTTGGGGATCGACTCGAAGAGCTCCTCGAGACCGATCCGCATGACGTGGTTGGCGAAGTAGATCCCGGCACAGGCGTGGTTGCCCGCCCCGAACGCCAGGTGGGGGAGCGGCGGCCGGTGCAGGTCGTACGCCGTGGGCGCGTCGTACTCGCTGCCGTGGTTGGCCGAGCCGTAGGACTGGATCACCGGCGTGCCCTCGGGCAGGTCGATGCCGTTGATCGTGACCGGCCCGGTCAAGATGCGAGCGGTGGCCGACCAGATCGGCGAGGTCCACCGCATCCCCTCCGCGACGGCGCGCGGGATCAGCGTCGGGTCGTCGACGACCTCCTCCAGCTGCTCGGGGCGGCTGAACAGCCCCACCAGGGTGGAGGCCATGCCGTGGCCCGGCTCCTGCATCGCGCCGAGCAGGTAGACGTAGATCGTCGGGTAGATGTACTCGCGGTCCCGGGTCTGCCCTGCCGGCATGCCGTCGTGCAGCCAGTGCGAGATCGCGCTGTCGTCCGGCTCCTCGATCCACCGGTCGATCAGCGGGTCCACGGTCGCCCGGATCTCCGCCTTCGCCTCGTCGCCCTCGACGAAGCCCTCGGGGTTGGTGAACTCGCCGCGCTCGTCGACACCGGCGTTGGTGAAGGAGCGGCTCAGCGCGTGGAACCACTCGCGGAGCTTGTCGGAGGAGACGTCCTGCAGCCCGAGCAGGTCGCCCAGCGACCGCACGCTCACCGGCTCGCAGTACTGCGCGACCAGCTCGGCGTGACCGTCGTCCTCGAACTGCTCGAGGTAGCGCCGGGCGATCGGCCGGGCGAGGTCGTCGATCCACCGGTCGACCTCGCTGGGCTGGAGCTGCGGCTCGACCATGCCGCGCAGGTCGGCGTGGATGTCGCCGTTGACCCCGATGATCGCGGGGTGGCCGAAGGTCCGGCCGCCGGCAGGGGTGATGATCGCCTCGAAGTCGGGGCTGGTGGCGATCTCCCGGCAGATCTCCGCCGTGGACGCGACGTAGGAGCCGAGCACCGGGACATAGGCCAGCGGTGCCTCCGCGCGGAGCCGCTCGTAGGTCGGGTACGGGTTGCGCTCGAGCTGCTCCATGGTCACCTCGTCCAGCCAGGACAGGTCGGTGGCGGTGGCTCCGCTCGGCTGCTGGGTCGTGGTCATGTGTGTCCTCCTCAGGTGGACGTCGGTGGCGTGACGTGCCGGCGAAACTAGGGCGACCGCGTCGGCACGGCGACACCGATCGCGCGGCCACAGCACCGATCGCGCGGATGCTCTGTGACGTGCGTCTCAGGTACGCTCCGACCCCATGGCGGGCCGCAGTCGCGCCGCGCACCTGGACTGGGGGCAGGCATCACGCGAGGTCGCCGAGGTGTACTTCCCGCACGAGCTGCGGCACCTCGGCGGCGCCGCCGAGCCTCGGCTGACGCTGCGCACGCTCGACCTCGGGCCGGTGCTGATCGGCCACGTCGGATGGGGTGCCGACGTCGCGATCGAGTGCGACTACCCCGCGGCGTACGAGGTGAACATGCCGCTGACCGGCCATCTGGAGAGCCGCGGCCGGCACGGCACGGTGACATCCGTGCCGGGCCAGGGCACGGTCTTCCGGGCCGACACCCCGTCGCTCATCTCCCACTGGGACGCCAGCTGCACCGTGCTCGGCGTGAAGTTCTCCAGCGCGTGGCTGGAGCAGGAGGCCGAGCGGGTGCTGGGCACCGACCGGGTCACCGTGCGGGACATCCTCGCCGACCAGATCGGCCTCGACGACGGCAGCGGGCGGGCCTGGCGCCAGCTGGTCTCCGGGCTGGCCGCGCACCTGCGGGAGCCCCAGCCCTTCGGCGACAGCGACGTCGTGCGCCAGCAGCTCGCCGGCGCGCTCGCCGCGGGTCTCGTGCTCGCCGTCTCGTCCGACGACGGGGGAGCGGCGGTGCAGCCCCGGATGATCCGGCGTGTGACCGACCGGCTCCACGACGACCCGGGGCGCGCCTGGACGGCCGGCGAGATGGCGCAGCTCGCCGGCACGAGCGTGCGCCGGCTGCAGGAGGGGTTCCGCCGATGGCTGGGGTGCACCCCGTCGTCGTACCTCCGCGACGTCCGGCTGCAACGGGCTCACGCCGACCTCGTCGAGGACCCCGCGTCGACGGTCAGCGATGTCGCCGCCCGCTGGGGCTTCTCCAGCGCCAGCCGGTTCGCCGCCGCCTACCGGGCGCGCTACGGCACCGCGCCGTCCGAGGCCAGGGTGTCGTAGGCCTCGACCATCGCGGGGCCGTACCACGTCAGCAGCCGCCCGGAGACCAGTCGGGTCGGGGCGACCGAGAAGGCCTCGGGCCCGTCGTCGTCGGTGAAGACGTAGGGCTCGTCCGGGAGCAGGACCACGTCGACGTCGGCGCGGTCGATCGAGGCGAGCTCGGCGTGCGGGTAGCGGCCGTCGGCGTCGCCGAACGCGTTCTCCCAGCCGAGTCGCGCCAGCAGGTCACCGGTGTAGGTGCGGGCGCCGACCACCATCCACGGGTCGCGCCAGATCGGTACGGCGACGCGGCCACGGGGAGGGGGTGCCGGCCGGTCCCAGCGCTCGCGAGCGGCCGCCAGCCAGGCCGGTCGTGGCCAGCCGAGCGGCCCGGCGTAGAGCCGTTCCAGGGAGTCGAGAGCCTGCGGCACCGTCTCGATCGCGGTCACCCAGACCCGGACGCCGCGCTCCCGGAGGCGTCGTACGTCGAGCTCGCGGTTCTCCTCCTGGTTGGCCACCACGAGGTCGGGAGCGAGATCGGCGATCGCGCGCAGGTCGGGGTTCTTGGTGCCGCGCACACGGGGCACGTCGAGATCGGCCGGGTGGGTGCACCACTCGGTGGCACCGACCAGCGCGTCCCTGCGGTCGGTCGCGAGCGCCTCGGTGATCGAGGGGACGAGGGACACCACGCGCTGGGCGACCGGTGGCCCGGCGTACGGATGGCCGAGGTCGTCACGCATGCCGTCGACGCTACGTCAGGGGGTGAGGTCCAGGGCATCGGCCAGCGGCGCGGCGAGCTCGGCGGCGTACTCCGTGGTGATGTGGCCCGGGTCGCGCATCGGGATCGTTGCGCCGATGACCGGCGGGCAGGTGCCGCCGTCGCAGAACCACTGGCGGGTCGCCACGAAGTCCGCGCCGCCCGCCCGCGCGGCGTCGCGGGTCAGGCGCCGGATCCGGGCCGGCCAGGCCGCCTCGGTGTTGTCGCAGCTGCCGAGCGTGGCGCCCCGCTCGCTCAGGCACTGATCGGGCGCCTCCTCCCGGCGGGGCACGTCGCCGAGCACGACGACCCGGTCGGCGTGCGGCGAGAGGTCGGCGATCAGCTCGTCGAAGCCCGCGCGGAGCTCGGGTGCGACATCGTCCTGGTCGGAGTACACCTCGTCGCCGACCTCCACCGAACGGGCTCCCGTGCTGGACACGATGAGCAGGTCCGGCTCCAGCGCGGCGACCTGCCGGGCGGTCCACTCGTTGAAGTCCACGCACTCCTGGTCGCGGGCGTCGTACCGGCGGTCGTAGGGCACCACCCGCGCGGCGGTGCACGCCGGCCGCACCAGGTAGTAGGCGGTGTACCCGGCGTCCTCAGCGACCTCGTCCAGCGCCGGGATCCAGTGGCGCCCGTGGGAGTCGCCGAGCACCACGAGGGTCTGGTCGCCCCCCGGATCGCCGCGCGGGCAGAGCTCCCGATCCCCGGACCCGTAGTCGCACTCCAGCTCGGCCTTGTCATCGGCGATCTCGTCCAGCGGCGGCTGCAGGTCCCCCGGAACCGGGGCGTCCTGCTCCGCGGCACGGGCGGAGGCCTGGACGATCGCCACGGCCGGGTCGGGGGGCGCGGTGGCGCGTCGCTCGCGGCGACGCTCCATCGCCGCGCGCGGGCCGATGCTCGATCGCTCGGCGGCCCCCGTGGGCGCCCCGCTGCTTGCACGCTGGTCGCCCTTCGCGCGCTGATCGTCCTTCGCCCGCTGCTCGCCCTCGCGGGGAGCCGCGGGATAGTCGGCCAGGCTGATCGCCGGGTTGGGGCGGTCGAGCTCGTGCCGGACGACCGTCGACACCTCTCCGGCGCTGACCGCGACCACGGTGAGCGCCAGCGGGTAGAGCACCAGCCCGCGGCCGAGGCGCGGAGGCATCCCGCGGCGGAACGGCATCTCGACGAAGCGGTAGCTCGCCCAGGAGACGGCGAAGATCGCGCCGAACGCGAGGGCCGTCTCCCGGACGGTCAGGTCACGCCCGAGGTGCCCGGTCGCGATCACGAGGACCGGCCAGTGCCAGAGATAGAGCGAGTAGGACATGTCGCCAATCCGTCGCAGCGGCCCGACCCCGAGAGCGCGCTGCAGCAGCGGCGTCGGCCGTGTGCCGAGCTCTGCCCCCGCCACCATCACCGCCCCCGCGCCGAGCACCGGCAGCAGGGCGGCGTAGCCCGGGAAGGGGGTCGCCTCGGTCACGACGAAGCAGGCGACGGCGATCGCCGTCAGGCCGAGGACGGCGAGCAGGTTGCGGGCACGGGCCGTGAGGTCCCGCCCGAGCCGGGGTGCGGCGATCGCGAGCAACGCACCGACGCCGAACTCCCAGGTGCGGGTGAAGGTCGAGAAGTACGCCGTCTCCGGGCTCGTGGCCGAGGCGTGCACCGACCACGCGAAGCTCGCCAGCGTGATCGCCACCAGCCCGGCCGCGATCACCCGCCGCGGGTCGGGCCCACGTCCGCTCCGGCCGGTGACCCGTGTCGCGAGGAGCACGCAGGCGAGCAGCACCAGCGGCAGCACGGCGTAGAACTGCTCCTCCACCGACAGCGACCAGTAGTGCTGGAACGGTGAGGGTGGCTGGTCCGCGGCGAAGTAGTCGGTCTCCTCCAGCGCGAAGCGGATGTTGGCGGCGAACAGCGTCGCCCACCGGGCGTCCGCAGCGGCGTCGTCCGCCTCGACGAGGCTCAGCCAGGTCCACGACGCGATGAGGATGCCGACGGTGGCCGCGGTCGCCGCCGGGAGGATGCGGCGGGCGCGTCGCTCGTAGAACCGCCGGAGCGACAGCGTGCCGGTCCGGTCGATCTCGCGCAGCAGCAGCGCGGTGATGAGGAAGCCCGAGATCACGAAGAAGACGTCCAGCGTCACGAACCCGCCGGGGTAGGGGCTGAAGCCCGCGTGGAACGCCATGATCGCCAGCACCGCGAGCGCGCGCATCCCCTGGATGTCGTCGCGGAAGCCGGGGCCGGCAGCGCGGGAGGCAGTGTGTGCAACAGATCGATCAGCAGCCATCACACACATCGGCGGGGTCGGGTGCGGTGGACGCGAGCGACGCTAGCAACGGGAGCCCGCGATCCGGCGCAGCCTCGCCGACACGGCGTCGTCGGAACGCCTGGTGCCGTGCCGGGCGGGGTCGCTGCCCCACCCGGCACGGTGGCCCGGCGATCGCACGGACAGGGTCCGGGCGACCCCGACCCGAGGTTCAGAACAGGTCGGGCACGGTCCAGCCGTCGAGGTCGTACTCACCGAGGAACTCCTCGGCGAGCCCCTTCATCGAGTCCACGCCACCGCGGTTCTGGGCGGCGAAGAGCAGCTCGGCCTTCACGTTCTCGTGGTTGCCGGAGTAGTTGCGCTCGTAGAGCTCGTGCCGGCCGCCGAACTCCGAGCCGATCGAGTCCCACAGCGCCTTCATCACCTTCACCCGGTCCACGGCGGTCATGCCGTTCGAGCCACGGACGTACTTGTCCAGGTAGGGCCGCACCTCGGGGCTCTTGAAGTCCGCGGCGCCCGACGGCAGGTAGATCAGCCCCGAGGCGACGTCCTGCTCGATGATCTCCTTGACCCGCGGGTAGCCGTGGATCATGAACATCCGGTAGGTGAGGCCGTACTCCAGCTTCGGGATCACCGCGTCGCCGATCCAGGGCTCGGGGTCGCGCGCCATCGACTCGGTGAGCGACCAGAAGAGGTTGCGCCAGCCGATCACCTCGCCGACGCGGGTCTGCACGCCGCGGAAGCCGCCCGACCCGGTGGCGTCGAGCGCCTTGAGCAGCAGGCCGGCGAGGAAGTCGAGCTTCACCGCGAGCCGGGTGCAGCCCTGGAAGGTGAAGCGCGGGAGGAAGCCGGACTGCGGGAAGAAGGCGTTGATCCGGTCGACGTCGCCGTACATGAAGACGTTCTCCCAGGGCACCAGCACCTTGTCGAAGACGAAGATGGTGTCGTTCTCGTCCATCCGGCTCGACAACGGGTAGTCGAAGGGCGTGCCGTTCCTCGCCGCCTGCTCGGTGTAGGACGGTCGGCAGATCAGCTTGATGCCCGGGGCGTCCATGGGCACGGTGCAGATCAGCGCGAACTGCTTCTTCTTGATCGGCAGGCCGTAGTGGGCGATGAAGTTGTAGTTGGTGATCGCCGAGCCGGTGGCGACCACCTTGGCGCCGGAGACGACGAGGCCGGCGTCGGTCTCCTTCTCGACCTTCATGTAGACGTCGCCGACCTCGTCGGGCGGCAGGTCCCGGTCGACCGGCGGGTTGATGATCGCGTGGTTCCAGTAGAGGACCTTCTCCTGCGACTCGCGGTACCACCGCTCCGCGTTGGCCTCGAACGGCGCGTAGAGCTCCTTGTTGGCGTGCAGCGTGCCGAGGAAGCTCGCCTTGTAGTCGGGGGAGCGCCCCATCCAGCCGTAGCTCATCCGCGCCCACCGGGCGATCGCGTCGCGCTCCTTGATCAGGTCGGCGCTCGAGGTCGGCGTCTTGAAGAACGGCATCGTGACGCCGCCGCTGCCGGTGTCGGTGGGAGCGGTCAGCTCGTCGACGTGGGGGCCGGTGTGGAGGGCGTCGTACAGCCGTGCGGTCATCCGGATCGGGTTGCGGAAGGCCGGGTGGGTGGTCACGTCGGTGACCCGCTCACCGTGGAGGTAGATCTCCCGGTCGTCCTTGAGGCTCTCGATGTACTCGTCGCCGGTCATCGGCCGGGAGGCGAAGTTGCTCCGCCGGTTGGCCTCGGCGTCCGCCGCGGGATTGGTGGTCGGTGGGCCGTGAAGGCTGACGGTCTCGGGGGCGAGGGTGTCGGTCATCGGGGTTCTCCTCAGTAGTGGGTGGCGGCCGGCATGGCGTACGCCGGCGCGGGGAGGGGCGTGAAGCAGGCGGACTCGTCGAACCACCCGCGGTGGGGGTCGTCCTGGCACCCGAGCCAGACGACGTCGGAGGACTGCGCGCCGAGCTCGTGGAACGCGCTGTCGTGGAAGAGCAGTGGCGGCTGCTCGGTCGTGGTGACGTCGACGACCTCCCCGAGGAACAGCACGTGGTCGCCGCCGTCGTCGGCCCGCCAGGCACGGCACGAGATGGTGGCGGCCGCGCCGGCGAGCACGGGTGCGGTGGGGCCGTCGCGCCACGGCACCGGGTCGCTCCCGGGCCGTCCGGCGAAGTGCATCGCCAGGTCGCGCTGGTCGGCGGCCAGCACGTTGACGGCGTACGCCGCGTCGTACAGGTACTCACACGCCTTCGACGTGCGGGTGAGCGCCACCTGCACCAGCGGCGGGTCGAGCGAGATCGGTGTGAAGGCGGTGACCGTGGCACCGTGCGCCCGGCCGTCGGCCGTACGGCAGGTGATCACGGTGACGCCGGTCGCGAACCGGCCGAAGGTCGACCGGAGCGTGCGGGTGTCCATGGCATCTCCTCGCTGGGTGTGGCGGTGGTCACGTGATGCCGGGGGACGTTAGGCGGGTCCCGGCGCGGCGGCGATCCGCTCGGCGCAGCGGCTGTCCGGATTGCGCAGCCGGATGCGACGGCGGGACCGTCAACGGGGCGGACCCGTGTACCGTGACGTCGGTCACCAGGGGGTGAGTGATGAGCGCTTCCCGCACGAGCGTGGCGCCGCCCGCCGACCTCGACGGCTTCTCCGACGCCGTCGCACAGGCGTACTTCCCGCACCGGCTCGACGTGCGGCGGGGACCGGTCGCGCCCTCCGACCTGCGCTCGGTCGACCTGGGACCGGTCCGGCTGGCCCGCATCGGGTGGGGCTCGGAGGTCTCCGTCGAGTCCGACCATCCCGGTGCCTGGGCGGTCAACGTGCCCCGGAGCGGGGTCCTCGAGGCCCAGGTGGCCGGGCGGCACGTGGTGTCGCTGGACGGTCAGGCGACGATCTGCCCGCCGGACGAGTCGACCCGGATGAGCCGGTGGTCCGCCGACTGCTCCATCGTCGGGATGCGCGTGGAGCGTGACTACCTGTCCGAGGAGGTCACCGCCCTGACGGGGCTCTCCGCCGGTGACCTCCCGCGCCAGCTCGACCTGCACTCCGACGGCGGCCGGGCGTGGCTCGGCCTGCTCTCCTCGATCGGCGTCGAGGCGATGCGCAACCCGGCGCTCGTCGGCAACGCGACGGTGCGCCGTCGACTGTCGGGCACGCTCACGGCCGCGTTCGTGACCGCGTGCTTCCCCGAGGAGCCCGCGTGCGGCGAGGTCCGCCCGCGGATCGTGTCCCGGGTGCTCGACGCGATGGAGGCCGACCCCGCGCGTGACTGGACCGCGGCCGATCTCGCCCGCGAGGCCGGGGTCGGGATCCGCCGGCTGCAGCAGGGCTTCCGGCGGTACGCCGGCACCACGCCGACCCAGGCGCTGCAGGACATCCGGCTCGAGCGGGTGCACGCCGACCTGCTGGCCGGCGAGGAGCACACGGTCACCGACGTGGCCTACCGCTGGGGGTTCACCCACCTCGGTCGGTTCGCGGCCGCCTACCGTGGCAAGTACGGCGTCGCGCCGTCGCAGACCCTCCGCGCCGGGTGACGGTGGTCGAGGTGCGGGCCTGCGAGCCTCGAGAGCACCGGGCGTAGGCTGCCTCCGTGGAGCTGCGCCACCTGCGCTACTACGTCGTGGTCGCCGAGGAGTGCCACTTCGGACGCGCCGCGCAGCGGCTCCACATCGCGCAGCCGCCGCTGTCGCAGCAGATCAAGCAGCTGGAGGACCAGCTCGGTGTGCGGCTGCTCGAGCGCACCACGCGGCGGGTGGAGCTCACCCCGGCGGGCGCGCGCTACCTCGAGCTCGCCCGTGAGATCCTCGCGCGCGTCGACGCGGCCAACCGCGAGGTCCGGCTGGTCGCCGAGGGGCGGTCCGGCCGCGTGTCGATCGGGTTCACCGGCTCGGCGACCTACGAGCTGCTGCCCGCGATCAGCCGGGTGCTGCACGCGGAGCTCCCGGGCGTCGAGGCGGACCTGCACGGCGAGCTGCTCACCCCGGTGCAGGTGTCCCGGCTGGCCTCCGGCGATCTGGACATCGGGGTGCTGCGACCCCCGGTCACCGACCCGAACCTCGCCGTACGGGTGGTGCGGCACGAGCGGCTGGTCGTGGCTCTGCCCGAGACCCATCCGCTGGTGGCGGCCGACAGCGTCGACATCGCGGCGCTCGCCCAGGACCCCTTCGTCACCTATCCGGCACAGCGGTCGGTGGTGCACGAGGCGGTCCTCGTCGCGTGTCGTGCCGCGGGGTTCGTCCCGGAGGCGACCGAGGTGGCCGAGACGTCGACGCTGCTCTCGCTGGTCGCGGCCGGCCGGGGCGTCGCGCTGGTGCCGGAGTCGGTGCAGCACCTGCGGATCACCGGCGCGACCTACCGCCCGCTCGCCGGCACCGAGACGACCGTGGAGCTCGCGGTGGCGCATCGCCGCGACGACGACAACCCGGTGCTGCATCAGGTGCTCGGTCTGCTGGACCAGCAGCTGGTGACCGAGAGTGATATCTCGGAGGTCTCAATCAAGACTTAACTGATACTTCCCACTTGCCGAAAGCCGTGTGACGCTCGTCTCCATGAAGGTCACCGAGGTCGAGGCGATCCCGTACTCGATCCCCTACCGCAAGCCGCTCCGGTTCGCCAGCGGCGAGGTCACCCACGCGTCTCACGTGCTGGTGCGGATCCACACCGACGACGGCGTCGTGGGGGTCGCGGACGCACCGCCGCGACCGTTCACGTACGGCGAGACCCAGGTCTCGGTGCGCTCCGCGGTCGCCGACCTCTTCGGCCCCGAGCTGATCGGCACCAGCATCGTCGAGCGCGAGGTCGTGCGGCAGCGGCTGCACCGCACCGTGGGCAACCCGGTCGCCAAGGGTGCGGTCGACCTGGCGCTGTGGGACGCGATCGGCCGCACCCTCGAGGTCCCGGTCACCGAGCTGCTCGGCGGCTACACCGACCGCGTGCGGGTCGCCCACATGGTCGGCTTCGCGCCCGCCGAGCAGATGGTCGCCGCCGCCGAGGAGATGCGCGACACCCACGGCGTCACCACCTTCAAGGTCAAGGTGGGGCGACGACCGTGGCGCCAGGACACCGACGCCACCCGGGCGCTGCGCGAGGCGCTCGGCCCCGACGTGGAGCTCTACGTCGACGGCAACCGGGGATGGACACCCAGCGAGGCAGCCCAGGCGCTGCGCGCGATGGCGGACCTCGACCTCGCCTTCGCCGAGGAGCTCTGTCCCGCCGACGACGTGCTCGGCCGCCGCTGGCTCACCCAGCAGGCCACGATCCCGCAGTTCGCCGACGAGAGCGTGCCGACCCCGGCCGACGTCAGCCGGGAGCTGCTGGCCGGGGCCGCCAACGGGATCAGCATCAAGACCTCGCGCACCGGCTTCACCACCAGCCAGCGGATCCTCGGGCTCTGCGAGGGCCTCGGGGTCGAGGTCGTGATGGGCAACCAGATCGACAGCCAGCTCGGCTCCGTGTGCACCGTCGCCTTCGGCGCGGCGCACGAGATGACCTCGCGCCGCGCCGCCGAGGTGTCGAACTACCTCGACATGAGCGACGACCTGCTCGCCGAGCCGCTGCAGATCGAGGACGGCGCGATCCGGGTGCGCCAGGGAACCGGTCTCGGCATCGAGATCGACGAGGACAAGCTCGACCACTACCGCACCGACCACTGACCCACCCGAGAGAACAAGGAGAACCAGCATGACCGCCACCGACGCCCCCACCGAGGCCGCCACCGCTGCCGCGTCCGGTGCCTCTGCCACCGAGCGGTTCCACAGCGACAAGTCGCCCTACGCCGCTGTCGCGGACACCACGCCCGAGCGGGTCAGCACGCTCGCCCGCGAGGTGCTCGACGCCGTGCACGAGACGATCCGCAAGCACAAGGTCACCTACGACGAGTACAACGCCCTCAAGGCGTGGCTGATCCAGGTCGGCGAGGACGGCGAGTGGCCGCTCTTCCTCGACGTGTGGGTCGAGCACGTCGTCGAGGACGTCGCCACCGAGCACCGCGAGGGCAGCAAGGGCACGATCGAGGGCCCGTACTACGTGCCCGACGCGCCCGAGCAGGGTGCGCAGGGCTCCGTGCCGACGCGCGACGACGAGCCCGGCACCCCGCTGACGTGGACCGGCACGGTCACCTCGACCGACGGCAGCCCGCTCGAGGGCGCGACGGTCGAGCTGTGGCAGGCCGACGACGACGGCTACTACAGCCAGTTCGCCCCGGGCATCCCCGAGTGGAACCTTCGCGGGACCTTCACGGTGGGCGCGGACGGCGCCTTCCGGATCGGCACGATCCAGCCCGCGCCGTACCAGATCCCGACCGACGGGTCCTGCGGCAAGCTGATCGCCGCCGCCGGCTGGCACGCGTGGCGGCCCGCCCACCTGCACGTCAAGGTCACCGCGCCCGGCCACGAGCAGCTCACCGCGCAGCTCTACTTCCCCGGCGACGAGCACAACGACGACGACATCGCCTCGGCCGTGAAGCCGGAGCTGATGCTGGCGCCGGCCGCCCAGGGCGACGGGTCGGTCGCCGTGGAGTACGGCTTCGTGCTCGACCCGGCGCGCTGATGCTCTTCCACGTCCGCATGGACGTCCGGATCCCGCACGACATGGATCCGGACGTCCGCGCCGGCATCTTGGCCCGCGAGAAGGAGTACGCCCAGGAGCTGCAGCGTGCGGGGAAGTGGCCGCACCTGTGGCGGATCGCTGGCGAGTACGCCAACATCTCGGTCTTCGACGTCGCGTCCAACGACGAGCTGCACGAGCTGCTCTCGGGCCTGCCGCTCTTCCCCTACATGGACGTGCACGTCACTCCGCTCGCGCAGCACCCCTCGGCGATCCGATGAGACTGCGCGTCCACGAGCTCGGCGGCACGACCGGCGCGCCCGTGCTGGTGCTCGGTCCCTCCCTCGGCACCAGCGTGGGACAGCTCTGGGGGCCGGTCGTGCCGCTGGTCCGGACCCACTTCCGGGTGATGGGGTGGGACCTGCCCGGTCACGGTGGCGCGCCCGACTCCGGTGACCCCTTCGGCTGCGACGACGTCGCCCGGGCGCTGGCACGCGAGATCGGCGAGCCCTTCCACTACGCCGGCGACTCGGTCGGTGGAGCGGTCGGTCTGCACCTGCTGCTGGAGGCACCGGAGCTGGTGCGCTCGGCCGTGCTGATCGCGACCGGCGCGAAGATCCTCACCGCGGAGGCCTGGGAGGACCGCGCGAGCGTCGTACGCCGGGACGGCCTCGAGGTGATGGTCGACGGCTCCCGGGAGCGGTGGTTCGCCCCGGGCAACCGGGAGGCGGGCGAGCCGCTGCTCGGGACGCTCCGCGAGGTCGGTGTCGCCGGGTATGCCGCGACCTGTGGGGCGCTCGCGACCCACGATGTCCGGGCACGGCTGGCGGAGATCCGGCAGCCCGTGCTCGCGGTCGCGGGCGCCGAGGACGTCCCCACCCCACCCGCGGCGCTGAAGGAGATCGCGGCCGGGGTCACGGACGGGGAGTTCGTCGAGATCCCGGGGGTCGCTCATCTGCCGCCCTGGGAGGCCCCCGACGCGGTGGCCGACCTGCTCGTCGGGTGGTCGGTGATCCAGGCACGGCGATGAGTCCGCCGCGGAGGCACGGTCTGCCCCAGCATGACCGAGAGAGAACAGACCATCCGCACCTCCACGGTGGGCGAGGGCGCGGACGCGATCACCTACGACGTGCGGGGTGACCTCGACGCTGCGACCGCGGAGCGGCCACCGTTGTTGCTCTTCGGCTCGCCGATGGATGCAGCCGGCTTCGGCACGCTCGCCGGGCTGATCACCGACCGTGCGGTGGTGACCTACGATCCGCGCGGTTCGGGCCGCAACCCGACCGGCACCTCCGACCTGACGCCCGAGCAGCATGCCGAGGACCTGCACCGGGTCGTCGGGGCGCTCGACGTCGGACCGGTCGATGTCCTCGGCAGCAGCGGCGGCGCCGTGAACGCACTGGCGCTCGCGGCCCGTCACCCCGGCGACGTACGTCGGGTGGTGGCGCATGAGCCTCCCCTCGCCGACCCGCTGTCGGATCGCGACACCTTCCTCGCGATCGTCGACGACATCAAGCGGACCCATGCGGCCTCCGGCGACGGGCCGGCGATGGCGAAGTTCATCGCGCTCGTGATGCACCACGGGCCGCTGCCCGACGACTATCTCGAGCAGCCCGCCCCCGACCCGGCGGCGTTCGGGATGCCGACCGAGGACGACGGCACGCGCACCAACCCGCTGCTGCGCAACATGCCGGCGGGCAACGCCTACCGGGTCGACGTCGACGCACTGGCCCGGCTCGGCGACCGGTTGATCATCGCCGTCGGGGCCGGGAGCGGCGAGACGGTCGCCGCCCGCGGTGGGCGGACTGTGGCCGAGCTGCTCGGGGTCCCGGCCGTCGAGTTCCCCGGCGACCACACCGGCTTCTCCGGTGGCGAGTACGGCCAGCCGCCGGGAGAGCCCGAGGCTTTCGCCGCGACGCTGCTGCGCGTCCTGGCCTGATCCACGGCAGCGGGGTGACCGGTGGGGGCCTGCTCCACCCGGATCACCCCGCGTCGTGCTCACCGAGGTGAACCGGGGATCCCCCAGGCACCGACGCGGGACTCGGTCCGGTGAGGTGGAGGGCGAAGCTGCTGGTGCCGGGGACCTCGAGGCCGGCGACCAGCTCCGACCCGTCCTGGTGGGTCACGCCGGCGTAGTCGCCGCCGGACTCGGGTCGGTAGGGGATCGGGGCGTCGGTGAAGGCCGCCGCGAGTCGTTCCCGGTAGCGGTCGGCGATCCCGGCGAATCGATCGTCGTCCAGGTGGACGGCGCTGTGCTCGACGAACGGCGGCAGCACCTGGAACCCGGTGAAGTGGAGCACGCCGTGGTTGATCGGGAACAGCAGGTCCTCGATCGGGCCGTTGACCCCGCGCTCGGTGTAGTGCCCGCTCCTGCCGCCGACGGTGGTGGCGACCAGAGCGCGCTTGCCGACGAACGGACCAGCGCCGTAGCGCGGCACGGTCGCGCCGTAGGCGAAGTCGTAGGTGAACACGCGGTCGACCCACCCCTTGAGGATCGCGGGCATCGTGAACCACCACAGCGGGAACTGCAGGACCACCAGATCGGCGTCGAGCAGCTTCTGCTGCTCGGCGCGGATCTCCTCGGCCAGCCGACCGGTCCGATAGGCCTCGCCGGAGGCGTGCATGAGGTCCGGGCCGGTGATGTCGTCGAAGTCGGAGTAGTCAGCCGCCGGCTGCCACCTCATGGCGTACAGGTCGCTGACGGTCACGTCGTGGCCGGCGTCGGTGAGCGTGGTGATGGCCAGCTCCTTCAACGCGGCGGTCAGCGAGGTCGGGTCGGGGTGCGCGTAGACGATCAGTGCCTTCATGTCGTCGATCGTGTGCCGGCGACGACCGGACAACCAGAGGCGCACCCGTCCGGCGGATCCTGGTTCCTGGGACTGGCAGGGCCACCCTCGCCGCAGCCGGTCCGGGCGGCGAAGCCGCATACTGGACGGATGGACGGTCTCGGCGATCTCGGCGCGTTCCTCCAGTCGCGCCGGGCTCAGGTGCCGCCGGAGTCGGTCGGGATCAGGGCGGGCGACCGGCGTCGCGTGGCGGGGCTCCGGCGCGAGGAGCTGGCGCACCTGGCAGGTGTGAGTGTCGACTACTACACCCGCCTCGAGCAGGGGCGAGCCACCCAGCCGTCCGAGCAGGTGCTGGACGCGCTGTCGCGAGCCCTGCAGCTCGATGACGTGACCCGCGATCACCTGCACACCCTGGCCAGGCTGCGGCGTCGGCAGCTGCGGTGGACGAGCTACCCGGCGACGATCCGACCCCAGCTGCGACAGATCCTCGCGGCCATCCAGGACTTCCCCGCGATGATCATCAACCACCGCATGGACGTCCTGACCTCCAACCGGTTGGCGGACCTGCTCTACTGCGATCTCGATGAGCTGCAGGGCACGGACGGGAATCTGGCCAGGATGATCTTCCTCGACCCCGGCCGTTGTGACCTGTACGCCGATCGGCCGTCCTGCACCGCTGACACCGTCGCTCATCTGCGCCATGCCGCGGGCGAGTTCCCCGACGACCCGGAGCTGGCGGCCCTCATCGGGGAGCTGTCCATGGGCAGCCGCGGCTTCAGTGAGCTGTGGGGTGCGGCCGCAGTCGGCACGCGCCGCCACGGCCCGAAACGCTTCCGGCATCCGATGGTCGGTGAGCTCACCCTGCACCAGGAGCGCTTCGTCCTGCCCGACGGCTCGGGTCAGGAGCTGCTCACCCTGACGCCCGAGCCGGGCAGCGCCGACGAGGACAGGCTGCGGTCGCTGGCCGATCTGGGCGTCGCCGACGATGACGCGTCGCCATTGCGCCGGTGAGGCGCCCGAGCCTCGATCTCTGCTACGACGTCTCGCCGGTTCCGCCGATGTCGACGACGTACTTGCCCTGCCCCTCGCCCCCGGCAAGGGCGTCGTGGATCGCCGGCACCGACGACAGGCCCGGCACCGTGGTCAACGTCGGTGTGAGAACGTCGTCCCGAAGAAGCTCGAGCACCCGCTGCATCGCCTCGGCGACGATGTGCGGAGAGCGCGCCATCAGGGCCGCCAGGCTGAATCCCCCGATCTGGGCTCCCAGGCCCATGAGTGTCGGGATGGCCGGCGGGTCGGCCATCGGCGCCCCGGGGGCGTTCCCCGAGATGATGACGCGGGTCCCTGGTCGCGCGACCTGGAGGTCGAAGTCCAGCATCGCCGTCCCCAACGGGTCGATCACGAGGTCGACCGTCGTCGGACCGAACGCCGCCCGCAGCTCCGCCGGGGAGGTCTCGCCACGGACCAGCACCTCGTCGTACCCGTGCGAACGGGCCGCCGGCACGCGTGAGTGTGCCCCGACCATGCCGATCAACCGGGTCGCCCCACGTTGACGGGCGATCTGCGCCACCGCGCGGCCCACCGCCCCGGCGGCGGAGTGGACCAACAGACCGTCGCCGGCGCGGACCCGTCCGAGCGTGTCCACCAGCAGAGCGGCGCTCGTGAGCGCGCCCGGTGCGGATGCGGCGGTGCGCTCCGGGAGGCCCTCCGGGATCTCCGCGACGAGTGAGTGGTCGGCGACGGCGACCTCGGCCAACCCGCCCTGGGCGGTCACGGCGCACACGCGTCGGCCGACCACCTCGGGCGGGACGCCGGGGCCCACCGCGCCGATCGTGCCGCTCACCTCGAGTCCGGGGACGAACGGATAGCTGTCCACGTACCCGGGGTCACCACGCCGTTGCATCACGTCCTTGAAGTTCACGCCGGCCCAGGTCACGTCGATCGCCACCTGCCCTTCGCCGGGGTGGGGGCGACCGACCTCGGCGACGGTGCTGGCGCTCGCGTCCGCGGCCGGACTGGCGAATTGGAGGGCACGCATGAGTCCTCATCTCTCTCGGTGTGACGGTTGACACGCAGGAAGCCCTGGGCCATATTGGATGAACCAATGTACCAGTTGAGGAGGATGCGTGGCCGAGTCGTTCGCCAACATCGAACGCGCCGCCGGGGTGGGCGCGTCCTGTGAGGCGCACCTGAAGTCCCTGATCGCGGCCCGCCGGCTGTTGGCCGGAGACCGACTACCGCCCGAGCGGGAGCTGGCCGCACGGCTCGACGTGTCGCGCGGCACCCTGCGTGGCGCGCTGCAGAGCCTCGCCGATCAGGGTGTCCTCGCCGCGCGCCAAGGCTCGGGATGGGTCGTCACCCCGAGACCGGACGTCGTGGCGACCAACCTGACGGTCTATCTCAGCCTGGAGGAGGTGACCTTCGACCAGCTGTTCGCCGCCCGTCGCGCGGTCGAGCCGCAGGCCGCCGCGGAGGCAGCCCGGCACCGCACCGCCGAGCATCTGGAGGCGCTGCGGCGCTGCACCACGGCGATGCGGGGCGCGCCCGATGTCGCCACGTATGTGCGGGCAGACGCGGACTTCCATGCACTCGTCACCGCCGCTTCCGGCAACCCCTTGCTCTCCGTGATGCTCGCGCCGACGTTGGACCTGCTCGGGCCGATGCGTGAGGACGTGGCCGCCCACGCCGAGGTCACGGCGGCGAGTCATCACGAGCACGACCAGATCCTCGCCGCCGTGGATGCGGGCGACCCGGTTGCCGCGCAAGCGGCGATGCTTGCGCACATCGACCACTTCGTGGCCAGCGGTCGACGTGCGCTCGCTGATGAAGACCCTGCCAGTCCGGCACCCGAGGCGAACCTGGAGCCACCGCGAACCAAGCCGGGCTAGCCCAAGCCCACTGGTCGCTCGCCGCCCAGCACCGCCGACCCCGAACCGTCGCGACCACCTCTTCCGCCGGTCGCACTCGTTGCCTGCTCAGCGGGCAGCGCCGTCACCTCGACCGTGCGCGGTCGAGCCCTGCCCGAAAGGAACCATCCATGAAGTTCGCCAGCGCCAACGACGTACCCGCCGGAGTCGTGGAGATGAAGACCGCCGGCGGTGAGCTGCGCACCCAACAGGTGCTCGGCTCGCAATCCAGCATGACGGTCGCGACCAGGACGCCGGGCTACCACTCCCAACCGCACGCGCACGACTGTGAGCAGCTCAACTTCGTCAGTCGCGGGGAGATCGTGGTCTTCGTCGAGCACGAGGCCTTCCACCTGAGGACCGGGGACTTCCTGCGGATCCCGCCGTCCGCCATGCACTGGGCGTGGAACCGGTCGGACGCGGACGTCGAGCTGATCGAGGTGCACACGCCGGGCCTGCTGCTCGACGGCGTGCCGGCCAAGGTCCTGGTCGAGGACGACGAGATGCGGGCCGACCTGGTCCCGTCGCGGTGGGGGTCGACGGACCTGTGGCAGCGCGAGGAAGCGGCACTGGCGGCCCTGGAGCAGTCGCGATGAGGGCGCGTCGCAGCTCGACGCAGCACGGCGCAGCCGCCGCCTTGCTCACCGGGTCCCTGCTGCTGGTCGGCTGCGCCACGACCACGACCGCCAGCGTGGCCGGCGACGGGGACGACGGCGCCGGAGTGACCGACAGCGAGATCCACCTCGGCATGTCCAACGCCCTGAGCGGCCCGGTCGCCGCGGTCTGCCTCCCGGCCTCCGAGGGCGCGCAGGCCTGGCTCGCGAAGGTCAACGACGAGGGCGGGGTCCACGGGCGGACGCTGACGGTCGACGTCGTCGACGACGGCTCCGAGGCTCCGCGGGCGGCCGCGAACGTTCGCGACCTCACCCACGAGGGAGTGTTCGCGATGTTCGGGGGCTGCGGCACCGTCTCGGCGGCCGCGATCGCCACCGCACTGGAGGGCTCGGGGGTGCCGTACCTGTTCCCCTACGCGGCCCTTCCGGACCTGGTCGAGCCCGTCCAGTCCAACGTGTTCAGCCTGCTGCCGCTGTACCGGGACCAGATCTTCACGGCGGTGGACCATGTCGTCGCGCAGTCCCCGGGGAACGTCTACACCGTCACGTCGCAGATCCCCGGCTACGAGTCCACCGTGGCCGGCGCCGAAGCGGGCGTGGAGTCGGCCGGCGGCTCCCTGGTGTCCTCGGCACTCCTGCCGGCCACCAACGCCCCCGCGGATCAGGAGGCGGCGAAGATCGGTGAGCACGACGTGGACTACCTCGCATTGACGGTCCTGGCGCCCGACGCGGCGCGGATGCTCAACGCCATGGCGAAGGTCGACCAGCTGCCGGCGGAGGCGATCCTCGGTGCCTCGCCGCTCGCCGCCCAGAGCTTCGCCGCCGCACTGTCGCCGGAGGCAGCCGAGCTCCTCGCGACGCTCTCCCCGACGGTACCGCCCGACGACCCGGCTGCACAGGAGTGCATCGATGCTCTCGCGGCGCACAGCCCCGACACCGAGCCCGATGCTCTCGCCCTGTTCGGGTGCGCCGGAGCCCAGGTCCTGGTGGCCGCGCTGGAGGCAGCGGGCGATCAGCCGACGCGCTCGGGCCTCACCTCCGCGCTCGAGGACATGACCGATGCCGAGGTCTCCCCCCTCCTGCCGCCGATCTCCTTCGGCGGCGGTGATCACGTGGGCCTCGACTCGATGTTCCTCCTCACGCTCGACTCGGCGCAGCACTACCGCGTCGCCGAGACCGTCCCGTTGCAGACGGCACCCTGAGTCGAGGAGCTCGCACGCCATGACCTCAGCCATCCTGACCGGACTGACCGTCGGTCTGCTCTACGGACTCATGGGCTTCGCCATCGTCGCCCTGTTCAAGATGACCGGAGTCGCGAACTTCGCGGCCGGGACCACGGCGACGCTGGGAGCCACGCTCGCACTCCACCTGAGCGCCCGAGGGGACCTCGATCCGCTTGCCGCTAGTGGCCTCGCGATCGTGCTGACCGGTGCGGCCGGGGTCGCGGCCTACCTCCTGGTGATGCGGTTGCGGGACGACGTCGGTCATCTCAGCCTCACGGTACGGACCGTCGGCCTGTTCCTGCTCGGCCAGGCGCTGCTGGAGATCTGGCTGGGGCAGGGCCAGCCCTTCGTCTTCTCCAGCGTGCTGCCGGACATCTCGACCACGGTCGCCGGACAGGCGATCCCGTCGTCGACATTGTGGTTCCCGATCGTGGCGGTCGCCATCCTCGGCCTCGTCGGCGCCGTGTTCACGCGCACCCGGCTCGGGTTGCTGATGCGCGGCCTGGCCTCCGACGCGGACACCGCCGGACTGCTGGGAGCGCGGACCCGCCTGCTCGCCGCGCTCGCGTGGGGGCTGTCGTCCGGGCTGGCCGCCGTGGTCGGGATCCTGGCGGCCCCCAGCCGCCTGGTCTCCTCCGACATGATGACCAGCTGGTTGCTCTACGTCTTCGCCGGCGTGGTGATCGGCGGGATGACCAGCCTCGCCGGCGCCGTCGTGGGAGGGCTCGGCGTCGGCCTGGTCCAGGGCATCACCTACCAGCTGACCAGCGACGAGGTGGCGCTGCTCGCGGTCTTCGCGCTCTTCCTGGTCACCTTGCTGGTGCGGCCCCAGGGCCTGTTCGGCGTGCCGGTGGGTGAGCGGCTGTGAGCGTCTCGAGCACCGGTGCGGCCCACGGCCGGGTCTGGCCCGCCTGTCTTGGCGTCCTTGCCGTCCTGGCCCTGCTCGGTGTCCTACCGCTCTCACCCAGTCTGGTCTTCCTGGCGGCCACCGGCATGGCCTGGGCGGTCGCCGCCGTCGGTCTCGACGCGTTCAGCGGCTATCTGGGACTGCCGTCGTTCGGCCATGCGGCGTTCGTCGGCGCCGGAGCCTATGGATCGACCATCCTCGCCACGCGCTTCGGGTGGTCGTTGCCGTTGGCCATGCTGGTCGCCGTCGTCGCCGTCGCCGCGCTGAGCGCCCTCATCGGATCGGTGCTCCTGCGGTTGAAGGAGTTCGGGCTGGTGCTCGGCACGTTCTTCCTGACGTTCGTGTCGACGTCGCTGCTGGCCGGCACGCTGCTCGCGGACTGGACCGGGGCCGCGTCAGGTCTCCAGACGCCCCAGCTGGTCCTCGCCGATGGCACCAACCTCTCCGACGGTCGTGCCTACTACTACACCTGCTGGGCCGTCCTGCTGGTCGTGGTGCTGGTGAGCTCCGCGCTGGTCGACGCGAGCCCAGGGCGGCTGCTCAGGCTCACCAAACGCTCGGACGCGGTCGCCCGGTCCCTGGGAGTGAACCCCGACCGGGTGCGCCTGGCCACCTTCGTGTGGTCCGCGACGCTCGCGGCCACCGGCGGCTGCCTCATCGCCCTCGGTGCCGGCTACATCTCGCCGGAGAACTTCGGTGTCCAGGCCTCGATCATGCTGTTCGCGATGGTGGCCGTCGGTGGTCTGGGGAGCATCGCCGGGCCGGTCGTCGGGGCGGTGGCGCTGATGGCCCTGCCCAGCCAGCTGCAGTTCGCCCAGACCGGCCAGCAGGTGCTCTTCGCCAGCCTGCTGCTGATCGTCTTCGTCGTCGCTCGCGGCGGCCTGTACGGCGCTGCCAGCGCCCTGGCGCACCGCGTCGGGCTCGCGCTCCCTCGACCGCGCAGATCGTCAGGCCGAGCGGTCGACACGGGGGCCGGCGACCTCGACCTGCTGGCGGCCGATGCTGCCTCCCCAGCCGGCCTGGACGTCGACGACGTCTCGTTGAGCTACGGAGGTGTGCACGCTCTCCAGGACGTCACGTTCAGCGTCACGCCCGGCTCGGTCCACGCCCTCGTCGGACCCAACGGTGCAGGGAAGACGAGCCTGCTCAACTGCGTGAGCCGACTGGAGGCGCGGCACACCGGAGCGATCCGGCTCCGCGGGGACGGGGAGGCCGATGATCACCGCGTCGTGCACCGCACCTTCCAGCACGAGGCGCTGGTCCCTGACCTGACCGCCGTGGAGAACGTGGCTCTCGGTCTGCACCGTGACCGCGACGGTCTCGGGCGCGGTCGCTCGCGTGCCGAGCACGTGCGGGCACGCGCGACGGCGGCGCTCACAGCGCTCGGCGTGCCGGCGACGCGTCACCAGGTGCTCGGGTCCGAGTTGTCAATGGCGGAGTCCAAGCTGGTGGACCTGGCCCGTGGACTCGTCGGGGCTCCGGCCGTGCTCGTGCTCGACGAGCCGACCGCGGGTCTCAGCGCCGATGAGATGGGCATCCTCAGCGAGGTCATCAGCCGCCTCAACGACCGAGCCCGACTGACGATCCTGGTGGTCTCCCACCATGTCGGCTGGATCCGCACCGTGACCGACCGGGCCACTGTCCTGGTGGCCGGGAGGGTGCTGGCCGACGGACCCACAGCCGACGTCCTCGCCAGCGACATCACCCGCCGCGCGTTCCTCGGCGAGGTCCCGGACGAGGTCGCGTCGTGAGCGCCGATCCGATCCTGGAGGTGTCCGGCATGCGTGCCGGCTACGGCCGGACGACCGTGCTCCACGGTGCCGACCTCACGGTCCACGCGAACACGGTCGTGGGGTTGGCCGGACTCAACGGCGCCGGCAAGTCCACTTTCCTCCGTGCGCTGTCCGGGACGGTGTCGCACCAGACGACGACGCTGCGCCTGGGTGGCCGACCGCTGCCGCGGACGGGCCATCGCCGTGCACGCGCGGGGCTTGCGCACGTGCCGGAGGGGCGCCGGGTCCTCCGGGACCTGACGGTGATCGACAACCTCCGGTACGGCGCGGCTGCCGTCGGACGACCCGGGCGGCGGGCCGACCGGGACCTGGCCAGGATGCTGGACCTGTTCGCCCCGCTGCGTCCCCTCGCAATGCGTCGCGCCGGCCAGCTCAGCGGCGGTGAGCAGCAGATGCTGGCGGTCGGTCGCGGCCTGATGGCCCGGCCGCGGCTTCTCATGATCGACGAGATGACGCTGGGGCTCTCTCCGCGGGCCAGTGCCGAGATCGGCGCGACGCTGATCCGGCTCCGCAACGAGGAGCGCCTCACCCTCCTCCTGGTGGACCAGAATGTCGAGATGCTGAGTTCGCTCTGCGACGAGGTGCACATCCTCGCCGACGGCACCCTGCAGCAGGCTGACCCCGACGCGGCCTCGGCAGGAAGGAGCTACTTCTGATGGACCACGAGACCGGAGGCAGGCTGAGCCTGGATCCGCGGGGGAGACGGCGATGAAGAGTCACGAGATCCACCGGCTCGACTTCGGGTCGGTGCGCGTCGACGCCGCCATGCTGGTGCGCGGACGCCCGCCGGGCAGCATGGTGGACGTCCCGGCGCAGGGCTACCTGGTGACCGGCGACCATGCCCCGATCCTGGTGGATGCCGGCTACCGCGATCCGGCGGTGCTGGGCAGCGGCGGCCACATCGGCGAGGGACAAGGCTTCACCGAGCAGCTCGCCGCGCACGGCGTCGTCCCTGCTGACCTGGCCTGCGTCGTCCCCACCCACCTGCATCGCGACCATGCCGGGCATCTCGACAAGGTTCCCCTGACGGTGCCCGTCGTCGTCAACCGCGCCGAGCTGGGCTGCGCCTTCAGCGGCATCCAGGCGACGGCGTACGCGCGCGACGACCTGCTGCACCTCGTGCACCGCATGTACACGCCCGGCGCGCTGCGCGTGCTCGACCTGCTGCCCGGTACGAGCGCACCGATCGTGCCCGGGGTCGAGGTGGTGGCATCCGGTGGCCACACCGCGGGGTCGGTCAACGTCCTGGTGGAGACCAGTGACGGGATCGCGGCGCTCATCGGCGATCTCCTCTACGACCTCCGAGGCTCGCTCGCCGAGACCCCGGAGGGCACCCCGATGGCGGGCGTCCAGAGCTATGCGTTCGCCGCCGACGAGCCGGCGACCACCAACAACTTCACGCCGTCGGTGGCCGACGAGGTCGCCGCCATCAAGCAGGTGCTGCAGCACCGCTACCTGCTCCCTGCGCACGACCGCCCGGGAGTCCTCGAGAACGGCCGGCTCGTCGGCCGCATCGACGGACCGACCGTGCCCGGCCCCATCACCCCGTCACACGACTGAGCACCCCACCGTGAGGAGATCCACATGACCGCCTACGTCCTGTCCGAGGTCGAGATCCTCGACCGCGAGTCCGTCGCGGCCTACAAGCAGGAGGCGCCGTTGTCCATCGCCAAGTACGGCGGCACCTACCTGGCCCGCGATGCCGTGCCCGCCGCGTTCGAGGGGGCCTTCGACCCCGCCGAGCGCATCGTGCTGATCGCGTTCCCTGACGAGGCGGCCGCCGAGGCCTGGTACCACTCACCCGAGTACCAGGCGGCCATCAGCACCGCTGACGGCGGACTGCGCAGGCGACTGTTCTGCTTCGCCGGGCTGGCGGAGGCTTGACCCTCGCCGGAGGTCAGGCCGCGTCGCCGCCGCCCGCTGCGCGGGCCAGTGCCCGGTCAATCACGTCACGCCCGGCCGGCGCGGCCTCGGCCGGACGCTGGCCGGGGGAGCTGGCGAGCAGCGCCTCGGGGTCAGCGACGTACGGCAGGCAGTACGCCGGCTGACCACGCTCGAACCGCCATCCCTCGGCGAGCGGCCCCGTGTCGAGGGCGTCGTAGCCGAGCCTGCTGATGAAGGCCGCGGCCTCGACCTTCGCCTCGGCGGAGTCGCCGGCGATCGGCAGCGCGGACCGGTCGGGAGCCCCGGAGGGCCGGGGCAGTGTGGCCAGGTGCAGGTGGACGATGTTGTTGAACGCCTTCACCACCCGCGACTCGGGGAGGGCCTGCTGCACAAGCTCCGACGTCGTGGTCTCGCGGGCGTCGAGTGCGGGGATCCGGCCATCCCGCTCGGGGTAGTAGTTGGCGGTGTCGAGGACCGTCCTGCCGGCCAACGGGGTGACGGGGAGGCTGTCGATGCCGCTCAGCGGGATCGACGCCACGAGGAGGTCGGCGCGTGCCGCGGCCTCGCCGGCCGTGACCGGAGTCACGCTGTCACCGAGCCGGCCGGCGAGCTCGCGCAGTGAGTCCGGACCGCGACTGTTGCTGAGGAGCACCTCGTAGCCGGCGGCGCTCGCCAGCCGCGCCAGCGTCCCGCCGATGTTGCCTGCTCCGATCAGACCGATGAGTGTCATACCCGGTCGAACCTCCCGGCACCGTCCTCCATTCCGGCGAGCTGCGGTCGCGGCGAGTTCCCGTCCCGGGGAGCGGCCATCGCGGCGAGCGGCCAGAATGCCGCCATGACCGTTCTGGGATGGCTGGTGCTGATGCTGCTTCTCGTCGACGAGCTGGTGGCGTGGGCGGCGTACGGCGTCTGGGGCTGGCAGCACGAGCCGCGGTGGCTGCTGGTGTGGCTGCTGCCGTTGGTCGTGGTCACGGTCTGGGGCCTGCTCGTCAGCCCGAGGGCGCCGTACGGCGGCCGGGTGATCACGCCGATCGTGAAGGTGCTGGTCTTCGCGGGCGCCACGCTCGTCCTCTACGACGCTGCCGGTGCCGGTTGGGCCGCGGGGTTCCTGGCCGCGACGGTGGTGATCCACGCGCTCGCCGAGATCCCCGCGATCAAGCAGGTCGCCGAGCGCCCCGGGGCTGCCCGGTAGGGCTGCGCGGTGCCAAGGCCCCGAACCACCTCGCGGGAAAGCTGGCCGTAGGCCTCGATACGCCGCGTCGCGGCTTCGTTCCTCAGCCGCGGCGGCTACTCGACCTCGTCGGCCTGCGGCAGGCTGCTCGTACCTCGCAGACTGCCGGGCCTCAGACGTTGCGTCGGTACTGGCCGCCGACCTCGAAGAACGCCTCGGTGATCTGGCCGA
>CAZJDU010000043.1:0-26710 GCA_964544855.1 uncultured Nocardioides sp.
GACCCGAGCGTCTCCTTGATGTCGTCGATGAACCGGACGCCGTGGCCGGGCCGGTCGGCGCCGCACCACTGGATCGCCTGCCAGATCGACGGCAGCCCGAACGCCTCGCCGGCGTGGATCGTGAAGTGGAAGTTCTCCCGCTGGAGGTACTCGAACGCGTCGAGGTGCCGGGTGGGCGGGTAGCCGGCCTCGGCGCCGGCGATGTCGAAGCCGACGACCCCCCGGTCGCGCCAGGCGACGGCGAGCTCGGCGATCTCTCGGGAGCGGGCCTGGTGCCGCATCGCCGTCAGCAGCTGTCGTACGACGATCCGGTCGCCGGCCGCCTCGTCGAAGCCGGACTGCACGGCCGCGACGACCTCGTCGAGCGAGAGCCCACGCTCGACCATCAGCTCCGGGGCGTAGCGGACCTCGGCGTAGACCACGCCGTCGGCGATCAGGTCCTCGACACACTCCCGGGCGACGCGGGTGATGGCGGGCGCGGTCTGCATCACCGCCACGGTGTGCTGGAAGGTCTCCAGATAGCGCTCCAGCGATCCGGAGTACGCCGCTGCCGCGAACCACTCCCCCAGCGCGTCGGCGTCGGTCTCGGGCAGCTCGTGGCCGACCTCGGCGGCGAGCTCGACGATGGTGGCCGGCCGGAGCCCGCCGTCGAGATGATCGTGAAGAAGAACCTTGGGCGCGGACCTCAACGACTCGGACACGGTGGCGCGTGTAGGTTCCATGGCGACATTGTTCCAGTCCCGACCAGCGACGATGAGGAGATGGCGATGCGGGTGTTCACCACGTTCGACGAGATCGAGGCAGCGGCCGGCGAGGAGCTCGGCACGAGCGAGTGGGTGGAGATCACCCAGCAGCGGGTGAACCAGTTCGCCGACGCCACCGGCGACCACCAGTGGATCCACGTCGACATCGAGCGTTCCAAGGCAGGGCCGTTCGGCGGCACCATCGCGCACGGCTATCTCACGCTGTCGCTCATCCCGTGGCTGGGCAGCCAGGTCTTCACGCTGCAGACGCCGGGGGCCAAGCTCAACTACGGCGTCAACAAGGTGCGGTTCCCCAACCCGGTGCTGGTGGGCAAGCGGATCCGCTCGCGCGTGTCGATCGACACCGTGACCGACCTGCCGAAGGGCAAGCAGCTGACCGTCGAGCACACGATCGAGATCGAGGGCGAGGAGAAGCCCGCCTGCATCGCTGAGACGGTCGTGCTGCTGCTGCCCTGAGTCGGCCGGTGGTGTCGAGGCCGGTGGTGTCGAGGCCGAGGTCGTGGCGCTCCCCACACGTCAGCCACCGTCAGCACGGTGGTTGAGGAGCGAAGGCCGCCAAGGCCTGAGCCTCGAAACCTCCGGACCCGCTCAGGCGACCTTGCGGCGGTAGCCGGGCAGCAGCTCGGCGACCAGTGCGTCGGTCTCGCCGGTCGGACCGTACGGCGCACCGTGCTCGGCGAGCGCCTCGTAGAGCGAGTCCGCGATCACCGCGACGTCGTCGCGGCTGCCGAACTGGGCCTCGAGCCGCAGCCGTGCCCGCCAGAGGTCCTCGCTGGCGGGCGCGAGGCGCAGCGTGCGGGCGAGGACGGCGCGGGCGGTGCCGGCGTCGTCCCGCTCGGCTGCGGCCTCCGCGGCGGCGAGCGCGGTGAGGACGATCGCCAACAGGCTGTCGGACTCCGTGGCCGTGGTCTCCAGCCAGCTGTAGCGCCCGACCGGCACGTCGGCGAACGGCAGCCCGCGTACGTGGCTGAGGGCGCGTCGTAGCAGCTGCTCGCGGTGTGCGCCCGGCGCGCCGGACGCGTTGACGTCGGCCCGGAAGTCGTCCCAGTCGAGCCGCACCGCGCCGGGCAGCAGTGACCACACACCGGACTCCTCCCGCAGCACCGGCTCGCCGTCGACGCTGCCGAGCCACTCGCCGAGCTGACGAAGGGCGGCGTCCCGGCTGCCGTCGCCGACGCCCCGCGGCCAGAGCGCTCCGGTGAGCCGATTGATGTGTACCCCGTCGGGGTGCAGCGCCAGATAGCTGGCAAGCTCGGTGAGGAACTCCACCCGCTGTTCCTCCACCTCCCCGGGCGCGTCGACCATGACCGGACCGAGGATGCCGATACGGACCGTTGCGTCGTCAGCCGCCACGGAAGGTGAGACGTCCGCGATCCGCTCGGCCCACTCCTCGAAGTCGACGCCCCGACCCGTCGGTGGCTCGTAGAGGTCCATCAGGGTGCGCACCGCCGTGACATCGAGGGTCTGGGCATGGACATCGATGCTGTGGACAGGTGAGGTCAGCCGGCCGTCCGGCTGGGCGGCCAGGCGCATCTCGGCCGACGGCAGCGAACCGATCACCACGACGCCGAGCGCGACCTGCGGGTCGGCCGCGAGGCTGTGCAGCCGAGCGAGGTCGGCCTCGGACGGCAGGCCCGAGCAGACCACCAGCTGGTAGGACCAGTCCGCCACCATGGGCGCGGCGATCCGGGCCTCGCGTGCGCTGGACGCACCGACCTGGCGGCAGGCGCCGCGGTGGTAGCGGGCGAGGTTCTCCAGGTTCTCCAGCACTCGGCCGAGGTCGTCGACCCGGTGCAGGTTGCCGGCGCCCGCCTCCGTCACGTCGTCGGCGAAGCCGACCATGGTGACGGCGCGCTGGTCGGCCCATGGGTGCGTCGCGGTGTCGATCGCCATGCTCATCGCGACACCGCGCGCGATGTCGGCCGGGCCCTCGAGCGCGATGACGCCGGGCACGGCCTCGGGGTCGACCAGCAGCAGGCTGTCGTCCTCACGGCGGCCGATCGTGACCAGTCCGGGCATCGGCGCAGGGCCGCCACCGGTGAGCTGGCTGTCGGCGCCGAGCGCCCACACGCGGTCGTTGACCTCGACCCAGCCCTGGGGAGGCGCCGCGAGCGGAGCGTCGATGAAGGCCATGGCCAGTCCGCCGGCGCCGACCGAGACCTGGGCCGGCACCGGAGTGTTCCCGCCGATCCCCGACCCGCGCAGCGCACGGTCGAGCCACCCCGCCAGCGCCGGGTCGGCCTCGTCGCGCAGCCGTGGGCCGCCGCCCGGCCCGTCGGGTGTCGGGTCCGTCTCTGGCGGGCCGCCGACCGCACTCGCCCACAGCTGGGCGACCGGCATCGTCGCCCGGCGCCTCCGCAGCGCCAGGAAGGCGCCGCCGAGGGCGAGGCCTCCGGCCACACCGAACAGGGGCGACCAGTCACCGTCGACGATGTCGGTGACCTGTGCCATGACGGCTCCGCCGACGCCGCCACCGTTGTCGGCTCCGGCTGCGTCGAGCGCGGTGTCACTCCCGTCGGCGCCGGTCGCGGTGGCGCCGGGCCCGCCGGCGCTGCCCGACCCGCCGGCCGGTGGTGAGGCCTCGGCATGATCGACCACCCGCAGTCCGGGACCCTTCGCGTCGGCCGGCAGCCGCAGGATCCATCCGGGATAGATCAGGTCGGGGTTGGTCAGCTCAGTGCCGTCGGCCTGCTTGAGACCGCGGTTGATCTCGACGATCTCCTTGTAGCGCAGGCCGTCGCCGAGGTATCGCTCGGAGATGTCCCACAGCGTGTCGTAGTGGCGGTCCCCCGGCGGTTTCACCTCGTAGTACGTCGTCACCGCGGATCGGAGGTCAGCCCGGGTGCTCTGCTCCAGGTCGCCGGGGGCGGGAAGTGGCCCGCGACGCTTGCCGGTCTCCGTCGTCGGCGCGTTGTCCTCGCTCGCAGCCTCCTGCACCGTGGCGGCAGCGGCGAGCGCCGTACCGGTCGACTGGGGCGACTCGACCTGGCTCGCGATCACTGTGCCGCTGCCAGGGTCGTGGTCGTCCGCAGCGGCAGGGCCGATCGTGGTGGCCGTCGTGCCGAGCAGCAGCGTGATGGTGATGACGAGGTTGCGGGCGAGCTTCTGCGTGCCGAGGCCGCCGCCCGGCACGGACGGCGCGATCCCACGTCGTCGGATCGCGGCGACGGCCTCGACCGCCAGGCAGATCACGAAGTGCAGCCACGCCAGCCAGACGACGGCGGCGAGCACGGCCATCACCGTCTCCGTCGTCGTCGGGCTGGTCAGCCACTCAACGGTGGGCGGTTCGCTCGGCCAGGGAGGGCCGAAGACCGTGAGGAGCGCGATCGGCACACCGACCACGATCGCGACGGTCCCGAGCAGGGCGAGCGCACCCAGGATCGTCTGTCCGGCGCCGCCGGGCCGTTCGTCGGCGCTCGGCAACCGGTTGGTCGGATGCTGTTGGACTGTCGGGGCCATCGCTGTTCCCAATCGCCTAGTTGTCACTCACCTGGGGTGGGCGGTTGACGCCCTGGGCCTCCTGCACCGGCAACGCCTGATGCACCACCATCCGGAACCCATCACCCAACCTCTCCGACGGCGACCCATACCCGTAGGTGATCTCCCACGCCACCGACACCGTCACGTAGAACGACTCCTCCACATCCTCAGGAATCGCCACCGTCGACCGCGCCTGCGCATCCGCCGAGGAGTGCTCGAACCTCACCACACACGGCGCCGGCCCCGACCCCTGCGGATACGACGCACCCGCCGCACACCTCACGGGCTCCATCCCCTCCACGTTGGGGTCGACGGTCACCTCGGCGGCACGGGCCACCATCACCATCCCGTTGCCCAACCGCACCCGACGCCGCGGACCCATCTCCTCCCGCGACCCCGGATCCAGCCACGTGAACGTCAATGCCGTCTCCGTATTCACCAACGGCACCGGATTCGGATTCGCCCGCAGATGCGGCACCGGCAACTGCGCAGACCCCTCATGCTGCGACCACAGGAAATCGTTCAACGGATTCGACACATCCGCCGTGTCGGTCTCCGCGGTCACCCACACCACATCGAACGACACCGACCGATCCGGACCACCCGAGTACGTGTCCCAGTCGATGTTGTCCAGACAGATCCGCAACATCGGCGACTGCTCACCCGGCTTGGGGTTCTCCGGAATCGACGACACCAACGACTCCGGCACCTCGTCATAGCGACACCGCTGGAACTCCATCCCGCCGAACCGCTCCTGCAACGTCGTCGAGCTCGCCGACGCGCCGAGCTCCACGCAGTACGACCCCATCCCGGACCCGTTCGCATACACCGAGCACGACAACCGCGGCTCACCCTCGTCCGCCGGAGGGTCGTACTGGGTCTCGTACGTCGGCGTCGGCTCCGGCTCCGGAGTGCCACCGGCGCCGCCGCCGGCATCGGGGTCATCGAGGTCGGCGGACGCGGTCGTCGCGGTCATCAGAACCGCCACCGCGACCGCGATCAGCACCGCAGCCCATCGAGCCGGAGTCTTCACCACTTCACACCCTTCACCTCGACGCCTTTGCAGCTGATGGCAGCGTTGGAGAAGTCAGTCACCTTCCAGCGCTTTCCGACCCGACGAAGATCGATGCGGTACGGGCCGACCGCTCGCTTGCCCACGCGCTTGCCCGACTCCGGGTCACGTGACCATCCGGACTCGAGGAAGCAGCCATTGATGCTCGCGGCGCTGCCGTTGCGCCGCACCCCGACCGGCGTGAACGGCTGCGGACCCGGCCAGCGATACCCCTCGGTGCGGTCGGTCGTCGTCACCCGCACCGAGACATCGACACCGCTCCGGGTCGCCCACGGAGCAACCGTCCGCATCGCGTCATCCCCTTTGTTCACACCTCTGCCCAGCAACGCAGCCCACGTCCGCGCCGCCTTCACCGGTGCCTCGTCCTCGAACTCCGACAACGGCTCCTCGGGCTTCGTCGGACTCGGCGACGGCGTCGAAGGGGCCGAGGTCGACTCCTCGGTCGGACTCGGCTCCGCCTCCGGCTCCTCGTCGCCACCACACGCCACCAGCACCGGCGACAGCACCATCAGCGCGGCAGCCAGCACACCCGACGTGCGCGTCATCCGAGACCCCATGGTGGACTTCCTCCCCGGGATCGACCGTCCCGAAACCTCGATCGCCCCGGAGCGTCGGATCCGGGCCAGCCCAGACTACGTCTGATCAACCCCACACGCGCAACCGTCGTAGGATCGTCGCGGTCAGCCGCCGTCAGAGGTCTTGACAGCGCAGCTGACCGACTCCGACGGCGTCGGCTTGCCGGGCGTCTTGGTCTTGCCCTTGCCGGGCTTCTTCGGAGTGACCGTGACGGTCGCACACGGGACCGACTCCGAGGGCTCCGAGGTCGGTGCCCGGCTCGGCGTCACACCACCGGTCGGCTGGTCGACGACCGGGCCACCGGTCGGCACCCTGCCGGGGTTGGCCTCGGAGATGCCGGGCACCGGGTTGGCCAACGCGCCGCCCGAGGCGTCGAGCCGGTGGTTGCCGATCATGCCGAGCAGGATGGCGTCCACCTCGACCCGGGTGTTCACCTCGACGGCCTTGTAGGTGCCGGCATCGGTGGTGATCTCGGTGATCTCAGCGCGACAGCTGACCAGCTCGCCGTCCTCGGCCATGGCCTGCCGACAGTAGGCGTTGGCCGCCTGCATCGCGCGCGCGTTGAGCAGCTCGACCCTCGGCTCGGTGACGTCGATCCCGTTGCTGCCGGCCCGTGCCGCCTCCTGCGCGTAGGCCACCGCCCGGCCGTGACTGTTCATCTGCCGGCCGCCGTCGATGACCAGCCCGGCGAGCACCAGGATGCCGATCGAGATGATCAGCACGAACGGGGTGATCGAGCCACGCTCGTCGCGCCGCCCCTGTCGTCGTACGGTCGTCTCGGTGCTCACGGCTCATACCCCCGATAGCGGTCCAGCGGACTGGTGAAGGTGTGCTCGACCTCCACCTCGCCCAGCGGCAGTGCGGCGAGGTCACTCATATCGATCAGGCAGCTCACCGTCACCGTGACCGACTGGGCGTCGACCAGGACGTCGGGGTCGGTGGGCTCGAAGGCGCCGGCTGAGAGGTCGGTGTCGGCGATGACGGTACGACGACACGACCCCGGGGCGTCGGCGAGCGCGTCGCGGACCGCGGTGTCGACGACCTCGGGGACGGCTCCCCGGGAGTTCTGGGCGGTCGCCGCCCGGGCCCCGTCGCGCGCCGCCTGGTCCACGACTCCCTCGGCCAGCGCGAAGCGCGCGAAGGCGATGATCAGCATCAGCAACGCGAGCAGGAACGGCGCGAGGATCACCACCTCGAGCGTCGCGCCACCTCGGTCAGCGCGCCTCACGAGTCGCCCTTCAGGTCGGGGCGGAACTGCTCGAGGGTCGCCGACGAGGTCTGCTCCACGGTGATCGAGCCGCCGACCGGAAGGACGACCTCGCCGGACACCGACACCCACACCCGGCCCGTCGACTCGTCCAGGCGAGCGTCGGCGTCGACGTTGCGCAGGTCACCGATCTCACGGGCGTAGTCCTCGGTGACCTCCTCGGCCGCCGCGATCCACGCCTGCGGGTCGGATGTGCTGCCGGCCAGGCGGAGGTAGGAGACGCCCTCCCGCGCCGAGGACTGCGCGGCGTTGCGGGCGTGGTAGAACAAGCCGGCCTCGATGATCGTGAAGATCAGCAGCAGGAAGACCGGCGTGATGATCGCGAACTCGACCGCGCTCGTCCCCCGGTCGTCGCGTCGTGGCCCCCGCGGCCGGGGACCACCCTCACCCGCCGCTGCCGTCCTGGATCTCGTCGGCCCGGTCATTGACGACGCCCTCGATGACCCGAGCCACGACGAGCGCGAGGGCCACCACGATCGCGGAGATGATCGCCCACTCGACGGCCGAGGCCCCGAGCTCGCTGCGGCCCTCCCGACGAGCCTGCTCAGCACGGCCACGCACCAGAGCGATCATCGCCCGAGCGTGGAAGATCATGGGATGCATGGTTGGTATGTCCCCCTTCGGAGCAGGTTCGAAACGCTATCAAAGCCGAATCATCGGCCCACAGTCACCGCGTCACCGTGACCGTCGCTGCCTCCGCCGCGGACCGTCCGCATCTCGCCTCGCTCACAGCCCACTGATGGCCGGATAGGCGAGGAAGATCAGGAAGGCGATGCACATCAGCAGCTGCGCGACCAGCATCGACTGCGAGCTCTCCCCGGCCTCGCCCTCGACATCGGCGAGCTCCTTGCGCCGCATGCTCTCCGCGCGGGTCATCAGCGACTCGCGGATCCGGGCACCCTCGTCGCCCGCCAGCGCCAGGGACGAGGCCAGGTCACGCAGCTCCTCGATGCCGAGCTCCTTGCCGAGGAGGGCGATCCCCTCCCACGGGGTCCAGCCCATGATGCGCGCGTTGGACAGCGCCTGCCGGAGCCGCACCATCGCCCAGTGGTCACCGAACGACGACGCGGCCATCAGCGCCTCGGGGAGCCCGCGCCCACCGGCGAGGTTCATCGCGACCAGGTCGAGGAAGGCTCCCGTCACATGGCGGAAGTCACGGCGGCGCTCCTCCGCCTCCCGGTGCAGCGACAGGTCCGGCAGGAAGAAGCCGGCGACCGCCGCGACCAGCGCCACGATGACCGGGACGCCGCCGTCGCCGAAACCGGTGAGCCAGACCACCGCCGGGAACCAGACGAAGGCGGCGAGCGCCAGCAGCACCTTGTTGCCCAGGTGGGTCGCCATCGAGCGGTTCATCACCGCGAGGTCGCTGCGCGTCCGCACCAGCTGCCAACCGCGGCCGGCCGCGGCTGACTCGAGCCAGGTGCCGACCCCCTCACGCACCCGGTCGACCCGGCCCTCGCCCTGCTCCCCGGCTCCGCTGCGGGTCAGCGAGCGCCGGGTGCCGGCGCGATCGAGCCGCGCCAGGGTGGCACCGATGCCCGGCACCGGCCTGCTGAAGGCGACCACCAGCAGCAGCACGCCGAGACCGACAGCCGCGCCGGCGAGCAGCTGGAGCGTCATGACGTCGCCTCGCTGACCCGTGCAGCCGGCCCGCGGGAGGCGACGAGGAACCGTTGTGGCTCCGCCACGCCGGAGAGTCGCCGCAGCCACAGCACGGCGATCGCGAACATCCCCAGCACGACCGTCAGCACCAGCTGACCCACCACGGTCTGGTAGGGCTCGACGTACTCGGGATTGAAGACGATGAGCAGACCCGCGACGAGGGCGATCACCCCGACCACGATCTGCACGCTGCGCCGCGTGCTGCGGCGGCTGGACTCCACCCGACGACGTACGTCGAGCTCGGCGCGGGCGGAGTCGGCGAGCGCGGTGAGCACGTCCCGCAGGCCCGGTCCGCGCAGCCGCGCGTTGAGGATCAGCGCGGCGACCACGATGTCGGCCGAGGCGTCGTCGAGGTCGTCGGCGAACTTGCCCAACGCGTCCGGCAACGGCTCGCGCACCCGCAGCCGGTCGACGAGGAGGTTGAGTGCCGGGCGGATCGACGGGGCGGCGTTGGCCGAGGTCGCCGGGATCGCCTGTTCGAGCCCGACAGCGCCGGCGATGGTGTCGCGCAGCGACTCGATCCAGGCAGCGAGGCCCTCGGCCCGGACGATCGCCGCCCGCTCCTGCCGAGCACCGCCGAGAGCGCGATCCCAGAACGCGATGAGCACGCCCACCACGACCGCCAGCACGATCCACCTCGTCACGACGAGGACGAGCAGGCCCGCGAGGATTCCGCCGAGCACCAGCCGGACCCGGCCCTGCGACGGCACCAACGTACGCCGGCGCTGGCTCGGGATCGCCGGCGTCCGATGCATCTTGAGCAGCAGCATCGCCCAGCCGGTGCCGAAGGCCGCACCGGCGGTCAGCGCCAGCGGCAGCCGCCACTCCTCGATCATGCCCACTGCCCGTGGACGGCCGGACGGTAGCCGTGCTGCTCGAGCTCGGCGATGCACGCGATCGGGGCGTGCGGCGCGGCGCGGCCGTCGGTCCCTGGGGCGAAGACCTCGCTGGAGAGCACCTGGCCGTCGTGGCCGACGATCTCCCTGATGCTCTCCACGACGCGGACCTGCGTGCCTCCGTCGTGGTGGTCGTTGCGCTTGCGCACGAAGACGACGAAGTCGAGTGCTCCGGCGATGAGCAGCGAGGACGCCTCGAGCGGCAGCCGCTCCCGGCTCTGGATGGCGTAGGTCCCGATCCTGGCGAAGACCTCCATCGAGGAGTTGGCGTGGATGGTCGACAGGGAGCCGTCGTTGCCCTGGGTCATGGCGTTGAGCATGGTGACGATCTCGTCGCCGAGCACCTCGCCGACGATCACCCGCGACGGGTTCATCCGCAGCGAGCGTCGTACGAGATCGGCCATGGACACACCGCCGACGCCCTCGGAGTTGGGCAGCCGCTCCTCCATCGCGACGACGTTGGGGTGGAGGTCCTCGTACTCCCCGAGCCCCAGCTCGAGGGCACGCTCGACCGTGATCAGCCGCTCGTGGCTCGGGATCTCGTTGGCCAGCGCGCGCAGCATCGTGGTCTTGCCGGCGTTGGTGGCGCCGGCGATCATGATGTTCTTGCGGGCCCGGACCGCCGCCTTGAGGAAGCCCGCGACGTCGGCGTCCACCGTGCCGTTGGCCATCAGCTCGTCGAGGGAGACCCGCCCCAGCCGTGCCTTGCGGACCGAGACCGCCGGCCGGGCGCAGACGTTCATCACCGCGGAGAGCCGTGACCCGTCGGGCAACCGGAGGTCCAGCTCCGGGTTGGCGGCGTCGAACGGCCGGCTGGAGAGCCCGGAGTGCGCGGCCAGCACCTGGATCAGCTCGACGAGCTCCTCGTCGCTCTCGGCGACCGGTGGGTGCATCTCCTCGCGGCCGTCGCCGTACTGCACGAAGACGTGGTCGTGGCCGTTGATGTCGATGTTCTCGACGTGGGGGTCCTCCAGCAGCGGCTGCAGCCGGCCCACACCGAAGAGCGCGGAGTGGACCGCGGAGGCGAGCGCGTGCTCCTCCTCCGGGCTCGGGGGGCGCCTTCCGTCGGAGACCTCGAAGCGGGCGTGGTCCTCGAGCACCTGCACGATCAGCGATCGGGCGTACTCCCGCTCGTCGTCGGCGCTCATCGCCGTGACGCCGTTGGCCTGGTCGCGCCGGCGCTGCTCGTTGAGCCGGTCCGCCACCTGGCTGCGCAGCGTGCGGACCAGGTCGTGGTCGATCACGGGGTCACCTCCGGTGCCGCCGGCTCGGAGGGCGGTGGCGGGATGTACGCCGCAGCGGTACGGGCGGCGAGCGTGCTCACGATCGGCCCGGCTGAGCGCACCAGCGCGGTGCGGTCGGCCTTGCCGCGCACCTGGCCGAGGAAGAACCGGGCCCCGGCGTCGTCGTAGGCGAGGTGGTGCACGTCCTCGTACGGCGTGTCGGCCCGGTCGAGCGCCTCCCTGGTCTCACGCACGGCCCGGCCGCGCTTGGGCGGGGCGATCACGACCACGTGCACCGGCGGAGCGAGAGGCCCGCCGAGGGACGGATGGAAGCGGCCGACGCGCTCACGGAGGTGGACGACGTTGCTGGGGACCGTGTCGACGACCATGACGATGACGTGCGCGGCGGCGAGCAGGTCGTTCTGGGGCGTGGTGGCACCGATCCGCCCCAGGTCGGCGATGACGTCGGTGCCCGGTGTCGCCTGCAGCAGGTCGGCCATCTCGGCCCAGGCGACGCCACCGGCCTGCTCGGGCACGCTCACGCCGGTGATCACGTCGAGTCCACCGACGATCTGCTGGACGTGCCGGTGGATCAGGTCGGGGTGCATGCCGCGACGGCCGGCGGCGGAGAGACCGACCAGTCCGGCCTGAGGATCGAGCGGGTCTCCCTGGGGTGACGGCATCCGCCAGGCGACGTCACCGCCCGAGGGGTCGCACTCGGCGAGCACGCACGTTCGCGGCCACAGCGCTCCGAGCAGGAGTGCGGTCGTGGTGACGCCGGGCGAGCCCTTGGCCGAGGCGAGCGCGATCAGAGCCACCGGTCACCTCGCGCATTCCGCCGGGCGGGCGTTGGACGACGTACCGACGCTGACCGACACCGAGCCGTCGATCTTGCCCTGGGAGACGGTCCGGTTGCAGGCGCTGTCGAACTGGACGACGATCGGGACCTCGTCGGCCGAGGAGTCGGCGAGCCCGCCGTCGTCCCCGGCGGCCACCGACACGAGCTCGGCCGGCACCTCCACGCCGGACTCGTCCTGACCACCCTCGACGTAGAGCGTGAGCGGCGCCCCCGAGGTCAGCGCAGCGGCGGTCGCCCGCTCGAGCAGGAGGCTGACCTGCACCTCGCCGTCCGGGATCCCGCCTTCGTCGGAGACCATCTCCGGCGTCAGCACCGTGCCGGGCAGCAGGCGCACGGTGGTGGACTGACCGACGAGGTCGTCGATCTCCCCGGCGGGGATGCCGCCCGTGTACCCCTCGGGGAGGCTGACCGTGGTCAGGTCGTCCTCGGTGATCGCCACGCCCTGCGTGATCTCGCGGTCCACCTGCACGAAGTCGGCGCGGTCACCGGCGACGAGGGCGAGGTACGCCGAGGCCAGGGCGCCACCGATGATCAGCAGCAGCGCCAGTCCGATGAGTGCCGGACGCGACTCGCGGGTCGACGGCAGTCGGGATGCGGGCGCCTGGTGGGAGCCGTTCGTGGCCATCTCTCGCACCTCTCGAGAACGGTGGGTCGCAGTCGGAGCCGAGCCTGCCGGGTCACCGTATCGGGCGAGGCGGCCGGCTCGTGCCCTGGCTCCTACCCCACTCAGCGGACGTCGACACGTGGCGGTCGGTTGACGCCCTGGGCCTCCTGCACCGGCAACGCCTGATGCACCACCATCCGGAACCCATCACCCAACCTCTCCGACGGCGACCCATACCCGTAGGTGATCTCCCACGCCACCGACACCGTCACGTAGAACGACTCCTCCACATCCTCAGGAATCGCCACCGTCGACCGCGCCCGCGCATCCGCCGAGGGATGCTCGAACCTCACCACACACGGCGCCGGCCACCGCGGATACGACGCGGCCGCCGTACACGACACCGGCTCCATCCCCTCAACACTCGGGTTGACCCGCACCCGGACCGGATCCGGCACCGACCTCCTCGTACCTGCCGTGCGGGAAGCCGCCACGTCGACGGCGCCTACCCCGCTCCGTCCGGGGAGGCATGGGCTGAGCCGGTGGGAGTGGGGTCGACCTGCTCGGTCCGTTGCTGCTGCTCCCGTTCCCGCTCGCGCTGGTTCTCCTGGGTCTTCTGGAACGCCTCGGAGACGGCGAGGCCGGCGATGACGATCGCCACCACGACCAATCCGGCCACCACCCCGGGCCAGGCACGGCGGTTCTCGCGCCAGTTGCGGCCGGTGCCGTGCAGCAGCGCCGAGCGCAGCTGCCGTCGCCGCATCGTGTCCGCCTCGAGCACGTAGCGCTCGGCGTTCGGCGTGTTCTGGATCGCCAGGTCGGACTGCCCCTGCCGCTGCTCGGGCGACCGCCCGTCACCTCCGGTCTCAGCCATAGGCGGGCTCCTTCGACGCCAGCTGCGCGGCCAGGCCCAGCAAGGCCTCCCGCGTCGCACCACTGACGACCGCCGGATCGAAGGGATGACCGGCCGCGAGCTGGGGCTCCGGTGGCACGATCACCAGCTGCGGATGGCGGCGCAGCTCCTTCGCCTGGCGTTGTGCGACCTCCGACGGGCACACCACCACGGTCGCGACGCTGGCCAGCGCACCGGGATTCACCTGACGCACCCGTTCATGGGCGGTCTGCATCGCCGCCGCGCCCCACGGTCCGGCTCCGGTCACGATGATGACCTGGTCGGCGCGCGCGAGAGCGGTGTGACCGCCCTCTCCCGCGTCGTTGCCGACATCGAGCAGGTTGAACGAGTGCTCGTGGCCGAGCCGTTCGATCACGCCCGCCACGTCGCTGCGCGAGAGTCCCTGGTCCCACCCCGCCCCGTCGACGACGCCGAGGCCCGAGGGAGCGCGCGGCGGGTCGACCACCTGGTTCTCGGTGAGCAGCGACGACGCCGACCGCGGCTCGGGAACGCGCAGGAGCCCACCCAGCGACGGGGTGCCCTGCTGCACGTCGACCAGCACCGTGCGATCGTCGCGCATCGCGACCAGCACCGATCCGAGGCCGACGGCGACCGTCGTGGCGCCGACACCACCCTTGCCGGAGATCACCGCGATCACCCGACGGTCGCTCTGCCGACTGCGCACCCGGTCGATCAGCGCTCGCTCACCCTGCACCGCCACGGCGGCATCCGGCGTCGCCACACCGGCAGCGACCCTCCGCAGCAGGCGCGGGGCCTCCCTCGCGGCAGGGGTGGGCGCCGCGGGGGTGAGCGGGGCCGGCGGCGGCACCACGTGGGTATCCGGCACGGGTGGCGCGTCGGGGGACGGCGGAGCGTACGGCGGCTCCGCCGGTGGCTTCGTGGACCCGGGTGGCGGGACCGGTCGGCCCCCGCCCGGGGGCGGCGGCATCGGTGGAGCACCGGGCCGACGGTCGCCGTACTCCGGTCGCAACGGCAGTACGTCGCCCCCCTCGCCCTGGTCCGGCGCGTGCGGGCGTGGTGGTGGGGGCGGGGGTGGCGTGCGTGGCACGTTCAGCCCCAGGCTGCCGGGGTCGATGCCCATGCGGGCGAGGTCGCCCGCGGCGCCCTCGGCCTGTTGCCGTCGCTTGATGGCGGGATCCGGGCCCTCGGTCTCGTCGTCACTCATCCGAAGATCCCTTCGAACTGCGCATACACGGTCAATGCCCCGACCAGCACCACGAGAATCTCCACCAGCACGAGGAACTCCGCGATGTTGAGGGTCCGCTTCACCCGGGCCCGCGAGATCTCCGACATGCGTGCCGAGGCGAGACCGAGCACCGCCAGCATCGCCCCGGCGATCAGCACGCCGATCCACGGCAGCATCGTCGGCTGGTCGACCGCCAGCCGGACGAGCGCCGTGGCGATCAACGCCAGCCCGGCCACGCGCAGCGGGGCCATGTGCTGGGTCCGGGAGAACACCCGGGAACGCAGCAGCAGACCCACCGCGAGCGAGATCGAGAGCGTCCGGTCCCAGGCGCCGGACGACGCGGCGAGCGCACCGCCGAACCCCGCCACGGCGAGAGCGATCGCGGTGACCGAGCCGACCAGGACGGCGTTGCTCGCGCGATAGCGCGCCTGCAACGAGGGAAGGTCGAGCAGACCGACGTTGCGTACGCGGTAGTCGGCACTCGCCAGCCCGCCCACCGAGAGCGACACCCGCGGGATCGCCCCGACCGCCAGGAGGGCGAGCACCGGCAGCACGCGCGGCGCCGCCTCTCGCCCGAGGTCCGACTGCTGGGCGACCAGCATCGCCGCGGCCACCAGCACGAGCACGCCGGCGAACGCGATGTGTCCCGTCGTCGCCGGCGTGAGCAGCCGGCAGCCACCCGCGACGGCCGCCGCAGCCGCGACGCACGCCGTCGCCGTCACCCACGGGTCGGTGTCCAGGCGGTCGCAGACGGCCCAGCCCAGCATCGCCGCCCAGGCCATCGCCACCGCCGCCGCGACCTGCGCATCCACCTCACGCGCCCAGAGCGACGCCCACCAGGTGGCGAAGCCGAGCGACACGACGCCCGCGGCACCAGCGGCGATCGAGTCCACGCGCATCGGCCAGTCGGCCGAGGTCAGCACACTGCCGAGCGCGACCACGACCGCGAGCAGACCGAGCGCGACGCTGCCGGTCATCACCGCGAACGAGCCGGTGGTGCGCGTGGACCACGATCCGCCGGCGGCGTCGACGCGGTCCTCCACGGCGTCGCGGACATCCTCGACCAGCACCGGCCGCTGCCCCTGCCCCTCGGGGCGCAGCTCGAGGACGTCCCCGTCGAGCACACCGGCGTCACCGAGGGTCTGCGAGAGGGCCAGCTGCACGCCACCGACCCTCGCCAGGGTCCAGCTCGTGGGGCCGGCGGCGCCGTTGCTGGGCGCGGCGTACCGCATCAGCTGCGGCACGACCTCCGCGAGCGGAAGGGCGGTCGGCAGTGCGAGGTCGACCGTGCGGTCGTGCGTCACCACGGTGACTCGGCTGTAGGCGGTCTGCACTAGATGCTCAACTCCCAGGGATCGTGCGAGCGAGCGCCGCTCAACGCGTCCGATGGCAAGGCGACGGCGCGATGGCAGGCTGGAGGCCCGTCGAGCGTCGGCGACGCTGCCAGCGGGCGTGGTGAGCGGCGCGCAGCGTGCGATCCCTGGGAGTTGAGCATCTAGCCCCATCCATCTCGACGTCGGGACGCGCGACCGTGCCGTTCCCGAGTGACCCGGACGAGCATATCTTTGCACCTGGGTCTCCGACGATCGACGGCGTCGCCACGGGCGCGCCACCCGGTCGTCGGTCGCTCGCCGTCCGACTGCCGACTCACTCGGGGAGACCGATGACCACCACGCTGGTGAAGCGTCCCGCGCGGATCCCGCCGCCGACGACGGACTCCGACCCGATCGTGATCGCTGCGCCGCCGGCTCGTGGCCAGTCCGCTCCCCCGGCCGCCGGCGCGAGCATGATGATGATGCCGATCATGGGCGGCACCGGCTCCCTGACCGTCGCGATCACCCAGAAGGACCGCCCGATCGTCGCCGTCGCGGCGTTCCTGGCGCTCATCGGCGCGGTCGCGATCGGCGTCATCATGATGCTCAGCCAGCGCACCGGCAAGAAGAACCAGGAGCGGGAGGGCCGGGAGCGCTACCTCGACTACATCGAGAGCCTGCGCCACCGGGTGCGCGAGCGGATCGCCGGCCAACGCGCCGAGCAGGCCTGGCGCCATCCACGCACCTCCGAGCTGCTCGACATCTGTGCCGACGACACCCGCCGCTGGGAGCGGCGGGTCTCCCACCAGGACTTCCTGGTGCTCCGGCTCGGCACCGGCGACGTCCCGCTCGGGGCGGGACTGACGCTGGATGCCGACACCGGTCCGCTCAACGAGTTCGACCCGGTCGCCCTCTATGCGGCGCAGGAGTTGCAGCAGCGGTACGCCACCCTGCACGAACAGCCGGTCGCGCTGCCGCTGCGGCTGATCGGGCAGCTCAGCGTGCTCGGGCCGGGCCACCTCCGGCGCGAGGTCGCCACCAACCTGCTGCTGCACACCGCGACGCTGCACAGCGCCAACGACGTGTCGATCGCCCTCGTGCGCTCCGAGGCCGCCGCACCGGCGTGGGACTGGGCGAAGTGGCTTCCCCACGTGGTCGACCCCACGACGTACGACGGCGACATGCCGGCGCGCCGGATCGCGACCGACATCGGCACCATGCAGCAGCTGCTCGCCTCCGAGCTCGAGACCCGGCTCGACCGTCACCAGCGCGCTCGCGGCGACGCACCGCCGCCGAACCACCTGGTGCTCGTGGTCGACGGCGACGGCCTGCCGCCCGGCCAGCACCTCGAGTCCCCCGACCCCCAGGTGCCGCTGGCCGCGATCGGCGTCCACGTCATCTACCTGTACGACGTCCGGCGCGACGAGCCCGAGCGCGTCGACGCGCGGGTGGAGACCCAACCCGACGGCACGGCGATCGTGACCGGCCGGGAGCAGCCGCTCCAGCTCGACCTGCCGGCGCCCGGCACGGGGATGGCCGTCGCCCGCACCCTCGCCGCGATGCGACTGACCATCGAGGAGGCGGGCGAGGACGGTCTCACCGAGACCGTCGGGCTCCCCGAGATCCTCGGCGTGAGTGACCCGGCGCAGCTCGACCTCCGGCACACCTGGCGGCCGCGCGCGCTGCGGGACCTGCTGCGGGTCCCGATCGGCGTCGGCACCAGCGGCCAGTCGGTGACCCTGGACCTCAAGGAGTCCGCACACGGCGGCATGGGCCCGCACGGCCTCGTCGTCGGCGCCACCGGATCCGGCAAGTCGGAGATGCTCCGGACCCTGGTGAGCTCGCTGGTGATCGGGCACGGCCCGGACCGGCTGGCGCTGATGCTCGTCGACTTCAAGGGCGGCGCCACCTTCGCCTCGATGGAGCACATCCCGCACCTCGCGGGCATGATCACCAACCTCCAGGACGACCTCACCCTGGTCGACCGGATGCGCGACGCCCTGTTCGGGGAGATGCAGCGACGGCAGGAGGTCCTGAAGGCTGCCGGCAACCTCCCGAACGTCACGGCCTACCAGGACCGCATCGACGCCGGCGAGCAGCTGGCGCCGCTTCCCCATCTGCTGGTGATCGTCGACGAGTTCTCCGAGCTCCTCACCGCGAAGCCGGACTTCGCCGAGCTCTTCGTGGCGATCGGCCGCATCGGTCGCTCCATCGGCGTGCACCTGCTCCTCGCGTCGCAGAAGCTCGAGACCGGCAAGATCCGCGGCCTGGAGTCGCATCTGTCCTACCGGATCAGCCTCCGGACGTTCTCGGAGAACGAGAGCCGTGACGTGATCGGCGTCCCCGATGCCTACCACCTGCCGCCGGAGCCCGGGTCGGGCTACCTCAAGGTCGACACGACGGTGTTCGAGCGGTTCAAGGCAGCGCTCGTCTCCTCGTCGTACGTACCACCGCAGGAGGGCCCGAAGGAGGCTGTCCCCGTCGTTCCCTACGTCGCGGTCAACGGCCTGGGCGCCTGGATCGCGGAGGAGGCGAAGGCCGAGCAGGAGGCGGCGGCGGACGCCGCCGTCGACGAGGCCGCGACCGACCGGACGGTGCTGGAGGTCCTCTGCGACCAGATCGTGGCAGCCGGAGCGCCGCGGGTCCGGCCCGTCTGGCTCGAGCCGCTGCCGGAGGTGCTGCCGCTGGATCAGGTGCAGCCGGTCGACGCGCCGGGCGAGCCGGCGACCGTCACCGCCGCACTCGGCCTGGTCGACGAGCCCGCCAAGCAGGACCAGTATCCGCTCGAGTGGGACTTCACCGGCTCGGGCAGCAACCTCATCATCGGAGGGGCACCGCAGTCGGGGAAGAGCACGCTGCTGCGCACCATGGTCTGCTCGCTCTCGCTGCGGTACGCACCGGGTGCCGTCGCGTTCTACTGCATCGACTACGGCGGCGGTTCGCTCCAGGCGCTGCGCGACCTCCCCCACGTCGCCGGTGTCACCACCCGCAGCGACCCGGAGCGGATCAACCGCACGGTGCAGGAGGTGCGTGGCGTCCTCGACCAGCGGGAGGAGCTGTTCCGCCGGCACGGCCTGGAGAGCATGCAGGACTTCCGGCGCGCGCGGGAGGACGGCCGCATCCCGCAGGACACCCCGGGCGACGTCTTCCTGATCGTCGACGGATGGGCGACCTTCAAGGAGGAGTTCGACCATCTCGACTTCGCGATCGACGAGATCGCCGCACGGGGTGGTGCCTACGGCGTGCACGTGGTGATCACGGTGACCCAGAGCATGCAGGTCCGGATGCGGATGCAGCCGTCCTTCGGTGGGCGCATCGAGCTGCGGCTCAACGACGTGTACGACTCGCAGTTCGGCCGGAAGATGATGGAGCAGATCCCGAAGGACGCGCCGGGGCGCGGCGCGCTGGAGGGCGAGCGTCTCTTCCACTCCGCCGTGCCACGGATCGACGGCGCCACCGAGGTCGAGGACATCTTCGACGCCCAGCGCGAGGTCTTCCGCCTGATCGCCGAGCGCTGGCAGGGCGCCGAGGTGCAACGGGTCCAGACGCTTCCTGCGGTCGTCTATCGCGACCAGCTGCCACCGGTGGATCCGGCGTACCCCGGCGTGCCGGTCGGTGTCCTCGACCGGGACCTCCGTGCGGTCTCGATGGACCTCATGAACGGCGATGCCCATCTGCGGGTGTACGGCGACCCGGAGACCGGCAAGTCCAACCTGCTCAAGCTGTTGCTACGTGGCTACATCGAGCTGATGCCGGCGGAGAAGCTCGGCGTCGTACTGGTCGACTACCGCCGATCGCTGTTGGACATCGTGCCCGACGAGTACCTGGTGGCCTACTGCACCAACCAGGAGCAGACGGCACAGGTCGCGACGGAGCTCGGCGGGGCGCTCAAGGAGCGGCTGCCCGGGCCAGACGTGACATCGGAGCAGCTGCGCAACAGGTCGTGGTGGAAGGGTCTCGAGCTGCTCGTGGTGGCCGACGACTTCGACCTGGTCTCGACCTCGCAGGGCAACCCGCTCGACCCGCTGGTCGAGTACCTCCCCCAGGGAGGCGACCTGGGCTTCCACATGGTGGTGTCGCGGCGGATCAACGGCCTGGCTCGGGCCCAGTTCGAGCCGTTCCTGCAGCGGCTCAACGACGTCTCCTCCCCCGGCTTCATGTTCTCCGGTGACCGGCTCGAGGGACGGTTGATCGCCGGCACCCAGCCACGCACCCTGCCGCCGGGGCGGGCGCTCTTCCTCAACCGCAACGGACTGATCGGACAGGTCCAGACCGCGGTCGCGGAGGAGGAGCAGGTCTGACCGCGCCGGCCGGGTGACGGCCCGGCGACCGCGACGACGCCCGGACGTAGGACGACGCCCCGGCTTCGGAGGGAAGCCCGGGGCGTCGAGGGTGCCGAGGTGGGTCAGGCGTTGATCGGTCTCCGCACCGTGGTGAGCGCACCGTCGCTGTGAGCTGCCTGCACGTTGTGCAACGTCGTGGTCTCGTTGGTGGTGTGGCTGGCCGTGACGGCGCCCTCGGAGGTGTTGCCCCCCAGGTTGCTCACCTCGGTCGACACCGACGAGGCCTTGCCGCTCACCCACTCGCGAAACGTCGACAGGCCGGTCGCGACCTTCCCCGCGCCGTGCTCGGTGCCCGGCTCCACGGCGTCCACCGCTGTCGTGATGCTGGACTTCGCGGAGTCGATGTCGCCGGAGAGGTCCGCGACGTTCTGTCCACCGCGATAGGTGACACCCGTGTCGAGTGCGTAGAACATCTCGCCCTTCCCGTTCGGTGAGTCGCTCAGCCGTTGTTGCCGAACAGCGACTTCATCCGCGGCATCGCGGCCATGTTGGTATCGGAGGTCCGCTCGTCGGTCTGGTTCGCCTTGAGGCTCGCCTGGGTCATCGCGTCGGAGCGCTCGAACGCCTGGCGCTGCACCATCGCCGCCTCTTCGTGACCGGCGCCGGTCAGGTTGGCGCCGATCTGGCGGCTCCCGGTCTCGACGTTGTCCTGGTCGGTCTGGGCGCTGCTGGTGAACTCCTTGCCGGCGGCGTTGACATCCTCGCTGGCGGAGTGGTCGTAGCGGGTCCTGGTCATGGTGGTCTCCCTCGTCTCTCGGCTCGATGAAGCCGTCAGGCCTGGATGTTGCGGCGCAGGGAGGTCTCCACGGCCTCACCCTCGTGGGCCGAGACCTTCTGCTGGGCGGCGGTCTCCTCGACCGTCTGCGCCTGCACGGTCTCGGCCTTGCCGACGTTGGTGCCGATCTCGGACACCCGGTTGGCGTGCTGCTGCTTCGCCGAGGCGAGCATCATGTGACCCGCACGCTGCGCGTTGGCGGCGGGACCCTCGTTGAGGCCCTCGGTCGCCAGCGTGCGCGCCAGGTGCCGCTGCGCCTGACCCGACGCGTTCTCGGCTGCCTCGCCGTGGCCGTTCTTCGCGGCCCGCGAGAGAGACCCGAGCTCCTCGTTTCCCCAGAACTGTGTCATCGTGCAACGACCTCCCGGTCAGTGGTTGCTGTTGCTCTCGACCAGAGTGCTGCCCGTTTCGGCGGCGGTCAAACCTCCGGCGGAAGAAAAGTCACCGCCGGGGTCCCACCTCGCACGGTCGGATCCCTCCGGTCCGGTCAGGCCGCGCGGGGTTTGCGTCACCCGGCGAGGGGTATCAGAGTGTCGTACTAGGACCGAGCGGCGACCGGACGTCCCCGGCCGCGGCATCGGCGAGACTGACGACTCGGGAGGATCGACCGATGGAACTCGACCCCGGCCACGGCGGCAGCGGCAGCGGCGCACCCGGACTCCTCATCGAGGGCTTCGAGACCCACAGCCCCTCCGGCTCGACCATCACCGCCCAAGCCGAGACCCTCGGCACCTCCGTCGGCGACATCGACAACTTCGACTCCCGCCTCACCACCACCCACAACAATGCCACCGAAGGCCTCGCCGGCATCATCGCCGAAGACCTCGCCGACGCCCCCGCCACCGCCCGCAACCAAGCCCGCGAAGTCGTCCAAGGCACCACCGTGGCCGCCGGTGCCCTCACCGTCTACGGCACCGCCATCGACACCTACAACACCTCCGTGGCCCGATGGAACACCACCATCGGAAGCCGCCAGACCGCCGAGGACCAACGCGAGGCCAAAGGCCAGCTCACCCCGCAGTACCACACCGCCGTCGAAGACCTCGAGACCGCCGCCCGCACCTGCAAGAAGCACCTCGAGGACCCCCTCAACCCCACCCACATCAAGACCCTCTTCCTCTCCGGCGCGCTGCCCGTCACCACCCCGGCGATCTTCGGCAACCTCGACCTCGGACTCACTGACGACGAGCTCACCGAAGGCACCAAGGCCGCCATCGAGGCGATGACTCCGGAGGAACAGGCCGCCTACGTCCGCGACCATCCAGCGATCGACCCCGAGATCGTCGAGGTCATCTCGCCCGCAGCCCAGGACATCCTGGCCGAGGAGGTCGTCGACGACATCGAGAACCCCGAGAACATCGACGAGGAGACCGTGCGCCTCCTCCACCTCTTCAAGAACGAACGGGCCTTCACCGACTACCTCTACGACGATGAGAAGGGCGTCACCCCGAACGAGATGGGCGATGCCATCCTCCAGCTCAACTACGACCTCTTCGGTGTGGGCGAGGACCGGGACGGCGACCAGTTCAACGGGACCGCACAGGACAACCTCGATCTCTACAACGGCTTCATGAACGCTGCCGGCGTCGGGCTGGCGACCTACACCCGCAACCACCCCTCGCCCTCCTCCCTCGCCGACGACTGGTCCCGTGCCATCACCGACGACGACAACCCCGAGAACGCCGCCGCGCTCACCCTCCTCATGCGCGAGGGCGGCGAGTCCGGAGGGACGTTCGACGCGACCTTCATCGACCATGTGGCCAGTGACGTCTACCGGTGGGAGCGCGACCACGACGGCGATCCCGTCTGGGGACCCAAGGCACGCGAGGCGGGCGTGTGGATCCGCGACCCCGACCGCGTCACCATCAACGAGTACACCGACGGCTACGGCTACGACCACTACTCCTTCGACGGCGGAGTCGTCACCGACGGCATGGCCAACCTCCTCGGTGCCATGGGCAACTCACCCGAGGGCGCCCAACGGTTCTTCATGAACAGCGACGGCTCCGTCGACGAGGACCGGCTCGACTACCTTCTCACCGAGCGCACCTTCTCCGAAGTCCACGACAGCGACGAGGGCGACGGCCTCGGCGAAGCGCTGAAGGCAGCCATCGTCGGCGGGCTCGGGGAGAATCCTGGAGACTGGAACAGTACCGAAGCAGACGCACTCGCCACCGACGTGTTCACCACCATCGCCGAGCACAGCGGCACAGGCGACGGATTCGGCCCCGACGACACGTGGCACATCTGGCCCGACATGGCTGACGATCTGGGAGTCATCGGCGCCGGCTACCGCGATGACATCTACGACATCGTCGACGGCGGTTCACCCGACCGCCTGGACATCTCTTCGGGGGACCTCGACAAGGTTCTCGGCGAGATCGGACGCGGCGACAAGACAGGCATCGAGACCCTCAGTGCCGCCATCATGATCGAGGGCAACGACCGGATCCACGATGCGATCGAGCAGTGGAAGGAAGACCACCCCGGTGAGCCGGTCACGATGGATGCGCTTGCCGACAGTGGCCTCGGTCTGGCCCTGCAGGGGCGAGGGGCCACCAACGGCGAGGTGCTCGGCCATATCCTCAACAAGTCCGTCCTCGTCGACCTGGACGACGAAGAGCTCGAGAAGACCCGCGCCGCCTACGTGTCGAAGGCCGTGGACATCGCCGGTGGCTTCATCCCTGGTGCGGGATCGGTGCTGGGTCAGGGAGCCGGTCATCTTGCGACCTCGTCCTATGACCTCGCCAAGGGGCAGGGCCTCGACCTCCTCAAGCAGACCGTCGGGACCGCCCCCGACGCGTCCGCCGACCAGTACCGGCAACAGAGCCGGGACGCCACCGAGCAAGCTCTGGAGTACAACACCATCAACCAGCTGATCCGTGCCGGTTATCTTGGGGACCAGAATCCCGGCGGCGATGAGCAACCCGGGATCCCATCGTCGCTGTTGGTTGACGGCCCGGACGGCACCCAGGTGGTCAACCCCGATCTCTACGACGCCGACGGCATCGAGGAGATCGGGAAGGAAGGCGACTACACCGCCGCTCAGATCGAGCAGATGCGCCGGGACTGGAACGCATGGCTCGATCCCACCAACAACGTACGCAACATCACCGAGGGTATCGTCAGCCAGGCACAAGACGGGTTCGATCGAGAGGTGAACAAGGGGCCGTGATCCGGTGACGAGGACGCGACGGGCGGCACTCGCATTGGCGGCAGCATTCCTGCTCACCGCGTGCGACGACGCCACGGACAGTGAATCGAGCAACGACGACAGCGGAGGGTCCATGACCGTGACAGACGACCTCGTCTGCGGAATGATCGACGTCGACCTGGTGCGCAGGATCGTCGGGGACGCCGAGATCGGCACTCGCGGCGGGGGGTTCTCCAACGACGCGGATCTGTCCATCGAGCCCGCATCCTGCACCGTGCAGAACCTGGACCTCACCCAGACGGTGGTGCAGGCCAGCGTCGGCGAGGCGGAGGATGCCGAGCAGGTACGCCGAAGCCTCGAGGCGGACGCGGCCGATCGCCCCGAGTGCACCACGTACGCCGGCAACCCCGGCTACGGGTACGGCTGCACCTACGACAGCGGAGTCTTCGTCGACGGCGCCGAGGTGGTCATCATCCGCAACGACCACACCATCAGAGTCACCGTGCATCACTGGCCCGATGTCACTCCACAGGAGCGGCTCACCACCGCCGAAGATATTGCCCGGAGCATCGACGCCAACGTGACGGCGTAAGCACTGGGACGCGCGACAGATACGAACGGCCAGCTTCTCGGGTTTGCAGAGCAGATGATCACAGCGTCCGACAGCGAGGTGACCAAGGGCGGCTGATGCGTCGGACATTCGGGGCGAACAGCGTTGGCCACCAGGCGCTCCTCGGTGCCGTGTGCTTGGTGAGCTGTGGTCTGGTGACAGCAGCGGTGCGACTCCACCGGAAACGTCGAGGCCAACGGTGGGGGCAGCGCGACCACGACAGACGGAAAGACGTGTGGCTTCTTCACGCCCACACTGATCGAGTCGATCACGGGGCACGAAGACCTGGCAGCGCTGGGCGATGGCATCGGCGAGGCCGACGACCGTCGGCGCCGCGCTCAAGAGTGCACGATGCTCGACGAACAGACGAACCACACCCTGCTCATTCTCCAGGTCCACGACGACCCCGTCACCGAACCGACCGATACACCGGGAGAGGGGTGCCACCGGATCACCGACCTCGCGGACGGGAACGCAGCGGCATGCCGGTCGAGCTCAGACGCCGTGGTGGTGCGCGCATGGCCGCCGGAAACCGACCGCCTGATCTGGGTGACCCGTGCGCCCGACGACGGCCTCGATCCCGACGGGCCCGACAGCGCGGTCCGGACCGCTGCCGGACCGGTCGAGGACGTCCAGTCCAACATCGCGTCGCACGACAGCCATCAGTAGCATCAGGTGGTGCGGCCGCCATCCCGATTCCGCAACGAACGCCCGCTCGGTATGGCCTACCGAGGACCGGTCGTCATCGAGGGGGACATCACGCGAGACATCGAGGCCAACGTGTCCGGGTGAGACCCCGAGGCCACGTGGTCGCCCCGCGGCTCAGCCGTTGGCGCGGGCGGTGAGCCCCGACGGCCCACCCGGAGCGCCGTGGCAGCGCTTGTACTTCTTGCCCGAGCCACAGGGGCACAGCTGGTTGCGGCCGACGTTGTCGTACTCGCCGTCGTTGACCACCGTGCCGGAGCGGACCTCGGCCTCACCGGTCGCGTTGTCGCTCGGCGCGGAGTAGGACAACGCCGCCGGCTTGCGCTCGGCCTCGAGCCCCTTGGCGGTGACATGCGGCCGGCGGGCGCCGTCCTGCGTCTCCGCGGGCATCTCGCGACGCATCGGCTCCTCGGGCTCGTCGCCCTCGAGGACCAGGACGTCCTCGTCCTCGTCCTCCTCGTCGCTGACCTCGACGTCGAGGTTGAAGAGGAACCCGACCGTCTCCTCCTTGATGCCGTCCATCATCGCGGAGAACATGTCGTAGCCCTCGCGCTGGTACTCCACCAGCGGGTCGCGCTGGGAGTAGGCGCGCAGGTAGATGCCCTCGCGCAGGTAGTCCATCTCGTAGAGGTGGTCGCGCCACTTGCGGTCCAGCACGGAGAGCAGCACCCGCCGCTCCAGCTCGCGCATGACCTCCTCGCCGAACTCCTCCTCACGCTGGTCGTACGCCGCGTGAGCATCGGCCTTGAGCTTCTCGATCAGCTCGTCCTTGTGGAGCGACGCCTGGTCACCCGCCTCCTCGACGATCTGCTCGTGGTCCAGCGACACCGGCCAGAACTGCTTGAGGTCGGTCCACAGCTGCTCGAGGTCCCACTCCTCGGGGAACTCCTCGAGCGAGCCGGAGACGAAGCCGGCGACGACGTCGTCGAGGAAGCCCCGGATCTGATCCTCCAGGTCGGCGCCCTCCAGCACCTCGCGCCGCTCGCCGTAGATCACCCGGCGCTGCCGGTCCATGACGTCGTCGTACTTGAGGACGTTCTTGCGGGACTCGAAGTTCTGCGACTCCACCTGGCCCTGGGCGTTGGCGATCGCGTTGGTGACCCGCTTGTTCTCGATCGGGACGTCGTCGGGGATCTTCAGCGCCGTCAGCACCCGGTCGACCCAGTCGGACTTGAACAGCCGCATCAGCTCGTCCTCGAGCGAGAGGTAGAACCGGCTCTCGCCCGGGTCGCCCTGACGGCCGGAACGACCGCGGAGCTGGTTGTCGATGCGGCGCGACTCGTGCCGCTCGGTGCCGACGACGTAGAG
>CAZJDU010000044.1:0-26708 GCA_964544855.1 uncultured Nocardioides sp.
CGGACACGATCATCACTTCGTTGCGGGTCACCAGGGAGCCGCGCTTCTCGTACGGCGAGACCTCGGCGAGATAGACCGGGACGGTCGCCGAGGCTCCGCCCACGGCGAGCCCGAGCACGAACCGGGACACCGCGAGCATCTCCCAGGTCGGGCTCAGCACACACGCCATCGTGCCGACGATGAAGATGATCGCCAGCATCAGGATGTTGTGCCGGCGCCCGTACTTGTCGGAGAGCCGGCCACCGACCAGCGCGCCCACCGCGGCTCCGAAGATCAGGATGCTGACGACGAACCCCTCGCGGAACGCGTTGAGGCCGAGGTCGGCCTTCATCGGCTCCAGCGCGCCGTTGATGACGCCGGTGTCGTAGCCGAACAGTAGGCCGCCGAAGGTCGCGATGACGGCGACCAGACCGAGGCGTCGCGAGTGCGGGCCGGGTCTGTCCGGCGGCAGCGACGGATGTTCGGTCGATGTATGGGTGTGGGTGCTCATGCCCGGTCTCCTCCAACGATCTGGATGTCGTTGGACGACCACTCTGCCAGTGACCGTCATCACATGCAATAGATAGTAAGACCTAATGTCAGGACATTCGGTCCTGCGCGCATGATGGTGATGGCGGTTGAGGGGCGCAGCGCGGTCCCCCCGTGCCGACGTCAGCTCGTCCACGACGTGGTCGACGGTCGCGGCATAGCCGGGCCGTCCGGCGGCATGATCCCCGCCGTTGTCGTCGGCGACCTGCTCGAGCCTCCAGATGGTCGAGGACACCCTCGGGCGTGACGGCCCGCTGGAGCTTCTTCGCCGAGTTGTTGTTCGGCGCGGCGGCGGCCGTCGGGACCGTGAGCGCCGCGACGAGACCGATACTGGCGGCCGCGGCGAGGGAGACCGCGACAGGGCGCTTCCGGTGGTTCATGCACCCTCCCTCGAGAACGGGTCGCTCCCGCCGTGAACGGGTTGTGTCGCGGCCTCGGCGACCCCACCTGAACGGTGAAGTGAACCTCGTCCCGAACCGTCGAGCTGGGAAGACCCAGCGGCTGCGATCCGGGCCCCGGCGTCGCCACGTCGGGAGTGCTGGACCGCTACCCGACCCGTACGGCGCGCTCCTCGGCGCCGACGTCCGGAGCGAACCCCCCTCCTCAGTGGGTGAGTCAGCCCGATGATCGGGTACTGCACGACCCATGACCACGGAGAAGCAGCTCCCTGCGCAGCCACAGCAGCCACCGGGTGTCACCGACGAGTGGAGGCCGGAGCCGGAACACGCTGAGCAGACCTACGTCGGCCACGGCCGGTCGGAGGGCCAGGTGGCGCTGGTGACCCGCGGCAGGCCGGTCTTCTGAGACCGCAGCCGGCACTCGACCGACGCTGGGAACGGGAGGCGACGTGACACTGGCCCGGAGTCTCGCGCGACCGCCCCTGCCGGCCGGCCCGCTCAGTCGCTCCCGGCTGGCCCTGGCGGTCAAGGCCGCGGTCGCCAGTGTGCTGGCCTGGCATGCAGCGCTGCTGATCCCCGGCGCCGAGGAGTATTCCTACTTCGGCCCGTTCGGGGCCGTGGTGGCGATGACCTTCAACATCGCGGAGTCCCTGCGCCAGAGCGTGCGCGCTGCGGTGGCGATCGGTCTGGGATGTGGGCTCGCTCTCGTCTCCGAGCTGCTGATCCACCAGGCCACGGTCGCGCTGGGGGTGCTCGTGCTGCTGGGGGTGCTGCTCGCCGGCTCGAAGTGGCTGGGGACGATGGGGCTCTGGATCCCGCTCACGGCTGTGCTGGTGCTGGTCGTGGGCGGTGCACAGCCGGGTGCCTACGTCGCCGCCTATCTCGGGCTCACCTTCCTCGGTGGTCTCATCGCCGTCGTGGTCAACATCGTGCTGCCGCCCGTGCCGCACTCGCCGATCGGCCCGATCGACCACCGGATCCGGCATCGCCTCGCCGCCTACCTGGACGGCATGTCGGCCCAGCTGCGGACCGGGCACGACGAGCCGGACGCCCGTACTGACTGGCAGTCGCTCGCCCCGTTGGAGGTCCAGCTCTGGGACACCGCCGACAGCACCGCTGACGCGCGCAGGGTCAACCTCCGTGCGTCCCGCTACTCGACCAGCGCCCGGCAGCAGTATGCCCATGCGCGACAGCTGGAGCGCCTGATCCACCTCACCCGGGAGGTGGATGAACTCCTCCGGCAGCGCACCGACGGGACGGGGAGCGACCTCGACGAGGACACCCGGCGCCGGGTGGCGCGGCCCATCGCGAGCCTGGCGCGATGTCTCCGCCGAGCCGACGGCGAGCTGAACGCGGGGCGGGCTGACCTGGCCGCCGCCAGCCGGACGCTTCGAGGGGTCGCCGTGGGCGAGTCGCCGGCCAGTGGCTGGGTGCTCATCGGTGTCGTCACGGCGGTGCGGAACAGCCTGCTGATCCTGGTTCCGGACGCCTTCGAGCGGTGAGACCGGATGGCCGCCGTTTGGGCTCCTCGCCATCGGGTACCGCATCAGCCCGAGGCCCGACCCGGCGCCGGAATCTCCGGCGGCCGGTCCGACGTGGAGGTGAGCGGCGCGATGCCGATGACCAACAAGAGCGGACAGCCGATCCGTGGTGAGCTCCCGGACACGCTGCAGCGCTCGTCGAAGAGCGCACAGCGGACGTTCGCGAAGGCGCACGACTCGGCGGCGGAACAGTACGGCGACGGTCGTCGAGCGCACCAGACGGCGTACGCCGCCCTCAAGCGCACGCACCAGAAGGTCGGTGACCACTGGGAGCAGAAGGACGGTGTCGGGCCCTCCGATCGACAGGCACGGGGCGGCAAGAACACGAACCGTCCCACGGCCGGAGGCGTGGATGCGAACGCCAGCAAGGACGAGCTCTACGAACAGGCCCAGCGGCTGGACATCAGCGGCCGGTCGTCGATGACCAAGCACGAGCTTGTGGAGGCCCTGCGCAAGGCCAGCCGGAAGGCGACGAAGAAGAGCTGACGCCCCCTCGTGCCGGGCGCGCAGGCGCGTACCTGCCGGTCCATCGGCTCACGACGCGGCGCGTCCGGTCCGGTCGGCCTCCGCCACTGCCTCCAGCAGCTGCTCGCGGTTCATCGACGACCGTCGCGGGACGTCCAGCCGCTGCGCCATCGCGTAGAGGTCGGCCTTGGACCGATCCGCGAGAGCCGGCGAGGTCGTCGCCTCCTCCGACGCCGACGATCTCCCGCGAGACTTCCCGGAGCGTTGCTCGGATGCCTGCTCCACCGAGGCCCGCAAGGCGTCCATCAGGTCGACGACCTTGCCGTCCGGCTCCCGTGCGGCGTCGTCGGTCACGATCTCGTCGTCGCGCTGTTTGGCTGCGACCAGCTGCTCCACACGCTCGGTGTAGGTGTCCCGGTAGGCCGTGGCGTCCCACTCGGTCGTCATCGCATCGATCAGTTGAGCCGCCGTGTCGACGTCACGCTTGGCGAGCTCGACGTCGGTCGGCAGGTCGTCGACCGTCCGCCACGGATCACGGACCTCGTCGGCGAAGTACATCGTCTCCAGCACCAGGACGCCGTGGCGGGACCGGATCGCAGCGAGGTACTCCTTGCGACGCATGACGAACGTGGCGATCCCGGCGCGGCCCGTTCGCTCCATCGCGCGAGCGAGGAGCCCGTAGGCCCGCCCGGACCCCTCGCCGCGTGGGCCGAGGTAGTAGCTGCGCTGGAAGTGGATGGGATCGATCTCCGCGACATCGACGAAGTCACTGATCTCGATGGTGCGGCTGCGGCCGGGCTCGACCTCTTCGAGCTCTTCGCGGGTCAGCACCACGTAGCGCCCGCCGTCGACCTCGGCCCCTCGGACGATGTCCTCGTAGGGCACCTCCTCGCCGGTGTCCTGGTTGACCCGGCGATACCGGATCCGGGACGAGGTGCCCCGTTGGAACTGATGGAACCGCACCTCGTGCTCCTGTGTCGCCGCGTACAGGCCGACCGGCACATTGACCAGGCCGAACGAGAGCGAGCCGGTCCAGATCGAGCGGGCCATCGATCCTCCCTAGGGTGAGGGCGGTCGTCGTACGACAGGCGGCTGCTCTGCCCGGCCTGCCCGGACGGTCGTCAGGACGTGAGCCATGCCACGGCCTCCTCGCGATGGTCGGAGTCGAAGGTGCGCACCTCCAGCTGCGACACCGCGTCCACCGCGCGGGCGAACCGGTCGAGGATCCCGCTGTCGGCCACGATCCCGACGCGGTCCATCGACCGGAGGAGTCGGGTGCCCTTCAGGTCCTCCCAGACCGCCTTGGGCTCGACCCGGCCGACGTCGACGCCGCCGTAGTCGAGCAGCATGCGTGCTGTGCCGTGCTCGGCCGCCACCTCCTCGACGGTCCGCTGTGCCGCCTTCTCCTCGTCGGCGCCGATCGCCCCGTCGACCGTGACGGTGACGACGTTGGTCCCCTCGATGACGGATGTCTCGAGCATGAGGTCCTCCTCGCTGTGATGTGGTCGGTCATCGCTCCGCGACAGCCACGACGCGGAGCCGGCCGGGCGGAGCCCGGTCAGACATGGTCGCGGGGCAGGGCCCGCTGCCAGTTGCGTGAGAGCACGCGTCGGTCTCCCTCGTAGGCGTCGAGCTGGGCATGCAGCCAGAACTCCGAGCTCGTCGACGTGAGCACCGTGCGGGTGACGGTGTGCACGTGCCACGAGCCCCGACGGAACCCCATCCGCCACGTGGTCTCGCCCGACACCGACTCGACGTCGGAGCCGTGGCAGGTGTATCGCTCCTCCGCCGTGCGACGTACGTCGAGATCGATGTCGTCGAGGTGTACCACGCCGAGGTCCTTGACCACGTCCAGGCGGGACTCGTAGTCGACGAGATCGCGGGTCACGTCCCACCGCTGGCGGCCCGGTTCGACGGTGCTCACCGGCACCGGGGGGCAGCCCTCCGGCTCGTCGAACGGCCGGGCGGCGACCTCGTCGGTCTCCGCGACCGGCCGCACGGGGAGGCTCAGGCTGCTGGTGCCGGTCACGGCCTCGAGCCGCACGGGCTCGGGGGGCGGCCATGCCAGGGGCCAGTAGGAGGTCGACAGTGCGACACGGATCCGGTGCCCGGGATCGAACGCGTAGGCGACGCCGTTCAGGGCGATCCCGACCCGATACCGCCGGCCGGGGACCAGGGGCTCCGGTCGATCGTGGCCGTTGCGGTGGGTGAGGTTGAGCAGGCCGTAGCTGACCCGGGTGGCACGGCCGTCCTCGGCCACGTCGGAGAGCCGCACCGCCACCATCGCGTGGGGTCGGTCGACGCTGAAGTCCAGGCACAGCTCGGGCGCGCCGAGGATCTCGCACCGCTCGTCCAGCGGCTGGGAGTCGAAGACCAGCGACCCGCCGTCATCCTCGCGTTGGTCGTAGGGCAGGTCGGGTGGGGCGTTGTAGGAGCACCACTTGCCGGCGAACTGCCCCACCGTCAGTGGCGACTCGACCCCGAGCGTCCGCTGCTCGACCGCCTCGCCGGGGCGGCCGAGCCGGTGGTCGCCCAACGGCACCTGCTCGGTACGGATGTGGGGCGAGGGCCAGCGCGGCTCCCCGACCCACCGGCCGGGGCGCTCGTCGTAGGCGGTCAGCGGCGGCACCGCGTCCTGCATCCAGACCCGCAGCATCGGCTCGTCGTCGAGGCCGGAGTCCCGGCCCTTGAGCCAGTGGTCCCACCAGCGCACCAGCTCCTGCAGGAAGCCGATCGCGGGGCCGGGCTGCCCGAGGTGGGGATACTTGTGGGACCACGGCCCGATCAGCCCCATCCGTGGGGCGTCGAGTCGCTCGAGCATCCGGAGCACGGCGTTGGAGTACCCGTCGGCCCACCCGCTCACCGCCAGGACCGGGCAGTCGACCGCTGAGTAGTCCTCGCAGACGGACCCGTGCTGCCAGTAGGCGTCGCGTCGCTGGTGCCGCAGCCACTCCTCCAGCCAGAGGCCGCTGGTGTCGAGCCGCTCGAGCCACATCTCGCGCCAGCGCTCGCCGACCACCTCGGGGTCGGGCGGACAGGAGTTGTAGGCGAACATCGTCGACGCCCACGACAGGTTGTCGCTGAGCAGGCAGCCGCCCATGTAGTGCACGTCGTCGGCGTACCGGTCGTCGCTCGAGGCGACGGTCACGATCGCACCGAGACTCGCTGGCCGCCTCGCCGCGACCTGGAGGGCGTTGAACCCGCCCCAGGAGATGCCCATCATCCCGGTCTGGCCGTCGCACCAGGGGCGATCGGCCAGCCAGGCCAGCACCTGCTCGACGTCGCGCAGCTCGCGCTCGAGGTACTCGTCGGTCAGCACGCCCTCGGAGTCCCCGCTGCCACGGAGATCGACCCGTACGCCGGCGTACCCGTGGCCGGCGAGATAGGGATGGTGGATCGAGTCGCGGGCGGCCGTGAGGTCGCGCCGCCGGTAGGGGATCATCTCCACGATCGCCGGGACCGGCTGGTCCACCGCCCCCTCGGGACGCCAGATCCGGGCGGCCAGCCGGGTGCCGTCGTCGACCGGGATCCAGACCGTCTCGTCGACGACGACGCCATGGGGGAGGTCGGTCGTCTCACGCATCGGTGTCCTCCCCGGGCTCCTCGACCACCAGGCCGAGCGCGTCCAGGCAACCCTCGTAGCGGGCCTGCAGCTGGGCGCTGTCCTCGGCGCCGAGCACGAGGTCGCCCAGGGCGTAGCTGTAGGGGTCCTGCTCGGGCAGCTCCGAGAGCCGCTCGCCCTCATGGACGGCGAGCACGATGCTGGCCACGCCCGGGATGTCGCGCTTCACCTGCTCGATCCGAGCGGCGTCGGGCTCGTCGGTGACCACCCCGTCCTCGAAGACGCGCGGGAAGAACCTCCCCGCAACGGCGTAGGGGCCCTCACGGCGCGGCATCCGCGGGTCGCGGCCGAGGCCGAGCGCCACCATCGCCTGGAGGTTGGCGGCGCCGTCGACCAGGCCGGTGATCTCGGCGTGGGCCTGCGAGAGCCGCGGGTTGACCTCGAGCAACCGGATCCGATCGGTCTCCTCGTCCCAGAAGTACTCGATGTCGAAGGTGCTCGACCCGAGGCCGACCCGGCGTATCACCCGCTCCGTGGCGTCGACCATCCGATCGGCCACGTCGTCGGGCACCGATGCCGGGTACTCGTAGCGCTGGAAGTTCGACGAGCCGGGGTAGAGCACGGTCTCGACGAGGGCGTAGACGTGCGGCTCGTCCTCGACGCAGTAGCCCTCGGCGGTGAACTGCCGGCCGGTCCCCGGCTCCTCCGCGATGCAGGCCCGGCTGCCGACTGCCGCGATGTCGGGCGGAAGGTCGGCGTGCTCGAGCACGACGTCGAACGGCCGGCTGAAGGTGTCGATGTCGGCCTCGATCTCCTTGATCGCCCGACGGAAGTCACGCTCGTCCTCGACCCGGAAGGCCAAGCGGGACGACATCGACTTCACCGGCTTGAGCCAGCACGGGTATCCGACGTCGCCCGGCGGCCCCGGCACGTCCTCGCCGAGCGGCACCAGGCCGAAGGCCGGCACCTCCTCGTCGAGCACCTCGGCCTGCTCGCGGCGGCTCCAGTACTTGTGCTCGCACGCGACGACGCCCTCGAGGCGGGGGCCCGGCAGGCGGCGCTCACGGCACAGGAGCGCCACCAGCGACGTGACCGGGAAGTCCCAGTAGCCGACGATCGCGTCGACGGACCCGGTGTCATCGAGGGTCCACCGTGCCTCCTGGAGCAGCGACCTCAGGTCGTGCTCGTCCGCGCCCACGAGCTGCTCGCGCCCGAACAGCGGGTGGAACCGCGCCTCGCTCGCCGCGGGCAGGTGCTCGAGGATCCGACGGTTGCGCTCGTCCATCCCGAGGACGAAGACGTTGTCGCTCACGGTTTCCCCTCTTCCGGTCGGCCAGTGGGTGCGCCGTACCCACGCGCCGCGTCCGGGATGCGCGCACTGACGGGGATCCGGACCGGTCGTCCTGTTACACCTCTGATGGCAGCCGTATGCGGGTGGGTAATCTGTCGGCGTGAGCTCAGGCACGCAGGCGGTCTTCCTCCCCGGCGACGACCCGGGGGAGTTCATCCCGACCGAGCTGTCGCGCGGACCGTGGAGCGAGCACGCGCAGCACGGTGGCGCGCCCGGGGCGCTGGTCGCGCGCTGTGTCGAGCACGGGGCCGGGCCGGCGCATCGCATCGCGCGGCTGACCATGGAGTTCCTGCGGCCGGTCCCGCTCACGCCGCTGGTCGTGACCGTGGCGGGACGACCGGGGCGCAGCGCCGGTCGTTGGCAGGCCACGGTGACCAGCGGTGACACGGTGGTCGCCACCGCACAGGCCGTCACCACGGTGGCGGCGGACGCGCCGCTGGCGATCCCCGAGCTCGCGCGGGAGGACCCGCCGCCGGTGGGGTTCACCGAGGGGCTCCCCGTCTTCCGGATCCCGGGCATGCCGGACTACCCGTCGTTCTACGGCACGGCCATGGATCCGCGGGTCGCGGCGGGCGCCGGCAACGAGCCGGGGGAGGGGGCCGGGTGGTTCACCCTGACCTGCCCGCTGGTCGCAGGGGAGCCGACGCTCCCGTCCTCGCTCGCCGTCGCCGCCGCGGACTTCGGCAACGGGCTGAGCTGGGTGCTGCCGCTGGGGGAGTTCGTCTTCAGCAACGCCGATCTCACGGTCAGCCTGTGGCGGCGGCCGGTCGGCGAGCGCGTCGGGCTCGCCGCCCGAACGGTCGTCGACCCCGGCGGCACGGGCGTCGTCACCGGTCAGCTCTTCGACGAGGTCGGTACGTTCGGCTCGAGTGGCCAGACCTTGGTAGTGCGAGAGTACTAGTCAGAACGGACCCAGGGATGCCACCGTCCGCGTGCTCCCCTCTGATAGGTATCTCCCGTGACCCGACGCCTGCTGCTCCCGGCCGTGCTCCTGCTCGCGCTGGCGCTCACCATCCATCCCGGTCCCACGCCCGCGCATGCCGTGCCGGTGCCCGACTCCGCGACCTCGATCACCGTTGTGGGCGAGGGCTACGGCCACGGGCACGGGATGTCGCAGTACGGCGCCCGCGAGGCGGCCCGCCGAGGGCTGGGCCACCGACGGATCCTCGGGCACTACTACCCCGGCACCCGGATGGGCAGCGCCCGGGGGCGGATGAAGGTGCTCCTCACCGCCGACCGTGACAACCGGCTCGTCGTGGTCAACCGCTCGCACCTGGTCGCGAAGCGGGTGGGAGCGAGCCGGCGCTGGCAGCTCGACCAGCTGTCCAGCCGGGCGGCCCGCACCGCGGGGCGGTGGCGTGTCACCCCGGTCTCCGGCAACCGCAGCAAGCTCTCCTACCGCAAGCACGGTCGCTGGCGGAAGCTCGCCGTCGTCCGCGGGACGATCGAGTTCTCCGCAGGCGGCAGGCCCGTCGAGCTCGTCACCGACGCGGGTACCACCGCCTACCGCGGCCGGCTGCGGTCGGCACAGCCCCGGAGGGGCAGCTACACCCGTGACACCGTCAACATCGTCACCCTCGAGACGTATCTCAAGGGTGTCGTGCCGCGGGAGATGCCGGCGCTCTGGGCGCCCGCCGCCGTGCGGGCGCAGGCCGTGGCGGCGCGTTCCTACGCGGTCTACGAGCGGCGCCACGACAGCCACGGTTACTTCCACGTCTACGACACGACGGCCGACCAGGTCTACGGCGGATGGGAGGCGCAGCACCCCGCGGCGTCCCGCGCGATCAGGGCCACCCGGCGCCAGATCCGGACCTACCGCGGATCCGTGGCCTTCACCCAGTTCTCCTCCAGCAACGGAGGGTGGATGCTCGCCGGCTCCCGCCCCTACCTGGTGAGCAAGGAGGACCCCTACGACCCGGTGCTGGGGTGGAGCAAGCGGATCCCGATCAGCGCCATCGAGGCGCGCTGGCCCTCGGCGGGCACGATCGAGCGGATCGGTGTCCGGACCTATCCGGACGCCGGCACCTGGGTCCGGACCGTCGTGATCCACGGCGAGAAGGCGACGTACCGGATCAGCGGCAGTGCCTTCCGGTCGTGGGCAGGCCTGCGGGCGGCGTCGTTCCGGTTCCGCGCCTGACTGCCTGACCCCGTGGCGAGGCGACGCGGGCAGGGCCGAAGGTCCTGACGGCGCCGTCCCGTCGGCCCTTCAGCCCCCTTCGATGCCCGGGTTGACTGGCGTCATGACCTACCTGTGGGAGACGGCGATCGAGCCGAGCGCGCTCGACACGGTCGAGTTCACCCCGTACGCCGATGTGCGCGAGTCCCACTCGGCGGTGATCGTCCTGGTCGGCAACCGGGTCTACAAGGCGAAGAAGCCGGTGGACCTGGGATTCCTCGACTTCACCACGACCGAGCAGCGCGCTGCGGCATGCCACCGCGAGGTCGCGCTCAACCGTCGCCTGGCTCCGGACATCTATCTCGGTGTCGCCGACGTCACCGGACCGGGCGCGACCACGATGGACCACCTGGTCGTGATGCGTCGGCTCCCGGAGGAGCGCCGGCTCACGCACCTGGTCCGCAGTGACGCTGTGGACGACGGCGAGCTGCGCCGGATCGCGCGGCTGCTGGCCACCTTCCACTCCCGGTGCGCCCGGAGCGAGCGGATCTCGGCCGAGGGCAGTCGCGATGCGCTCGCGGCCCGCTGGGAGGCGAACATCGCGCGGGCGCGGGCGGCCGCGGACGGCGTCATCGACCTCTCCCGGATCGCAGCCGTCGAGCGGCGCGTGCGGAACTACCTCCGGGGTCGGGAGTCCCTCTTCGCCCGACGGCAGGAGTCCGGTGCCATCGTCGACGGTCACGGCGACCTGCTCGCCGATGACATCTTCTGCCTGGACGACGGGCCGCGGATCCTCGACTGCCTGGACTTCTCCGACGAGCTCCGGTGGGTCGACCGGATCGACGACGCCGCCTTCCTCGCCATGGACCTCGAGCGGCTGGGCTCATCGGCCCTGGCCGACGCCTTCATCGGTCACTACCAGGAGTTCAGCGGCGACCATGCTCCGCCGAGCCTGGTGCACCACTACATCGCCTACCGTGCCTTCGTCCGGGCCGAGGTCGCGCTGCTGCGGCACCGACAGGACGGCGCGCCCGAGTCGGCTGCGGACGCCGTACGGCACCTCGAGGTCGCCGAGCGCCACCTGGCGGCGGGGGAGGTGCGGCTGGTGCTCGTCGGCGGCCCTCCTGGCTCGGGCAAGTCGACGGTGGCCGGGGGAGTGGCCGACCGGCTCGGGCTCACGGTGCTGTCCTCCGACCGGGTCCGCAAGGAGCTGGCCGGCGTGTCGGCCGAGCACGGCATGGCTGCGGAGTACGGCGCCGGGATCTACACCTCGGAGTGGACCCGGCGGACCTACCGCGAGCTGCTGCGCCGGGCCGAGGTCCTGCTCGGCCTGGGTGAGTCGGTCGTGCTCGACGCCACCTGGGCCGACCGCGGCTGGCGTCAGGCTGCGGCCAGCCTGGCGCAGGCCGCCAGCAGTGAGCTCTCCCAGCTGCGTTGCCAGCTGGACGAGGACGAGGCGTCGCGCCGGATGGCCCACCGTCGTGGCCCCTCGGACGCCGACGCGATGATCGGCCACCGGCTCCGGCAGGCCTTCGCGCCCTGGCCGGAGGCAGTGGTCCTCGACACCGCCGCCGACACCGCGTGCGTGACCGCGGAGGCGACGCGTCTCGTGACCGAGGGGACGGCTGCTCCTCGCTCGCGGGCGGGTGCCGGTCTCAGCCGGGCCGCCGACGACGCGGTGGGAGGTCGGGCACCTCGACCAGCTCCGCCTGGTCAGCGGCTCCCGCGGCGAGCACCCGCCCGAGCCGGCGGGACCACGGCGACGCGGTGAGCCCGTGGGCATAGACGCTCGCCAGCACGGTGAACGCCGCAGCGGCGAGGATCGTGGTCGTCTCGTCCCCGCTCGGGAGGTCCTCGGCGATGAGCAGCGTGAAGAGGATGGAGGCCAGGCCTCGGGGCCCGAACCAGCCCAGGAACAGCCGGGACTCCCACCTGGTCCCCGAGTCCGCCAGCACCAGCAGCACCGGCACCATCCGCACCACGGTCAGTGACAGCAGCGCGTAGCAGACCACCTGCCAGGTGACGTCCACCAGGAGCGGACCCGCCAGCACCGCACCGAAGACGAGGAACGTCGTGAGCGTCAGCAGCTCGCCCTCGTCCTCGGTGAAGTCCTGCACCTCGCTCCGGCCCTCGCCGACGACCCGGCCGAGCACCATGCCGCCGACGAACGCGGCGATGAAGCCGTTGCCCCCGAGCAGGCCGGCGCCCGCGTAGGCCAGGAGCGCGAGGGCGAGCACGCCGATCTGTCGGTAGACGGGCTCGATCCGCCCGCTGGCGGCGGCGCGAGTGAGCAGCAGACCCCCGACCCCGCCGACGCCCGCACCGATCACCACGCCGACCACGATCTGTGCCGTGACGAACCCGGCCACTCCTCCAGGGACCGACGCCCGCTCGCTGATGTCGGTCGCCACGAGCAGCACGGTGACCACCGGCAGCACGATGCCGTCGTTGAGCCCGCTCTCGACGTTGAGGGTCTGGCGGATCCGGGTCGGCAGTCGCCGGTCGCTCACGATCGCCTGCCCGAGGGCTGCGTCGGTGGGCGCCAGCGTGGCCGCCAGCAGCGCGGCCGCGACCAGCGGCAGGCCGAGCACGAGGTACGCCGTGGCCGCGCCGGCCAGGATGGTCAGCGGCAGCCCGAGCCCGAGCAGCCGGGTCGGCAGGCCGGCCGAGGCCCGCAGCGCGCGCAGGTCGATGCGAGCGGCGTCGGCGAAGAGCACGAGCACCAGCGTCGCCTCGATCAGGATCGAGGCGGCCTCGCCGTCGATCTCGAGGTCGAACCAGCCGAGGCCGGAGCTGCCGACCACGAGGCCGATCGTGGTGAACACCATCGGAGCCGTGATGGGTGACAGCGACAGCCGATGTGACACCAGGGCGTAGCCGAACAGCGACACGGCGACGACGAGGAGCTCGGTCACCCGCCGATGGTTCCACAGGCGCGCCGGTCGCTGGGCACGATCAGCCGACGACCTCCGCGATCCGGTCGACCTGGTCCGGGTCGCGGTCGGTCGGGATCAGCTGCACCTCGTCGGTGCCGATGTCGGCGAACCGCTGCAGCACTGCACGCAGTCCGGAGGCACTCCCGGCGTATCCGGCGGTGGGGGTCAGGGCGTCGACCAGGTCGGTCGGGAGCCAGCTCATGTAGTGGCGAAGATGACGGCGGATCTGGCCGCGAGGGTCACCCGACGTCTCGTCGAGCGCGAACCAGAAGGAGGTCGTCAGCCGCGGGGCCGGGCGTCCGGCCTCGGCCCATGCCTTCCGCGCCACGTCCTGCAGCGCGGCGGTGGCGGCCACGTCGAGGTCCATCGTCATGCCCGCGACGCCGTCGGCCCAGGCCGCCGCGTGCCGGACCGTACGTCGCCCCAGCGTGCCGACCAGCAGCTCGGGGCCACCGGGCTGCACCGGGCGCGGACCGACCGGCCGGGTCGCCCCCGTCAGGTTCTCCCCGCTCCACACCTGCCGCATCACCGCGGCCCGTTCCGCCATCCCCGCCATGGTGCGGGTCCCGAGATCGGCCCCCACGGCGTCGTAGTCCTCGTCACGACCGCCGACGCCGAGCCCGACACTCAGCCGACCGCCCGAGAGCAGGTCGCCGGTGGCGAGGGACTTGGCCAGGAGCACCGGGTCGTGCAGCTGAGGCACCACGACGGTCGTCGACAGCCGGATCCGCGCGGTCCAGGCCGCCACGGCGCCGAGCAGGGTGAGTGTCTCCGGGTTGTCGAAGGCGATCCGCTCGCCGAAGCACAGCGCGCTGAACGGCCCGTGGTCGGCCCGGCACGCCCAGTCCTCGAGCAGGTCAGCGTCGAGGGCCGGCTCCATCACCGGGAGCGTCATACCGACCTGCATGGCGCTGACCCTAGCGCGGCACCACCGGTGGGGACGGGGACGACGTCCCCTCGCGCTCGGAGTACGTTGACGCCATGGTGACCCGGCTGACCTGGCTCGGCCACTCCACCGTGGTCCTCGACCTGGACGGCGTACGGCTGGTCACCGACCCGCTGCTCAGCCGGCACGCGGGCCCGCTGCGACGTCGCAGCGACCAGCCGTCGCGCGGCTCGTGGGGCGGTGCTCACGCCGTGCTCCTCTCCCATCTGCACCACGACCACTGCGAGCTGAGGTCGCTGCGCCGGCTGCCCGGCGTACCGGTGCTGACCGCCGAGGGCAACGCCCGCTGGCTGCGCAGCCGGGGCATCTCCGGCGCGGTCGGCATCGACGGTGGCTGGGAGCCGGTGCAGGACGGTGTCGACGTGCAGCTGACGCGTGCCGATCATCGCCATCGCCCGATGCCGCACCGGCCCAACGGCGCGCACGGCCACCTGGTGCGCTCCCGCGAGGCCACCGTGTGGGCGGTGGGGGACACCAGCCTCTTCGACGAGATGCCCGCGCTGCCCGAGCCGCTCGGGCGCCCGCTGGACGTCGCACTGGTGCCGATCTCGGGCTGGGGCCCGCGCCTGTCGAAGGGCCACATGGACGGCGAGCAGGCCGCGGTCGCCTGTGCGATGACCGGTGCCCGCTGGGCGCTTCCGGTGCATTGGGGCACGCTGCACGTGCCGTTCCAGCGGGACCGTCCGCGCGGCTGGATGGATCGACCGCACGCGGCGTTCGTCGAGGCCCTGGCCAGGGAGGCACCGGACTGCGAGCTGATCGACCTCCGCCCGGGCGGGACCTGGACCCTGCCCTGACCAGCCGTCGAGCCGGCGTCAGTCGGGATGGGCGTTGCGGGTGTGCTCGAACACCAGGCTCGTCTCGGTCCAGTCGAACTCCTGCGATGCGCTCAGGTGCCGGGTGACGAACTCGCGCAGCGCGTCGGGGGAGGCCGCGACGACCTGGATCAGGAAGTCGACCGAGCCGGCGAGGAAGTAGACGTCGAGCACGCCGGGCAGCGCGGCCAGCCGCGCGGTGTACTCGCCGATCCGTGAGCGGGCGGCCGGTCGCAGCCGCACCGAGATCATCGCGTGGATCGGGAGGCCGAGCGCCTCGGGCGCGATGTCGCTGTAGAAGCCGCGGATCGCGCCGAGGTCGCGCAGCCGGCGCAGCCGCAGCGAGCAGGTCGACGGTGCGATGCCCACGCGCTCGGCGAGCGCGCTGTTGGCCAGACGCGCGTCCTGGGCCAGCTCGTGCAGCAGTCGGCGGTCGATCTCGTCGAGGTCGCCGGGCGAGCCGCGGAAGGGCCGCACGGGCTTCGACGATGACGGTCCGTTCGGGGCCATTCGGTGCAGGATAGGCGATGACAGGCCCTGTTGTTGCCCATTCCTGCGGAAACCCTGGCTGACTCCTGCACGAACGGTCGATCCTGGTATCACCTCGACAGCGAAGGAGACGCCGTGCGCATCGGTGTGCCGAAGGAAGTCAAGAACCACGAGTACCGGGTCGCGCTCACCCCCACCGGGGTGCACGAGCTGACCAGCCACGAGCACGAGGTGGTCATCGAGCGCGGTGCGGGCGAGGGCTCCCACATCTCCGACGACCAGTACGTCGCCGCCGGGGCCCGGATCCTCGCCGACGCGGACGACGTGTGGGGCGAGGCGGAGACCGTGCTGAAGGTGAAGGAGCCCGTCGCCGAGGAGTACCACCGGATGCGCGAGGGGCTGACGCTGTTCACCTACCTGCACCTGGCGGCCGACCGGCCGCTGACCGACGAGCTGCTCGAGCGCGGGGTGACGGCGCTGGCCTACGAGACGGTGCAGCTGCCGTCGGGCTCGCTGCCGCTGCTCTATCCGATGTCGGAGGTTGCCGGCTGCCTGGCACCGCAGGTGGGGGCGCATGCCCTGATGAAGGCGCACGGTGGCCGGGGCGTGCTGCTGGGCGGGGTCGGGGGCGTCGCCAACGCGAAGGTCGTGGTGATCGGGGCAGGCGTCGCCGGCCAGAACGCCGCCAACATCGCGCTCGGCATGGGCGGCGACGTGACGCTGCTCGACACCGACCTGGACAAGCTGCGGATGTCGTTCTGGCGCTACAACAACCGGGTGCACGGCCTCGCGAGCTCGAAGCTGACGATCGCCGAGCAGGTGCGCGAGGCGGACCTGGTGATCGGCGCGGTCCTGGTGCCGGGGGCGGCCGCGCCCAAGCTGGTGAGCAACCAGCTGGTCGCGGAGATGAGGCCGGGCTCGGTGCTGGTCGACATCGCGGTCGACCAGGGCGGCTGCTTCGAGGACACCCACCCGACCACCCATGCCGACCCGACCTTCCCGGTCCACGACTCGGTGTTCTACTGCGTGGCCAACATGCCCGGCGCGGTGCCGCGGACGTCGACCTACGCCCTCACCAACGCGACGCTGCCGTTCGTGGTCGCGGTCGCCGACAAGGGCTGGGAGCGGGCCTGCCGCGACGACGCCGCCCTGGCCGCCGGCCTGAACACCCACGCCGGCCGGCTGACGAACCTGCCGGTGGGCGAGGCGCACGGGATCGACGCGGTGACGCCGGAGGCGGCGCTCGGCTGAGCCGGCGGTGGTGTCGAGGCTCGTTCCTCGCACCTCAACCACCGTGGTCACGGTGGTTGAGGTGCGAAGGCCGCCAAGGCCTGAGCCTCGAGACCACCGGATCAGCTGATCAGCGGCGCCATCATCCGCGCGACCACGCTCGGCCGCCGGGTGATGCGCTCCTCGGCGTCGGCGAGGATGGTCGCCCGCAGCCCGGCGTTGATCCCCAGCCACCGCAGCGGCTCGGGCTCCCAGCGCGGCGACCGGTGGCCGACCCAGGGCAGCCGGGTCAGCTCGGTGTCGCGTCCCAGCACCAGGTCGCGCATCGTGCGGCCGGCGAGGTTCGCTGTGCTCACCCCGTCGCCGACGTAGCCGCCGGCCCAGCCCAGCCCGATCGAGCGGTCCAGCCCGACCGAGGCGCACCAGTCGCGGGGGACGCCGAGCACGCCGCCCCACGCATGGGTGACCCGCGCCGGTGCCACGACCGGGAGGAGGTCCACGAGCGTCGCCCGCAGCCGGGCGAAGACGCGCGGCACCTCGTCGTACGCCGCGTGCACGCGGGACCCGAAGTGGTACGGCGCCCCACGCCCTCCGAAGACCAGCCGGTCGTCCGCGGTGCGCTGGCCGTAGACGACCAGGTGCCGATGGTCGGAGAACGTCTCGCGTCGCCGGAGGCCGATCTGCTCCCACACCTCGGCGGACAGCGGTTCGGTCGCGATCACGAGCGAGTGGACGGGGGCGACGGTGCGCCGCTCGCCGGCGAGGTCGGGGGTGTATCCCTCGGTCGCCCGCACCACGTGCTCGGCGGTCAGCGTGCCGCGGTCGGTGCGGACCCGCCCGGGCTCGATCGACGTGGCCCGGGTGCGGTCGAAGACCGCGACACCGCGCCGCTCGCACGCCGTGGCGAGCCCGCCGACCAGGCGGGCCGGGTGCAGGGCGGCACAGTCCGGGGTGTACGTCGCTCCCACGGTGCCGGTCCCGCGGAGCACGGTGTCGGCCGCGGTCCGGTCCAGCAGCTCCATGTCGTCGCGTCCCCACCCGCGTGCCACGGCGTGGTCCGCCCGGGCCCGCTGCCACTGCGCGGCCGAGCGCGCCAGCACGACGGTGCCGCCGCGGGCGTAGTCGCACGCGATGCCCTCCTGTGCGGCGACGTCCCCGACCTCGCGGACGCTGTCCTGCATCGCCCGGTGCTGGGCGAGCGCCGCCGCGGGGGAGGAGCCGGGGAGGGCAGCCAGGCTCCGCAGCGAGGCGGGGAAGAGCGCCGAGCACCAGCCGCCGTTGCGTCCCGACGCGCCGAAGCCGACGTGCTCGGCATCGATGACGGCGACCCTCGCGTCCGAGCCCGTCGCGAGGTAGTGGGCGGTCCACAGCCCGGTGAGGCCGGCGCCGACCACGACGACGTCGTAGGACCGGTCTCCGGGGAGCGGCGTGCGGCGCTCGGGGGGAGCCTGGTCGAGCCAGAGTGACCGGCTCACCTCACGCCCCAGGAGTAGGTCTGCTTGCGGAGCTGGAGATACATGAAGGTCTCGGTGGCCTCCACGCCGGGGACGGAGCGGATGCCGGTGGAGATCAGCGTGAGCAGGGTGTTGTCGTCCTCGCAGACGACCTCGACCAGGAGGTCGAACGAGCCGGCGGTGACCACGACGTAGTCGACCTCGGGGAGCTCGGCGATGGCGTCGGCGATCGGCTCGAGCGGCCCGCTGGCGCGCACCCCGATCATGGCCTGACGGGCGAAGCCGAGCTCGAGGGGGTCGGTGACGGCCACGATCTGCATCACGCCGCTGTCGATGAGCCGCTGCACCCGCTGGCGGACGGCTGCCTCGGAGAGACCGACGGCCTTGGCGATCGCTGCGTAGGACCGCCGTCCGTCGGCCTGGAGCTGCTCGATGATGGCCTTCGCGACATCGTCGAGGTGCAGGGAGGTGTTGCTCGGCTGAGCTGTCATGGGCAGATCGTGCCACGCTCCGTGTTCCGTGCTCAATGGGCGCGCGGATTGCGGAATTCGTTGCGATTCTGTTTCAGACCCACGCTTTCCCTTGTCACCGCGCGAATCTGGTGACAGCATCCCGTGGCACATCGTCCGTCGCGAAGAGGGAAGTGCAGATGAGGAACCGACCGCAGCGCCTGACCGTGCCCCCACCCGCACGTGCCGTGCGGGGGATCGACCGTCGCGGGGTGCTCAAGGGACTCTCGCTCGGCGCGCTGGCTCTGGGAGCGCCCTCCGTGTTCGCCGCCTGCGGCACCGAGTCGCAGGTGCAGACCGGCGACACCTGCGAGAGCACCGACAAGTCCGACACCGAGAAGCTCCTGGTCTTCTCCAACTGGCCGGAGTACATCGACGTCCAGGGCAAGCGGATGCCGACGCTCGAGGCCTTCGAGCAGGACTCCGGCATCGACGTCACCTACGACACCGACATCAACGACAACAACGAGTTCTTCGGCAAGGTCAAGGACCAGCTCGGTGCCTGCGAGCCGATCGGTCGCGACATCATCGTGATGACCGACTCGACGGCGGCCCGGATGATCAACCTGGGCTGGATGCAGGAGCTGGACAAGGCCAACCTGCCCAACGTCGAGGCGAACCTGCTCGAGAGCCTCCGCGCGCCCGCGTGGGACGCCGAGCGGCAGTACTCCGTGCCGTGGCAGTCCGGCCTCACCGGCGTGGCCTACAACGCCAAGTACACCGACCCGGTGAGCAGCTTCGAGGAGCTGATCACGCGCGAGGACCTCCGGGGCAAGGTCGGCCTGCTCACCGAGATGGAGGACACCATGGGCTTCATGCTCCGGGTGACCGGCGCCGACCCCGAGGGCTTCACCCAGGAGGAGTGGGACGCCGCGATCGACCGGCTCGCCGAGGTGGTGGCGTCCGGCCAGATCCGTCGCTTCACCGGCAACGACTACATCCGGGACCTCAAGTCCGGCAACCTCGTGGCCTGCATGGCCTGGTCGGGTGACATCGCCGCGAGCGAGGCGCCGGGCCTGGAGTTCGTGAAGCCCGAGGAGGGGCTCCAGATCTGGTCGGACAACATGATGGTGCCCAACAAGGCGGACCACAAGGCGAACGCCGAGGCGCTGATGGACTACTACTACGACCCGGTCGTGGCGGCGACGCTCGCCGCGTGGGTCTGGTACATCTGCCCCGTCGAGGGTGCCCAGGAGGCGATGGCCGACATCGACCCGTCGCTGGTGGAGAACGACCTGATCTTCCCGAGCGAGGAGTTCCTCGCCGACACCTACACCTTCGACGTGCTCGACGAGACGAAGCGCCAGCAGTACGAGACCGACTTCTCGCAGGCGATCGGCGGCTGACCGTGGGGGATCTCGAGCTCACCGGGCTCACCAAACGGTGGGGCGACTTCACCGCGGTCGACGCGTTGGACCTCACGGTGCCCGCCGGCTCGTTCTTCGCGCTGCTGGGGCCGTCCGGGTGTGGCAAGACGACGACGTTGCGGATGGTGGCGGGCCTGGAGGAGCCCACGGCGGGTGCCATCGCGCTCGGCGGCGACGAGATCACCCGGCTCAAGCCCTACCAGCGGCCGGTCAACACCGTGTTCCAGAGCTACGCGCTCTTCCCGCACCTCACGATCCGCGACAACGTGGCCTTCGGGCCGCGGCGCAAGCGGGGACGCCGCGCGTCGAGCGTCACCGCCGAGGTCGGGAAGATGCTCGAGCTCGTCGAGCTGACCGGGCTGGCGGACCGCAAGCCCGCCCAGCTCTCCGGCGGCCAGCAACAGCGGGTCGCGCTCGCCCGGGCCCTGATCAACCAGCCGCAGGTGCTGCTGCTCGACGAGCCGCTCGGGGCCCTCGACCTCAAGCTGCGCCGCGCGATGCAGCTCGAGCTCAAGCGGATCCAGACCGACGTCGGGCTGACCTTCATCCACGTCACCCACGACCAGGAGGAGGCCATGACCATGGCCGACACGGTGGCCGTGATGAACCAGGGGCGGATCGACCAGATGGGAGCGCCGGAGGAGCTCTACGACCTGCCGGCGACCACGTTCGTGGCCAACTTCCTGGGCCGCTCCAACCTGGTCGCGGGCACGGTGCGTCACGGCGGTGAGGAGATGTGGGTCGACGTCGGCGGCGCGGAGGTGTCGGCGCCGCGCAGCCGGGCGCGGGTGACCGAGGGCAAGGTCTGGGTCGGCGTGCGTCCGGAGAAGGTGCAGCTCACCGAGTCGGGAGCGTCGTACGAGGCGGCGGCCAACCGGCTCGCGGGTGCCACGGTCACCGCGGTCAGCTTCGTCGGGGTCAGCACCGAGTACGTCGTCGCGCTGCCGTCGGGTGTGGAGCTGATGGTCTTCGAGCAGAACCACACCAGCCATCGCCGGTTCCGCCCCGGGGACGTGGTCGACCTTCACTGGCGGCCCGAGCACACCTTCCTGCTGGATGCCGCGCAGGACGCGCTGGCCGGCACCGAGACCGACGACGAGTAGGAGTCGCCCGTGCCCGTCGTACCCACGTCGACGACGACCGAGCCGGCCCCCGCGCCGGAAGCGCGCAGGAGCGGCCGGGCCGGCTACCTGCTGCTCTTCCCCGGCGGGTTCTGGCTGCTGGTCTTCTTCCTGGTGCCGACCGTCACGCTGGTCGCCACCAGCCTCTACGACCCGACCGGGTCGCTCGAGCTCGGCTACCGGATGACCTGGAGCTTCCAGAACTACCCGGACGCGATCGCCGCCTATGCGCCGCAGATCGTGCGGTCGCTGGTCTACGCGCTGATCGCCACCGCGGCCTGCGTGCTGCTCGGCTACCCGCTGGCCTACGCCATCGCCTTCAAGTCCGGGCGCTACAAGAACCTGATGCTGGTGGCGGTGATCGCTCCGTTCTTCACCAGCTTCCTGGTGCGCACGCTGTCGTGGCAGTACCTCCTGGGCGACAACGAGCTCTTCGTGACCACGCTCAAGAGCCTGCATCTGCTCGGTGCCGACGTCCACCTCATCAACACCCCGTTCGCCGTCGTGGCCGGCCTGACCTACAACTTCCTGCCCTTCTTCGTGCTGCCGCTCTACGCGTCCCTGGAGAAGATCGACCCGCGCCTGCTCGAGGCGGCCGGTGACCTCTACTCCACCCCCTTCACGGCGTTCCGCAGGGTCACCCTGCCGCTGTCGATGCCGGGCGTCGTCGCGGGCACGCTGCTCACCTTCATCCCCGCCGCGGGCGACTACATCAACGCCGAGCTGCTGGGCAGCCCGACCACCCGGATGGTCGGCAACGAGATCCAGGACCTCTTCAACGCCGGCGACTACCCGATCGCGTCCGCGCTGTCGGTGTCGCTGATGGTGTCGATCGTGGTGATGGTCGCGATCTACGTGTGGCGGTCCGGCACCGAGGAGCTGGTCTGACATGGTCACCCTGCGTCGCGCCGGTGACTGGCTGGCCGGTCACCTCATCCTGATCATCGGGCTGCTCGTCCTGCTCTACATGTGCATCCCGGTGTTCGTAGTGATGCTGATGTCCTTCAACGCCCCGGCGAGCCGCAACACCTACACCTTCGACGGATTCACCCTCCACAACTGGGCCAACGTCTGCGAGCCCTACCAGCTGTGCTCCTCGGTCGTGCTCTCACTGCAGATCGGCCTGCTCGCGACCGCGCTCGCCACGCTGCTGGGCACGCTGATGGCCTTCGCGATGGTGCGGCACCGGTTCCGTGGCCGCTCGACGGCCAACGTGGTGATCTTCCTGCCGATGGCGACCCCGGAGATCGTGATGGGATCCTCGCTGCTCGCGCTGTTCGTGAGCGGTGGCCTGGCCGGGCAGCTGGGCTTCTGGACGATCTTCGTCTCGCACGTGATGTTCTGCCTGTCGTTCGTGGTGGTCACCGTGAAGGCCCGGCTGTCGGGCATGGACCCGCGGCTCGAGCAGGCGGCCGCCGACCTCTACGCCAACGAGTGGCAGACGTTCTGGCGGGTGAGCTTCCCCCTCGTCTTCCCGGGGATCCTCGCGGCAGCGCTGCTGTCCTTCTCGCTGTCCTTCGACGACTTCATCATCACCAACCTCAACGCCGGACAGGAGGTGACGTTCCCGATGTTCGTCTGGGGCGCGGCCACCAAGGGCATCCCACCGCAGATCAACGTGATCGGCACGATCATGTTCCTCGTCGCGCTGGCCATCGTGCTCGTCGGCGAGCTCGGCGGGCGCCGCCGGCTGCGCGCCGGTTGACGACGCGCGGACGCGCACCCTTCCCCGCGGCGGCATCTCACGCTTGACTGGTCTCGTCGGATGATGCCGAGGAGGAAGCGAGAGCGCCGTGAACGAGATGTTCGATCGGCCGGCCGTGGTGGTCGGCGTCGACGGGTCGGAGCCCAACGAGGCCGCGATCGAGTACGCCGCAGCGGAGGCTGTCGCGAGCGGCCGCTCCCTGCTGCTGATGACCGCCGTCGAAGGGCGCGGCCCGACGCCTGAGGACGCGGCCACCGACCACTACGAGAGCATGTTGGGCGAGATCGCCGACCGGGTGCGCTCGACCTATGACGGCCTGTCGGTGCGCACCCTCGTGCGGAGCGGGCATCCCGTGCCGACGCTGCTGTCGAGCACCGGTGACGACGACCTGGTCGTGGTCGGAAAGCGCGGCCTCGGCGCGATCAAGCGGCTCCTGCTGGGGTCGACCTCGGTGCGGTGCGCCGCGCGGACGGAGCAGCCGCTCGTCGTGGTGCCCCCGGAGTGGGACACCGAGCAGCACGCCGCCGGACCCGTGGTCGTCGGCATCGATCCCGAGCACGATCACGGTGAGGCGCTGCGGTTCGCGTTCCAGCGGGCGCGTCGAGCCGGGGTGCCGGTCCGAGTCGTCTACGCGGTGGACATGGACCTGGTGCTGGTGGTCGGTGCCGGGGCGGTCTCCTCGGCGCAGGTCCACGACTGGGAGAGCGGCAGCGTGGCGGCGATCGAGCAGGCGATCACGCCGCTGCGCGAGGAGTTCTCAGACGTCGAGGTCGTCACCGTCCACGAGCGCGCCCACGCTGCCACGGTCCTGCTCGACCAGTCCGCGGACGCCCAGCTGGTCATCGTGAGCCGGCGGCATCACGGTTCGGCGGCTTCCTGGGGGCTCGGATCGGTGGCCCGCGAGGTGCTGCACGAGGCCGAGCTGCCGGTCGCGGTGGTGCCCCAGCTGCACTGACCGAGCCACTCGGAGGTTCAGGCTCGTCGCTGCACTCCGCACGCCTCGACCACCGTCGCGCGGCGCGTCGTCGAAGCGTGAGCTCGGCCGACGGTGGTTGCGATGCGAGCTCGCCACGGTGGTTGAGGTGCGAGCTTGCGAGCCTCGAAACCACCGTCGGTCCGACGGAGGCTGTCAGAGCATGGTCGCGGCCTTCTCGAGGACGGTGCGCAGGATCTGCTCCATCTCGTCGAAGTGCGACTGGTCGCAGATGAGCGGCGGGGCCAGCTGGACGACCGGGTCGCCGCGGTCGTCGGCCCGGCAGTAGAGCCCCTCGGCGAAGAGCTGCTTGGAGACGAACCCGTAGAGCAGCCGCTCGCACTCCTCGTCGGTGAAGCTCTCCTTGGTGTCCTTGTCCTTGACCAGCTCGATGCCGTAGAAGTAGCCGTTCCCGCGGACGTCGCCCACGATCGGGATGTCCAGCAGCTTCTCCAGCGTCGCGCGGAAGGCGTCCTCATGGGCTCGCACGCCCGCGTTGAGCTGCTCCCGCTCGAAGATGTCGAGGTTGGCCATCGCGACGGCGGTGGACACCGGATGACCGCCGAAGGTGTAGCCGTGCGCGAACGACTCCGCTCCGTGGCGGAACGGCTCCATCAGCCGGTCGGTCGCGATCATCGCGCCGAGCGGTGCATACCCGGAGGTGATCCCCTTCGCACAGGTGATGATGTCGGGCTGGTAGTCGAAGCGGGTCGCGCCGAACATCTCGCCCAGCCGCCCGAACGCGCAGATCACCTCGTCGCTGACCAGCAGCACGTCGTACTCGTCGCAGATCTCCCGGACCCGCCGGAAGTACCCGGGCGGTGGCGGGAAGCAGCCGCCGGCGTTCTGCACCGGCTCCAGGAAGACCGCGGCCACCGTGTCCGGCCCCTCGTGCTCGATCGCGACCGCGATCTGGTCGGCGGCCCAACGGCCGAAGGCCTCCGGGTCGTCGCCGTGCAGCGGGGCGCGATAGAGGTTGGTGTTCGGCACCCGGAAGGTCGAGGGCACCAGTGGCTCGAACTGCTGCTTCAGCGGCGGCAGGCCGGTGATGGACAGCGCGCCGTGGGTGGTGCCGTGATAGGCGATCGAGCGGCTCAGCACCTTGTGCTTGAGCGGCCGGCCGGTCAGCTTGAAGTAGTTCTTCGCCAGCTTCCACGCCGACTCGACCGCCTCGCCGCCGCCGCTGGTGAAGAAGACCCGGTTGAGGTCGCCGGGCGCGTAGCCGGCGACCCGCTCGGCGAGCTCGATGGCCCGGGGGTGCGCGTAGGACCACAGCGGCATGAACGCGAGCTCGCGGGCCTGGCGCGCTGCTGCCTCCGCGAGCTCCTCGCGACCGTGGCCCACCTGCGAGACGAACAGGCCGGCGAGGCCGTCGAGGTAGCGACGGCCCTGGGCGTCGTAGATGTAGGCGCCCTCGCCCTTCACGATCACCGGCACGTCGTGGTCGTCGAACGACCCGTGCCGGGTGAAGTGCATCCAGAGGTGGTCCCTGGCCGCCTGCTGCAGGTGGTCGTAGTCCGGGTGTCGGTCCATGGTGCTCATCGTGACCTGTCGAGGGGGGTGGATGCAAGTGAATCCGTCGCAAGGGTGCGTTACCTATACGAAATCACTGGCATTCTAGCGGTGATGCCTACCGATTTCGTTGTGTGACGTCTAGGCTGCCACGCATGGCAGACCAGCGATTCCAGAACGTGATCAACGGCGAGCTCGTCGATGCGGCCTCCGGGGCCTCCTACGACGTCGTCGACCCCGCGACGGGCACCGTCTACGCGTCCGCCCCGATGTCCGGGGCGGAGGACGTCGACCGGGCGTACCGCGCCGCGGCCGCGGCCTTCGAGACCTGGGGCGAGTCCACCCCGGCGGACCGGCAGCGCGCGCTGCTGCGGATCGCTGACCGCCTCGAGGAGCGCGCCGCCGACTTCGTCGCGGCCGAGTCCAAGGACACCGGCAAGCCGCTCGGGTTCACCGAGACCGAGGAGCTGCCGCCGGCGATCGACCAGATCCGGTTCTTCGCCGGAGCGGCCCGCGTGCTCGAGGGGCGCTCCGCCGGTGAGTACCTCGCCGACCACACCTCGATGATCCGGCGGGAGCCGATCGGTGTCGTCGGCCAGGTGACGCCCTGGAACTACCCGCTGATGATGATGGTGTGGAAGATCGCGCCGGCGCTCGCTGCCGGCAACACGATCGTGCTCAAGCCCTCCGACACGACACCCGCCACGACGACGATGCTGGCCGAGCTCGCCCAGGAGTTCCTCCCTCCCGGCGTCTTCAACGTCGTGACCGGCGACCGCGACACCGGTCGCGCCGTCGTCGAGCACCCGACGCCTGAGCTGGTGGCGATCACCGGCTCGGTGCGCGCCGGGACGCAGGTCGCCCAGTCCGCGGCGGCGCAGCTCAAGCGCACCCACCTCGAGCTCGGCGGCAAGGCGCCGGTGATCGTCTTCGACGACGCCGACATCGCCTCCGCCGCCGAGGGGATCGCCGAGGCCGGCTACTTCAACGCCGGTCAGGACTGCACCGCGGCGACGCGTGTGCTGGCCGGACCGCGCGTGTACGACGACTTCGTCGCGGCGCTCTCCGAGCAGGCGCGGGGTGTGCGCACCGGGATGCCCAGCGACGAGGACGTCCTCTACGGTCCGCTCAACAACCCCGACCAGCTCGCGCGGGTGTCCGGCTTCGTCGACCGGCTGCCGGACCACGCCGCGATCGCCGCGGGAGGCGGCCCGGCGTCGGTCACCGGCGGCGAGAGCGGCTACTTCTACCAGCCGACCGTGCTCGCCGACCTGCGCCAGGACGACGAGCAGATCCAGGACGAGATCTTCGGGCCGGTGATCACCGTGCAGCGGTTCGACGACGAGCGGCAGGCCCTGCAGTGGGCCAACGGGGTTCGCTACGGCCTGGCGTCGAGCGTGTGGACCAGCGACCACGGCCGGGCGATGCGGATGGCCAAGCGGCTCGACTTCGGTGCGGTGTGGATCAACACCCACATCCCGATCGTCGCCGAGATGCCGCACGGTGGCTTCAAGCACAGCGGCCACGGCAAGGACCTGTCGATGTACGGGCTGGAGGACTACACCCGCATCAAGCACGTGATGTCCTACATCGGCGAGTGACCCCGGCGGCCCGACGCTGGTCGAGGTGCGAGGAGCGCCAGCGGCGAGCCTCGAGGACCATCGGGAGGGTCGATGGTGGTTTCGAGGCT
>CAZJDU010000045.1:0-26355 GCA_964544855.1 uncultured Nocardioides sp.
GTGACGGCGCCTCGGTCTATGAGTGCACCAGCAACGACGAGGTCATCGACCTGCTGCAGGGCGGCCAGGGCGTGTTCGGCATCGCCATCGGTGGTGTCTGGCGCGAGATCGAGGGCACGCTGGCCGACCTGCCGAGCGAGCGTGCCTCGGACGAGGAACCGGCGGACGTGCCGGGTGACGAGCTCGCCGCACGGAGGGCGGCGCGTCACGTCGGCTGACCAGTCCTTGCTAGGCTGGTCGCGCTGCTGATCCCGCGCGGGAGAGTCCAGGAACAGCGCCGTTCCTCGCGCCGAAGGGGCAATTCCTCCCCGGAACCTCTCAGGCTCCCGGACCGTGCGGACCAGGCAACTCTGGAGTCGGACGACGACAGAGGGGGAGGGTCACGCCCAATGCGACCCGAGGAGCCCTTGTGTCCGCACCGTTCCTGACCCGCCATCTCGGCCCGGACGACGCCGATGTCGCTCGCATGCTGGACCTGCTCGGGTACACCTCGCTGGACGACCTGATGTCCGCCGCGGTGCCCAAGGAGATCCAGGCGCCGGAGGCGCTGGACCTCCCCGAGGCCGCGAGCGAGGAGCTGGCGGCGCGCGAGCTGCGCGAGATCGCTGCGGAGAACCGGCCGGGCGAGGCGATGATCGGGCTCGGCTACCACGGCACGGTCACCCCGGCCGTGATCCGGCGCAACGTGCTGGAGGACCCCAGCTGGTACACCGCCTACACGCCGTACCAGCCCGAGATCTCGCAGGGCCGCCTCGAGGCACTGCTGAACTTCCAGACCATGATCGCCGATCTCACCGGTCTGCCGACCGCCGGAGCGTCGCTCCTCGACGAGGGGACGGCGGCCGCCGAGGCGCTCGCACTCGCCTACCGTGCCAACCGCAAGGCGACCGGGCCGTTCGTCGTCGACGCCGACGCGCTGCCGCAGACCATCGACGTGGTCCGCACCCGCGCGGCCGCTCACGGCTTCGAGGTGACCGTCGCGGACCTGACTGACGGCCTCCCGGACGGCGAGGTCGCCGGCGTGCTCGTGCAGTACCCCGCGGCGTCCGGTGAGGTCCGGGATCCCCGTCCGATCATCGAGGCGGTGCACGAGCGTGGCGGCATCGCGGTCGTCGCCGCCGACCTGCTGGCGCTCACGCTCCTGGAGGCGCCCGGAGAGATGGGGGCCGACGTCGTCGTCGGGTCTGCCCAGCGCTTCGGCGTCCCGCTGTTCTACGGCGGCCCGCACGCCGGCTTCATGAGCGTGCGCAGCGGGCTCGAGCGCCAGCTGCCGGGCCGCCTGGTCGGGGTCTCGGTCGACGCCGAGGGGCAGTCGGCCTTCCGGCTCGCGCTGCAGACCCGCGAGCAGCACATCCGGCGTGACCGCGCGACCTCCAACATCTGCACGGCCCAGGTGCTGCTCGCCGTGATCGCGGGGATGTACGGCGTCTACCACGGCCCGGAGGGGATCCGAGCGATCGGGCAGCGGGTGCACGACCTGGCTGCCCGGGCCGCCGCGTCGCTGCGTGGCGCGGGCTTCGAGGTGCTCACCCAGTCGTTCTTCGACACCATCCAGGTGCGGGTGCCGGGCGGCGCCGCACCGGTGGTCGCTGCCGCGCGCGAGCGCGGGTTGCTGCTGCGTCAGGTCGACGACGCCACCGTCGGGATCTCCTTCTCCGAGGAGAGCACGGTCGACACGCTGCGGGGGATCCACCAGGCCTTCGGCGTCACGCCCCGCCAGACCGAACCGGTGGCGGCGATCCCGGACCAGCTGGCTCGGACCACGTCGTACCTCACGCATCCGGTCTTCTCCAGCCACCGCAACGAGACCTCGATGCTGCGCTACCTGCGCCGCCTGTCCGCGCGGGACTTCGCCCTCGACCGCGGCATGATCCCCCTCGGCTCGTGCACGATGAAGCTCAACGCGACCAACGAGATGGAGCCGATCGGGCTGCCCGGCTTCGCCGACCTGCATCCGTTCGCGCCCGCGGAGGACGCTGCCGGCTACCGCCGGCTCGTGGACCAGCTGGAGACCTGGCTGGCCACGGTCACCGGCTACGACCGGGTGTCGGTGCAGCCCAACGCCGGCGCCCAGGGCGAGCTCGCCGGCATGCTGGCGATCCGCGGCTACCACGCCGCCAACGGCGACACCCAGCGCGACGTCTGCCTGATCCCCTCCTCGGCCCACGGCACCAATCCCGCGTCGGCGGTCATGGCCGGGATGCGGGTCGTGGTCGTCACGGCGGACGAGCACGGCGCGGTCGACCTCGACGACCTGCGCGCCAAGTGCGCCGAGCACGCCGACACGCTGGCGGCGATCATGATCACCTACCCGTCGACGCACGGGGTGTACGAGGAGACCGTCGCCGAGCTGTGCTCGATCGTTCACGACCACGGCGGCCAGGTCTACATCGACGGTGCCAACTTCAATGCGCTCCTGGGCTACTCCAAGCCGGGCGAGTTCGGTGGCGACGTGTCCCACCTCAACCTGCACAAGACCTTCTGCATCCCCCACGGCGGAGGGGGTCCGGGAGTCGGCCCGGTCGCCGTCCGCGAGCACCTCGCGCCGTACCTGCCCACCCACCCGCTGCACCCGGAGACCGACCGCCGCGACGGCATCGGCGCCGTGAGCGCGGCGCCCTACGGCTCGGCCGGGATCCTGCCGATCTCGTGGGCCTACATCCGGATGATGGGCGGCCCGGGACTGGCGCGGGCCACCGCCGTCGCGGTGCTGTCCGCCAACTACGTCGCGACCCGGCTCGACGAGCACTTCCCGGTGCTCTACCGCGGCGAGGGCGACCTGGTCGCCCACGAGTGCATCCTCGACCTGCGAGAGATCACCCAGCGCACCGGCGTGAGTGTCGAGGACGTCGCCAAGCGGCTGATCGACTACGGCTTCCACGCGCCGACGATGTCGTTCCCGGTCGCCGGCACCCTGATGGTCGAGCCGACCGAGTCGGAGGACCTGGCCGAGCTCGATCGCTTCTGCGAGGCGATGATCGCCATCAAGGGCGAGATCGACCGGGTCGGCGCCGGCGAGTGGTCGCTGGAGGACTCGCCGCTGCGTGGGGCACCGCACACCGGGCGAGCACTGGTCGGAGAGTGGGACCGGCCGTACTCCCGCGAGGTCGCGGTCTATCCCGCCGGGATCGATCCGGACAAGTACTGGGCGCCGGTGGCGCGGATCGACCAGGCCTACGGCGACCGCAACCTGGTGTGTGCCTGCCCGCCGGTGGACTCGTACGCCTGATGGACCGCCTGGCGTTCTTCCGCCCGACCGAGGGCGGCTTCGAGCCGACGTCCATGGCCGTGAGCCTCTGGGGTGAGGACCACCTCCACGGGGTCGCGGTGAGCGGGCTCCTGGCACGGTCCCTCGAGATGGCGGTGCAGGAGTCCGGCCGTGCGGAGCTGGTGCCCGCGCGCTACCACGTCGACCTCTTCCGGCAGGCTCGGCGCCGTACGACGACGGCGCGGGCCCGCGTGGTGCGGGAGTCGCCGCGCCTGGTCCTGCTCGACGCACTCGTCGAGCAGGACGGCGAGCCCGTCGCTCGTGCGACGTCGGCGTTCCTGCGACCCGCCGCGACACCGGACGGCGAGGTGTGGAGCGCCCTCGAGCGGGGCACACCGCCGCCACCGGAGGTCGCCCCGGTCTCCGACGACCCGCGGATCCCGGTGTTCTCCAGCGGGCTGCCGTGGTCCGACGACTTCTCCAGCCATCAGAACGGCGGTCGGCACGCGACCTGGCAGACCGGCGTCCCCGTGGTCGCCGGCGAGGAGCGGAGCGTGTTCCAGAGCGTGGCGTCGATCGCGGACGCCACGAGCATGGTGACCAACTGGGGGAGCGCCGGCGTCGAGTTCATCAACACCGACATCAGCCTGGCGCTGAGCCGTCGCCCGGTGAGTCACGAGATCGGGCTGCGGGCGGTCGACCACGTCGCCGCCGACGGCATCGCGGTCGGCACGGCGGAGGTGTTCGATCGGGGTGGGGCGCTCGGGAGCGCGACGGTCACCGCGTTGGCGAACGCTCGCCGAACCGTGGACTTCTCGGCACAGCAGTTCGGCGGCGACAACCCCGGGGCGTGATCGGGACCACCGGCCTGCATCACGCGGGCACAACGGCCCTCTGAACTGATGCGACCTCCCCGTAGGTTCGCCCATCAGAACAAGAGGTGAGCGTGTGTCGGCACCGCTCCCGGATCACAGGAGGACGGTGTCGATGTCCATCACACGGCCCCGATCGACCACTGCACCGACCGCTGCCGCCGCAGCAACGGTCCTCCTCGGGGGGCTGCTCCTGGCCCCACCGCCGGCGTCCGCCGCGCCGGCCGAGGACTGCGCGGTGCCCTACCCGGTGGCGGAGCTGAGCCGCGGGGCCCCGGTGGCCGGCCTCACCGTGAGCGCCGGCACCACTCCCGAGCCCTTCACCGGAGAGGTCCTCGGCGTGCTCGACGACGGGATCGCCCCCGGGTTGGACATGGTGATCGCAGATCTCGGGTCGCCGGCGATCGACGCGGCCGGTGGCATCTGGCAGGGGATGTCCGGATCGCCGGTGTACGCCGCCGACGGCCGACTGATCGGTGCGGTCGCCTACGGTCTCGCGTGGGGGAGCTCGCCCGTTGCCGGCCTCACACCGTTCGAGGACATGCAGGGCTACCTCGGCACGCCCGCCCCGGCGCCGAGGGTCGACGTCGGGCCTCGGATGGCTCGTCGCATCGCGGCGGCCGCGGGAGTGACCGAGAGCCAGGCCGGGCAGGGGCTCCGCCATCTCCCGATGCCGACCGGCGTCAACGGTGTCGATCTCGACCGCGCGTCCGGGGCGAGGGAGCGGCAGTATCTCGACGAGGACTCCTACCGGGTCGGACGTGCGAGCGGGTCCGCCCGCGCCGGCATCGACACCGTGGTGGCCGGGGGCAACCTCGCAGCGGTCGAGTCGATCGGGGACATCACCATGGCCGGCATCGGCACCGCGACCTCGGTGTGCGGCGACCGTGTGGTGGCCTTCGGCCATCCGATGTCGTTCCAGGGGGAGACCTCGTTGGGCCTCGCCGCGGCGGACGCGATCTATGTGCAGGAGGACCCGCTGGGGGTTCCGTTCAAGGTCGCCAACATCGGGGAGCTCGGTGGCACGATCACCGATGATCGGCTTGCCGGGATCGCCGGCACGTTCGGTGCCACACCACCCGAAGCACCCTTCGACTCGGTCGTCTCCTATCGCGGACGCAGCCGCACCGGCAGCACCGAGGTGCTGGTGGCCGACGCCCTCCCCGCCGTCGCGTTCTACGGCAACGTCGCCAACCACGACCGCGTGATCGACGGGATCATCGGAGGCTCGGAGACCCAGGCCTGGCACGTCACCGGTCGACGACGCGATGGCAGCACCTTCGCGCTCCGCTACACCGACCGGTACCGCGACACTCACGACGTGGTCTGGCCGGGCGTCTACGACCTGCCGGACCTGCTGTGGTCGATGTCGGGCTTCGACGGCGTCACGATCGACTCGGTGCGCAACACCGTGGCGGTGAGCGACGAGCAGCGCGTCTTCCGGGTGAGGAAGATCCGACAGCGCAAGGCCGGCCGGTGGATCGACGTGACCCGTCGCACGGCGTCGGTGCGCGCCGGTGCCCGGCTGCGGCTCCAGGTGGTGCTGCTCCGGTCCGACGATCGCAAACGCCGCATCCGGTTCTCGGTCAAGGTGCCGAGGCGACTTCGGGGCACGTCCGGCGAGATCGCGGTGACGGGCGGCAACCGGGGATGGGACTCCTACTACGACATCGGCAGTCTCGCCGAGGCGCAACGACTGCTCCGGACGAAGACCCGCAACGACGAGGTCGAGCTGCAGGTCCGGATCGGGACAGGCAAGGGCAAGATCCGGCGCCGGAAGACGTCCGACCCGCTGCGCCTGGTCGTGAACGGCGGCAAGCAGACGCGTGTCGTCGTGCGCTGACCCTGCTGGGGGTCTCAGCCGGCGTCGGTGAAGAGGTCCTGCTGGTCGTCGACGACCTCGGCGTCGACCACGCCGGCGACGTCGTCGACGATCTCGGGGCGGTCGAGGTCCGTGCCGAGCGCGGCGAAGTCGCCACTGGTCAGCGGCTTGGGAGAGGAGTCGATCGGCGCCGGCTTGCCGAGCACGGTGGACTCGTCCATCTGGTCGAGCTTGCGGGCGGTGACGAGCACCCGCGACTCCAGCGAGCCGGCGAAGGCGTTGTAGTTCTTGATGGTGCTCTCCAGGGAGCGGCGCAGCTTGTCGGCGTGATCGGCCATCGTGCAGATCCGGCGGTAGAGCTCGCGACCGAGGTCGAAGACCTCCTTGGCGTCCTCGGTGAGCACCTCCTGGCGCCAGGTGAACGCGACGGTCTTGAGGATCGCCCAGAGGTTGGTGGGCGTGGCGAGCACGATGCCCTTGCCGAAGGCGTACTCCATCAAGGACGGGTCGGTCTCGAGTGCCGAGGCCAGCAGCTGCTCGTTGGGGATGAACGCGACGGTGAACTCCGGGCTCGCCTCCAGCCCGCTCCAGTAGGTCTTGGACGCGAGGGCGTCGACGTGGCGGCGCACCTTCTTGGCGTGCTCGCCGAGCAGCCGCTGTCGATCCTCGGGGTCGATGCCGGTGCGGTGCGCGTCGATGAACGCGGAGTAGGGCGCCTTGGCGTCGACGGCCATCTGCTTGCCACCGGGCAGGTTGACGACCATGTCGGGGCGCCGGGTGCCGGAGTCGGCCTCGACGGACTGCTGCAGGTCGAAGTCGACCCGCTGCAGCAGCCCCGCCGTCTCGACCAGGGTGCGCAGCTGGGTCTCGCCCCACACGCCCCGCACCGCGTTGTTCGTCAGCGCGGAGGCGAGGGTGTCGGCGGCCCGCTTGGACTCGGCGACGGAGTGCTGGGTCGAGCGGATCTGCTCGGTGAGCTCACCGTGCTGGTGGGAGCGCTGCTGCTCGAGCTCCTCGACGCGACGGTGCATGGCCCGCAGCTGCTCGGCGACCGGGGTGAGCGTCTTGAGCACCTGCGTGTGACCGGCCGTCGACTGCTCCCGCTGCTGGTGGGCGTCGCGCTGCTGAGCGACGTACTCCTCATGCTGTCGGCGCGCCGCGGCGAGCGCGTCGCGCAGCTCGTCGACCGCTGCGAGGGCGGCGGCGAGCTCGGCCTGGGTGGTGGCACGGGCCTGGGCCTCCTCGTGCCGCACCTGCTGCACCAGGGCGTCCTGGCGCGCCGCCTGGACCTCCGGCGTCGCCTCCGGCGGCAGTGGCCGGATGCGCGCCTGACGGGCGAGCCAGCCCACGACCACGCCGACCGTCAGTCCCACCAGCAACACCAGGATCTCCATGCCCACCAGTCAAGCAGTGGGCGCCGACACAACCCCTGCCCCACGCCGCTCGCGGGCCGATCCGTGCGATCTGGGGCAAGTCTCCCGAGTCAGCGCCGTAGCGCGTCGGAATCGCGTCGGAATCGTCGCGTCGTAGGCCGGGACGGGGAGACATGCCCTAGGCGTACCGGACGGTCCGTTCAGTGGTGGTCCAGCCGTAGAGTCCCAGTCCGGCGGCGCGCGCGAGGTCGATCGCGAGACCGCTCGGCGCGCCGACCGCGACCAGGCAGCCGCTGCCCGCCGCGATGGCCTTCTGCACGAGCTCGAAGCCCGCGCGACCGCTCACGACGAGCGCCGCTGCGGCGGGCGGCTCGCCGGCCAGCACCCGGGCGCCGGTCACCTTGTCGACGGCGTTGTGGCGCCCGACGTCCTCGCGGCAGGTCAGGAGCGCTCCGTCCTCGGTGAAGAGTCCTGCGGCGTGGCACCCGCCGGTGCGGCTGAAGAGCGTCTGGTGGGGGCGCATCAGGTCGGGCAGCCGTCGCAGGACGTCCGCATCCGGACGCGGGACGCCCTCACTCGCGGCGGGGGTGCGGGCCAGCACCTCGGTGATCCGGTCCGTGCCGCAGACGCCGCAGGCGGCGGAGCCGGCGCTCAGCGCGTCGAGCCGGCCCGGGAGGTCGCGGGTCGGAGCCGCCGCCAGGGTCACGGTGACGGTGTTGAGCTCCTGCTCCCGGGTGAGCGAGGCGTCGGTGCAGTAGGCGACGCGCTCGGGCTCACCCAGCCCCTCGTGATAGGTCCAGCCGGCCGCGAGCTCGAAGTCCTGGCCCGGTGTCCGCAGGGTGGTCCACACGGTGCGGGCCGGCCCGGCGGGCCATTCGAGGCGGATCTCCAACGGCTCCTCGGTGACCACCCGGTCCTCGCGTTCGCGGTGCCGCTCGCCGTGGTCGGTGACCCGGACCCTCCGGTCGGGGCCGGGACGACGGGCGAGCTCGGCCATCGGGACCTCAGCTCTCGCCGACGGTCACCGCGTCGATGTCGACGGCGGTCGTCGGCGCACCGTCGCCGGCGCCGTTGGCGTCGTCGACCCCGTCCGAGGCGACGTCGGCAACGGTCGTGACGGTGGCGTCGTCCACGCTGCCGAACACGGTGTAGGCCGGGGGGAGCGGGGTGTCCTCGTAGACGATGAAGAACTGCGAGCCGTTGGTGTCGGGTCCGGCGTTGGCCATCGCGAGCGTGCCCGCCGGGTAGGTCTCCTCGCCGGTCAGCTCGTCCTCGAACTGGTAGCCAGGACCACCCGTGCCGTTGCCGGCCGGGTCGCCGCACTGGAGCACGAAGATGCCGCTCGTGGTCATCCGGTGACAGCTGGTGTCGTCGTAGTAACCCTGCTCGGCCAGGGACACGAAGGAGTTGACCGTGCACGGCGTGGTGCCGGCGGTCAGGGTGAGGCTCAGCTCGCCGACGGAGGTGGACATCGTCACCGGGACCTTCCCCGTCCGGGTCGGCTCGCTCGGCGGGAGCTCGACGCCCTCGACGGCCGCCTGCCCGGTCTCGGTGTAGGTGCAGGAGCCGTCTCCCGCGGCCTGCGTGCTGTCGTCCCCGGCGGACTCGTCGGTGGTGGCAGAGCTGGCGGGGTCCTCGGCCGTGGCCGGGTCGTCGTCGCCGCCGCAGGCGGCGAGGCCGAGAGCCAGGAGCAGGGCAGCGGGCACGGCGAGGAGCGCACGAGAGGCCATGCCGGGAATCGTAGACACCGGGGCCACACGGTCGCGCAGCGGCGTGCCATCGGATTACGTGAAAACTTTCACAAAGTTCCCGGATCGGCCGACACGCCCCGTAGCGTCGAGCGCGTGGTCACCCCCGATGTACTGCACCTCGTCTCCGACCTGGCCCTCGTCGCCGAGCCGGAAGGGCTGTTGCCCGCGCGGCAGCAGATGGCGCTGTCCCTGGGATGGCACATCGTGCTGGCCTGCTTCGGCGTCGCCTTTCCGGCCATCATCTTCGTGATGCACCTGCGCGGTATCCGGCGGGAGGACCCGGTGGCCCTCGGTCTGGCCAAGCGCTGGGCGAAGGTGTCCGCGGTGCTCTTCGCGATCGGTGCGGTGTCCGGGACCGTGCTCAGCTTCGAGATGGGGCTGCTGTGGCCGGGTCTGATGGGCACGTACGGCGACGTGCTCGGGCTGCCCTTCGCCTTCGAGGGCCTCGCGTTCTTCCTGGAGGCGATCTTCCTCGGCATCTATCTCTACGGATGGGGCCGGATCCCGCCCCGGCGGCACCTGCTGATGGTGCTGCCGATGGCGGTGACCGGTGTGATCGGCACCTACTGCGTGCTCGCGGTCAACGCCTGGATGAACGCGCCCACAGGGTTCCGGCTGGTCGACGGCGAGGTCACCGACGTGGAGCCGTGGGCGGTGCTCTTCAACGACCAGGCGTTCTGGCAGTTCCTGCACATGTGGGTCGCGGCCTACATGGTGGTCGGGTTCAGCATCGCGGGCGTCTACGCGGTCGGCCTGCTGCGCGGTCGGCGCGACGAGCACCACCGGCTCGGCTTCCTGGTGCCGTTCGCGTTCGCGACGGTGGCCGCGCTCGCGCAGCCCTTCGTCGGGCACCTGCTCGGTGACGGCCTCGCCGAGCGTCAGCCTGCCAAGCTGGCTGCCTTCGAGCTGGCCGAGACCACCACCGACGGCCCGTCACCGCTGCGGCTCGGCGGTGTCTACGTCGACGGCGACGTCGAGGGAGCCATCGACATCCCCGTGCTCGGGTCGGTCATCGCGCAGAGCTCGCTGGAGGAGCCGGTGCCGGGGCTGGACACGGTGCCCGAGGACGAGCGGCCACCCGTCAACCTCACCCACCTGTCGTTCCAGGTGATGGTGGGCATCGGGACCCTCGCCGCGCTCACGGTCACCGCCTTCTGGGTCGCCCGGTGGCGCGGCCGCGACCTGCTCCGCCGGCGCTGGTTCCTCCGCGGGATGGCAGCCGCCGGTCCGCTGGCTGTCGTGGCGCTCCAGGCCGGCTGGATCGCCACCGAGGTCGGTCGCCAGCCCTGGATCGTCTACGGCGTCATGCGCACCGAGGAGGCGGCCGCCGACCGTCCGGGGCTGTGGTGGCTGCTCGGCATCACCGCGGTCGTCTACGCCGCGATGACCGCAGGCGCGGTCGTCGTGCTCCGGTCGATGGCTCGCCGCTGGCGCGCCGGTGAGGAGGACCTCCCCAGCCCGTACGCGCCGGAGGCGGTCGCCGCGGGAGCCGACCGATGACGCTCGAGACCGCGGTCGCCGCCGCGCTGTTCGTCGGCGTCATCGCGTACGCCGTCCTCGGCGGCGCCGACTTCGGCTCCGGGTTCTTCGACCTGACCGCCGGGGGAGCCCGCTCCGGCGCGCAGGTGCGCACGCTCGTCGACCACAGCATCGGACCGGTGTGGGAGGCCAACCACGTCTGGCTGATCTACGTGCTGGTGATGTGGTGGACGGCCTTCCCGACGGCCTTCGCCGCGGCGATGACCACCCTGGTGGTGCCGCTGCTGCTCGCGCTGCTCGGCATCGTGCTCCGCGGCGCGAGCTTCGCCTTCCGGAAGTACGCCGCGACCCTCGGACAGGCGCGACTGTTCGGCGTGATCTTCGCGGCCTCGTCGGTGGTGACGCCCTTCTTCCTCGGCACCGTCGCGGGTGCGATCGCGTCGGGTCGGGTCCCGGCCGACGGGGGCGGGAACGCCTGGAGCTCCTGGCTGAACCCGACCTCGCTCCTCGGCGGCGTGATCGCGGTGGGCACGTGCGCCTTCCTCGCCGGGACCTTCCTCACCGCGGACGCCCGACGTTCCGGGGACGACTCCCTGGCCGACCATCTCCGGGGGCGGTCGCTCGCCGTCGGCGGTGTCACCGGGGCGGTCGTGTTCGCGACGCTGGTGCCCCTGGGGTACGACGCGCCGACGCTGCTCGCCGGCCTCACCGGGCGTGCCGCGCCGCTGATCGCGGTGTCGGGTATCGCCGGACTGGCCACGCTCGTCCTCCTCTGGCGCCGGCAGTACGGCGCGGCCCGGCCGACCGCGGTGACCGCGGTCGCCGCCGTGGTGACCGGGTGGGGGGTCGCTCAGCACCCGTGGCTGCTGGTCGACGAGGTCACGATCGCCGACGCGGCGGGCGCCACCGCGACGCTGCAGGGCCTGCTCGTCGCGGTGTCGCTCGCGGTCGCCGTCGTGCTGCCGGCCCTGGTCTACCTCTTCCGCCTCACCCAGTCCGAGAGCTGGGCGGGGCACTGACGAGGCTGCCGCGGCCGGTGCCCGGTCAGGCAGGCTCGAACCACCACGGACTCGTGTAGGCGATGCCGAGGTCGTTGCACGGGTGCCCCTCCGGGCCGGGGGTGGGGTTGGGCTGCGCCGGGTCGCTGATCCGCAGCAGCACCCAGTCGCCGTCGGCAGCGTCCAACGGCACCGTGAACCGCACGACGTCGCCCACCCGGAACTCCTCGACCGCCACGACCTCGGGCACCTCCGAGCCCGGGCGCAGCACCTGCACTGCGAGGGTGCGGCCGCGCCACTCGTCGTCGCGCTCCAGGTCGAGCGAGAACCGCACGTCGCCGCCGGCACCCGGGATGACCGACCCCATGCGACAGGTCTCCCGGCCGATCCTCGCGGTGGCATCGACCCGCAGCCCGGAGGTGCGCGTGGCGAAGAACCGACGTGCCCGCATCGCACGCATCACGCCGGGCCGGGAGTGCTCGTCGACCCACAGTCCGGTGCGACCCTTGCCCTCGGGGAAGCCCCAGTCGGTGCCGTGCTCGTCGGTGACCCCGGTGATACCCGTGCGCCACCCGGCGTTGAGGCAGGCGTTGAGCGGCGACGTACGACCGTCGGCGTAGCCCTCGAAGAGGTAGTCGTCGCGGCGGTTGAACATCTCGAGCGAGACCATCTGCTCGCGCGCGCCCGGGAAGTAGCGGAAGTCCTGGAAGCGCCGGAACTCCCGGCCCGGGTGGTTGAACCCGGCGATGCCGTCCGCGCCTCCGTCGATCAGCGGCGTGTCGGGGGAGCGGGTCAGCCAGTCGAAGAACGGTCGCATCGCCCCCAGGTCCACGATGTCGGTGTAGTGCTCGCTGAACCAGACGTTGATGTGCCCGAGCAGCGGCTCGGACCACTCGAAGCCACGGATGGCGGTGAAGGTCCCGTCGGCGTTGGCGGCGTCGGCCAGCTCCTCGGTGTGGGCCCAGTCCTGCCGGGTGAGGCCGCCGAGCTGGCTGTACCCCGCGGGGAGGATCGCCGCGAGCGCCGAGCCGAGCAGGCTGTCCGAGATCGTCGCGTGGTCGGTGAGGGCGGCGACGTCGAGGCCGGCGTCGCGCATCGAGTCGTAGGCGAGGTCGGGGTCGCCGTCGCCGTCGCTCATCAGCGTGTGGTTGTGCAGGTCGGCGTGGACGAGGGTGGTGCCCTGCGTCACCCGCGAGGTGCGGCGGGCACCGGTGGCACGCACGGTGCCGGCCGACGCCGCTGTGCCGGCCAGCCCGCTGCCGAGGCCGGCGATGAGCAGGCCGGCTCCGGCGCCGCCGAGCGCCGTACGACGGGTGAGTGGACGGTGTGTCCGTGGGCCGGGGTCCGAGAGGGGAGCGTGATCGCACATGGGCACCATGCCTACCGCCCGCCGGCGTCACCTCGGGGACGACACGGTGAACGGCGGGCCCGGATCCACCGAACCCTCGGCCGGATCGCCGAACGCGGCGGCGATGCGGGCACGGTCCGCGCGGGCGGCGAGCAGAGCGGCGAGCAGGATCCGTGCCTGGCTGGGCCGCAGGGGGCCGGCCGGGATCGCGCCGGCGCGGCCGAGGTCGACGCCGCCACCACCGCCGCCGTACACCGGTCGCACCTCGCCGCCGTGCACCCGGGTGGAGACGACGACCACGAGGCCGGCCGCGACGTGCTCACGCACTGCGGACACGATCACCGGATGGGTGTTGCCGGTGCCCGGCGCCTCGAGCACGATGCCCTCGGCGCCGGCCGCAGCGACGGCGTCGAGGGCGACGCGGTCCACCCCCGGATAGAGCGCGACCGTGTCGACCCGCGTGCCGGAGATCGGCACCGGTGGCAGCGGGGCGTCGCGCAGGGTGGAGACGGCGATCCGCGCGACGCCGTCGCTCACGGTGCCCAGCGCGCCGCGATCCGGGTCGTCGAACGCCGCGTCGCTGGCGTTGTGGACCTTGCGGGTGCCGCGCACGGCCAGGATGCTGCCGTCGAAGACGACGAGCGCCCCTCGTCCCCGCGCCCCGGACGCGGCGGCGACGGTCAGTGCGTCGCGGAGGTTGCGCGGGCCGTCGGTGTCGGGCTGGTCGAAGCTTCGTTGCGCTCCGGTGAAGACGACCGGGCGCGGGTCCGCGTGGCTGAGGTCGACCAGCAGGGCGGTCTCCTCCAGCGTGTCCGTGCCGTGCGTGACCACGACGCCGGCGACCCCGGGATCCGCCAGGGCGTCGATCACGGCGGCGCGCACGGCGTCGAGGTCGGCGAATGTCATGGCGGCGCTGTTGAGCCGGAGCAGGTCGACGACCTCGACATCGACACCGGCCGGCGGTGTGAGGCCGCCGAGAAGGTCCGCACCGCCGGCCGCGGCCCGCTTCGCGCCGTCGCGGTCCGACGTGCTGGCGATGGTGCCACCCGTGGTGACCAGGACGACGGTGCTCACGGCGTGAGCGTGGCAGGCCCGCGGTCGCCGGGCAAACCGCACCGCCCGCGGGCGGTGCGGTACCGGAAATGGGCGAATCCGCGACACGCCGACGCCTGTCAACCGCAATCTGAGGAAAACTGTCGGTGGCCGGCGGCAGAATGAAGGAGTACGAAGAGAGCCGACCGGCTGGGGGCACGGTCATGTGGGACACGGTGGACACCAACGAGACGCACCTCTCGCACGAGCTGCCGTGCCCGCGATGCGGCCACGAGGCCCACACCTTCTTCCCGTGCGACGGCTGCGACTGTCAGCCCGCGCCCATGCCGGGTGCCGCCCTCACCCGCTGACGCGGCTGGCAGTCACCGAGCTCAACGCGGCCGCACCGTCAGGATCTGCGCGAGCGAGCCGACCGGACCCTCCTGGTCGTGCAGCGTGCTGCTGGTCAGCCCGACGCCGCCCGGGCCGAAGCTGACGCGGGTGTCGAAGCCGACCCAGTCACCGCTCGGCTGGCGGAACAGATGCGCGGTGAGGTCGATGTTGGGGAACAGCACCTGCGCGGGGTCGGCGCGGACCGTCATGCCGTTCGCGATGTCGAGCAGCCCCACCCCCCGCGCCAGCGCAGAGACCGTCTCGCCGGCGACCAGGGGGAGCGCGGTGCGGACCCAGTAGGCCGCATGCCCGGGCTCGACCTCGCGGCGTCGTACCTCCGCCGACGCGATGAAGCCACCCGGCCAGCGGGCCGCGGGATCCCACGGCTCCATCTCCTCGGGTGACGGGATGCGGTCATGTGAGGTCGCGGCGAGGGCGCTGGTGTCGCCGGGCTGCATCAGCCAGGCGCGCAGCAGCACGACGTCGCGGCCACCGTGCGCCAGTGACGCCTCGACGAGCTCGATGGTGCGGCCCGGTCGGACGACGCGGACACCGACCTCGACCTCCTCGACCGGGACGGTGCCGAGGATGTCGTAGGAGAGCCGGCCGACGACCAGACCGTCGTCGCGCCGCTGGTCGCGATCGAGCTCGGTCGCGTGCAGGAGCAGCCCCAGTGCGGGCGCGATGTGCTGGGTCGCCCGGTCCCAGGCGCCCCCGACGTGCTCGGTCGCGCGGAAGGCCGTCCGACCCAGGCGTTCGAAGTAGGCCACCCCGTGATTCTCCCGGCTGCGCCGGTGATCGCTGCTGTGGCCCTCGTCGTAGGCTCGACGGGGTGATGCGGTGCGCCTCGCCGGTGCTGGGCGCCGTCGGCGTGGCGGCGCTGCTGGTGGGCTGCGCCGTGGGCGAGTCCGGGACCCGTCGTACGACGGGTGACGTGGCGACGGCTGGGGGACCGGCGTCGTCGGCGACCACGAGTGTCGCGCCGACGACCCCGTCGGACGCGCCGACCAGCACGCCCATGCGTCGCGACGGCCCTGAGAGCGACGGCCGGCCGCGCCGCGCGAGGCTGGCCATCCCGAAGCTGGGCATCGCCGGCCTCGTCGTCGTGCCCTACCGCGGCCACACCGACGACGCCCCGGGCACCCGGATCCAGGACCGCGGCCGGGCGGCCAGCCCGCACGGCGAACGCGGCGGTACCGGCCCCGGCGGGATCGGCAACTACCAGGTGACCGCTCATCGACTGTCGTCCACGCAGGCCTTCCGTGAGCTGCCGCGGCTGCGGCGCGGCGACCGCGTGCGGGTGCAGGCCGGTGGGGTGACCTTCGTCTACCGCATCGTCACCACGCGGAGCACCTCGTTCCGCTCGCCCGCGTCCTTGCGGCGGCAACGCGCCGCCGTACCGGGCCGCCCCGGAGCGGAACCGACCCGCGCCATGATCACGCTGTCCACGTGCGCGACGGTCGAGGACCACGCGGCGGGCAACTACTGGTCGGACCGGTTCGGCAACCCCGAGCATCGCATCGACAAGATCGGCGTCCTGGTCGGACGTGACTGACCTGCGGACCGCATCGTCGGCCGTGCTGCGACCGGCGCGTCCGGCGCCGCCTGATGGTGTCTATGCTCATCCCCATGCTCATCCTCGGCCTGATCCTCTTCGGCATGCTCATCGGAGCCGGCGCCCAGCTCATCCTCGGTCGCTCGTCGTCCGGCATCGACTGGCCGATGGCCTTCGGGTCCGGTCTGCTGGGGTCCTTCGTCGGTGGCCTGCTGATCAGCCTGCTCGCGGGTGACGGCCTCGAGCTGCGCCCCAGCGGCATCATCGGGTCGCTCGTCGGCGCGGTGATCGTGACGCTGGTCTGGCAGTGGTGGGCGCGCCGCCGCGCCGCTGCGGCCTGACGCACCTCAGAGCCGGCCGCGCACCATCGCGATGAGCCGGTCCAGCACGGCCTCGCCGGCGACGCCGAGGGCGTTGTGCAGCTGCTCGTTGGAGATCCAGGGCCGCAGCGTCGGGACGATGGCGGCCGTCGCCATCGAGTGCTCGCGGAGGACGTACGGGTCGTCGTAGTAGACCGCGGCCGCGCACGGGACGTCGATGCGAGCGAGCGCAGACTCGTCGTAGAGGCGTGGCCACTCCCGGTGCGCGAGCAGGTCCGCAGCCGCGGCGAAGGGGGCGAGCTGAGGATCCTCGGCGACGTGCCAGGGGAAGAGGTGCTCGGCGGTGAGCAGCGTCGGGTCGTCGGCGTAGGCGCCGGGGAGGGTGCGCGCCGCGGCCCAACCGGTCGTGCCGCCGTCGGCGTAGCACGACTCGTGGATCAGGGCGTAGAGCGGGGCGTGGCCGCTGAACGGCAGCAGGCCCGCCGCCTCGTGACCGAAGCCGAGGCCGGCCGGGTCACGTTCGAGGAGGTAGTGGATCCGCTCGGAGCCTCCGGTCATGCCGAGCGCGCTGCCGATCGAGCGGAGCTGCCGCGGGCTGAGCCGCCCACCGTGGGGGAGCGTGACCTCCCCGGCCTCGCAGCGATCCGCGAGCGTCCGCAGCCGATCGCGGTCTCCGGGGAACCGGGCGTAGTGGCGCTCGGTGAGCTCGAGGGTGCGGTCGAAGGTGGCCCGGTAGATCGCGGCAGGGTCGAGGCCGATCGGCGGGACGCCCCCGGTGAAGAGCACCTCGCGGAGACGGTCCGGGTGGCGCGACAGGTAGTGGAGCGCGCAGAACCCGCCGAACGACTGGCCGAGCAGGCTCCATCGGTCGAGGCCGAGGTGGTCGCGCAGGAGCTCGGCGTCGGCCACGATCGCGTCGGCCCGGAAGTGTGCGAGGTGGTCGGCCTGCTCCTGCGGGGAGCGGTCGGGGAGGGCCGTCACCGGCGTCGAGCGGCCGGTGCCGCGCTGGTCGAGCAGCACGACCCGGTAGTCGTGGAGGGCGCGCTCGAGCCACCCGGGTGAGGACGGCAGCCGGGTCGGTCGGGGGCTCTCGCCGCCCGGCCCGCCCTGCAGGAAGAGCAGCACGTCCCGGTCGTCGCCGTCCTCCGGGCGTCGTACCTCCCGGGCGAAGACGGTGAGTGTCTCGCCGTCGGGACGGGTGTGGTCCAGCGGTACCTCGATCTCGTGGTCGAGGAGGACGAGGCCGGGGATGACGGTACGCACCCGCGCATCGTAGGTTCCGGCGTGGCGGCATCCGGAACCACGTGGCGTCGACCGGCCCGCGTCGGGCACGATGCTCGTCGTGACCACCGACCTCGCCGGGTTCATCGCCGGCCTGCCCAAGGCCGAGCTGCACGTCCATCACGTCGGGTCCGCCTCGCCGCGGATCGTCGCGGAGCTCGCAGAACGGCACCCCGGGTCCGTCCCGAGCGACCCCGAGGAACTCGCGGCGTACTTCGAGTTCCGCGACTTCTCCCACTTCATCGAGATCTACCTCGCGGTGGTGGGCCTGATCCGTACGCCGGAGGACATCCGGCTGCTCACCTACGAGGTGGCCCGGGAGATGGCGGAGGGTCAGCAGCTCCGGTACGCCGAGCTCACCTGTACGCCGTACACCTCGGTCGTCGCCGGCGTGCCGATCGAGGGCTACACCGAGGCGATCGAGGACGCCCGGGTGGCCGCTGAGCGCGACTTCGGCCTGGTGCTGCAGTGGGTCTACGACATCCCGGGGGAGAGCGGCGTGCCGGCAGCAGACGCGACCCTGGGCTACGCCCTCGACCACGCGCCGGACGCACTCGTCGGGTTCGGGCTGGGCGGCCCGGAGGCGGGGGTGTCGCGTCCGCAGTTCCGCCCGCACTTCGAGGCGGCCCGCGCGGCGGGCCTCCGGTCGGTGCCGCACGCCGGCGAGACCACCGGGCCGGAGACGGTGTGGGACGCGCTGCGTGAGCTGGGTGCCGAGCGGATCGGCCACGGGACGTCGGCGGCGCAGGACCCGGCGCTGCTCGCGCACCTGGCCGAGACCGGTGTGCCCCTGGAGGTGTGCCCGTCGTCCAACATCGCGACCCGGTCGGTGGCCACGCTCGACGAGCACCCGATCGTCGCGTTCCGCGACGCCGGTGTGACGCTGACGGTGAACACCGACGATCCGCCGATGTTCGGCACGACGCTCAACCGGGAGTACGAGATCGCCGCCGGTCTGCTGGGGCTGGACGAGCAGGGCGTCGCCGACCTCGCGACCGCGGCGGTGGACCAGTCGTTCGCCGCGGAGAGCGTGAGGGCACGGATCCGCGGCGAGATCGAGGCGTACGTCGCCGACCGGTCGGGCTGACGCCGTCGGTCGGCCGCGCGGCGAGGCGGGACCGGCGTACGTCGACATCGTCGGGGACCGGTCCGTAGCGTTCCGGCATGGAGATCGGGATCCACTACGCCACCTTCACCCATCCGGACTGGCAGGAGCGGCTGACCGAGCGGCTCGTCGGCACCGCCCGGGTCGCCGACGCCGGCGGTGTCTCGCTGTTCACGGTCATGGACCACTGGTTCCAGATGGAGCAGCTGGGCGGTCCGGACGAGCCGATGCTCGAGGCCTACACGACGCTGGGGCACCTCGCGGCCGTCACCGAGCGGGTCGGTCTCAGCGCGCTCGTGACGGGAGCGACGTACCGTCACCCGGGACTGCTGGCCAAGACCGTCACCACCCTGGACCGGCTCTCGGGTGGTCGCGCGCTGCTGGGGCTCGGAGCGGCGTGGTACGAGCGGGAGCACCGCGGGCTCGGGGTGCCGTTCCCACCCGTCGCGGAGCGCTTCGAGCGGCTCGACGAGACGCTGCGGATCTGCCGGCAGATGTGGAGCGAGGACGACGGGCCCTTCGTGGGGCGGCACCATCGGCTCGCCGAGACCGCGTGCGTGCCCGGGCCGATCGCTCGGCCGCACCCGCCGATCCTGATCGGGGGCTCGGGGGAGCGCAGGACGCTGCGGCTCGTCGCCGAGCACGCCCAGCTGTGCAACCTGTTCGGGGAGAGCCCGGAGGTGGTGGCGCACAAGCTGGACGTGCTGCGGGGTCACTGCGAGCGGGCAGGCACGGCGTACGACGCCATCACGAAGACGATGATCCGGATCGCGGATCCCATCAGCGACCCCGACGGGTTCCTGCGCGAGATGGAGGAGTTCGCCGCGCTGGGCATCGACCTGGTCACGCTGACGCCGATGTCCGAGGACCCCGTGGCGTGGACCGCGCAGGTCTGTGAGGACGTGCTGCCGCGGATGCAGCAGCTGGGGCCGCACTGATCCGGGGCCACCCTTTTCGCAACTGATGGTTGCGCATCGCCGGACCACCGGCTACGGTGATGCGCAACCAAACGTTGCAGGAAGGTGAGAGGCATGGAGTACGGAACGATCGAGCGGGAGATCCACATCGAGGCGGCGCCGGAGGTCGTCTTCGACGTGGTGAGCAGGCCCGAGCACCTGCGGGAGTGGTGGCCGGACCGGGCGGAGTACGTGCCGGAGCCCGGGGGCGCGGGGCGCATCGGCTTCGGCGACTTCTCGCCCGAGGGCACCTGGGTCCCCTTCACAGTGGTCGACGTCGTGCCGCCCCGGCTGTTCTCCTTCCGGTGGACCCACGAGGAGGGGCAGGTCGCGGAGGCCGGCAACTCGTTGCTCGTGGTCTTCGAGATCGAGCCGGCCGGCGACGGGTCGGTGCTCCGGATGACCGAGAGCGGCTTCCGGGAGCGCGGCTGGGACGAGGCGAAGGCGGCCGCGGAGCACGCCGACCACATCATCGGCTGGGACCACTACCTGCCCCGCCTGGCGCCGTACGTCGCGACGCTCGGCGTCCGGCCGTGAGCGCTGCGCTGGCCGAGCCGGACGTCGATGACGACCTCTGGTCGGCCGTCGGTGACCCGACCCGACGCCGGATGCTCGACCTGCTGCTGGAGGAGGGGAGCGGCACGGCGACCAGCCTGAGCGAGCACCTCCCGGTGACGCGGCAGGCCGTGGCCAAGCACCTGGGGGTGCTCGACCGGGTCGGTCTGGTCCACGGCGCCACCACCGGTCGCGAGCGGCACTACCGCGTCGACGAGGCGCAGTTCGCCCGTGCGGCGGCGCAGCTCGCGCAGGTCGGCACCGCCTGGGACGACCGGCTGCAGCGCATCCGGCGCATCGCCGAGGAGATCCAGCGTCGACAGCGGTCGGCCCAGGACTGACGAGACGAGAGGAGCATCGAGATGGTGGACATCCTGCACCGCGTCGGCGTGAAGGCGTCGTCGCCGGAGAAGGTGTACGACGCGTTGACGACCGTGGCCGGCCTGGCGGGCTGGTGGACGCAGGACACGAAGGGGAGTGGCGAGCCCGGTGGCACGCTGGAGTTCCGGTTCCCACCGGTCGGCGGCTTCGACATGGAGGTGGTCGAGGCGCGGCCGGCCGAGCAGGTCACGTGGCGCGTGGTCGACGGTCCCGACGAGTGGGTCGGCACCACGATCGACTGGCGGCTGCGCCAGGACGGCGACTACACGATCGTGCTGTTCCAGCACCAGGGCTGGTCGGAGCCGGTGGAGTTCATGCACCACTGCAGCACCAAGTGGGGCTCGTTCCTGATGAGCCTCAAGGCCCTGGTCGAGGACGGTGAGGGCGCTCCGGCGCCGCGCGACGTGGCGATCAGCGACTGGCACTGACCGGTGGCGGCGGCGTGATCAGGCGTTCTCCCAGAGCCCGATCAGGTTGCCCTCGGTGTCGGTGAAGTAGCCGACGAAGCCCATGTCACCGACCGGGGTCCGCTCGCTGACGGCCTTGCCGCCGGCCGCTTCGACCTTGCGCAGCGCATCCGCGACGTCCGGCACATCGATCACGATGTTCGGCGCCGTGCCGGGGAACTGGTCACTGCGCTCGAACATGCCGCCGTCGATGTATCCCGGCTCGGTCGGCCCCTTCTCGGGGTCGCTCGGGCCGGTCATCACCATCGTGTAGCTCATCTCGGGCACGGGCATGAGCTGCCAGCCGAACGTCTCGCCGTAGAACGTGCGTGCGCGATCGCCGTCGTCGTACGGGATCTCGAAGTGCACCACCTTGCCGGACATGCTGCCTCCCTGGGGTCGGACCTGACCTCCCAGTCGACTCCGGAGTGGGGCGGCGGTCAACGGGCCGGAAGACCTGTTCTTCGGTGCGCGGTCCCGGCTGCGATGATCGCGGCATGGCCATCGTGCACCGGGCGACGATCTCGCCGACCAAGCAGGAGCTCGTCACCGTCTGGCTGGACGCCCAGCCGTGGGGAGGCGAAGGCGAGGTGCGGGTCCTCGGCAGCTACCGGTTCGACGACCCGGCGGGGGAGGTCGGCATCGAGTCGCTGGTGGTGCGGCGCGGAGAGGGCGTGTTCCAGCTCCCGCTGACCTACCGAGGGGCTCCGATGGGCGGTGCTGACGAAGCGCTGGTGACGACGATGGAGCACTCGGCGCTCGGCCGGCGGTGGATCTACCTGGCCACCGGAGACCCGGTCGGGGTGGCGTGTTATGTCACGTCACTGACGGGGGAGCTCGAGCAGGCGGTGATGGAGGTCTGGGACGGCGACGCGCTCGTCGGACGCAAGGAGACCGGCGTACGGCTCTCACGCGCAACCGGGACCGGCGCCGGTGTCGCCGGCGCACCGGCGGCCGTCGCGGCGACACCGGCGGGCGAGCTGATGATCCCGCACGTCCTGGGGCCCGGGCCGGATGGCTCCCGGACGCTGGTCGGTGCCTGGGACGGCGGGGACGCCGTCGTCGCGGTCCTGGTGTGACGGTGCGCTGAGGTCTCCGACGGGGTCTCGTCCTATGTGGCGGCGACCCCGCACGGGTGCCTGATCGGTCGGGGGAGATCCCCGATGTCCGCCACGGCCGTCGCCGTGAGGATGGATGTCATACCGATCGGACGCAGCGAAGCACCCGACGAAGGAGGCACGGCCATGTGGGACACCATCCAGACCAGCACCAGCCCGTTGTCACACGATCTTCCGTGCCCGCGCTGCGGTCACGAGTCGCACATCTACCTCCCGTGCGACGACGCGTGCGGCTGCCAGCCGACGCTGATGCCGGGATCCGTCGGGCTCACCGCCGCGTGAGGACAGGGCGGACATCGGTGCTGCCCCGCGCCGGGGAGGGATGCTCGCCCACCCCTCTCGGTACGAGTTGACATAATGTTCATTATCGGCGATCAAATCCGACGAGTGGAAACAGATGAGAGAACTCATCGCGCCCATCGAGGTAGCGCCACGTAGTTCGCACGGACCGAGTGGCGAGTCAGCGTTCGTAGTGGTATCGGCAAGCCGCGATACGCGCCTCGTCGTCGACGACCTTGTAGACCAGGCGGTGCTCGTCATTGATCCGCCGGGACCAGTAGCCCTGGAATCCGTGCTTCAGCGGCTCCGGCTTGCCGATGCCTTCGTTCCCGTTCCGCATGACGTCCTGGATCAGCTGGTTGATCCGTGTGAGGAGCTTGCGGTCCTGCCGCTGCCACCACAGGTAGTCGTCCCAGCCCCGAGAACTGAAGACGACCTTCACTCCATCAGCTCCCGTTCTTCGCCCTTCCCGGACTCGAGCTCGTCGATCGACGCGAGGAGGCGTCTCGCGTTGGCCGGGCTCCGCAACAGGTACGCCGTCTCCTTCAGCGACTCATAGTCGTCCAGCGACACGATGACCGCAGGCTCGTGGCCGGCCCTCGTGATGACGACCTCCTCGCGGTCGTTGACGACTGCGTCGAGCACCTCGGCGTACTTCGCGCGAGACTCCGTGTAGCTCATGGTCTTCATTGCCCACCTCCGTACAGGAAACTGTACGCCGGCGAGACTCCCTGAGCACCATCCGCGCCAGAGGATCATGGTCCCGACGTGCCGCGCCTCCTTCGGTCAGACCTTGCGCCAGACCGATACGTGGCTGTCGCTCGTGGCGAGAAAAGGACTGCCCGTCCAGTCAGCCCACCGGGACTCGAGCTCCAAGCCGGCCAGCTGCGCCATGAGGTCGCACTCCGCCGGCCAGATGTATCGGAAGTGTCCGGCCCCGTAGCGAACGTTCCCGTCGTCGTCCCGGTGGTAGTGATGCGATGTGCATGCTTGGGTGAGCAGGTGGTAGGTGTCGAACACGAGGTGGCCTTCGTCGATGCTCATCGGGACTGCTTCCTCGCCAGGCAGCAGCCGCTGGATCGGCGGCACCCAGAGGTCGATGACGAACCGACCGCCTGGCCGGAGGTGATCGGCAGCGTTCGTGAAGCACTGCACCTGCTCGGCCTGCGTCTGGAGGTTCGAGATGCTGTTCCAGACGAGGAAGACGAGCGAGAACGACCCTGCGCCGGGAACCACCGTGGTGGCCATATCGCCGATGAGCACGGGAATCTGATGCTCGTCCACCTTGCGGCGGAGCTGCGCGACCATCGGCTCGGACAGCTCGACTCCCGCCACAGGGACGCCGCGAGCTGCCAACGGGATCCCGACCCGACCGGTCCCGATGGCGAACTCCAAGGCCGGACCTCCCCCAGCCAGCCGCTCGAGGAGATCCACCGTGGGCTCCAACACCTCTGGTGTGAACTGTTCAGCCGCATCTGCGTCGTACGTGGCGGCCGTCTCTTCGTCCCACACGTCGCTGGTCGACACGCTGCCGAGCGTTCCACGGGGTGCGTGAACGGCGCCAACGGTTATCGACGGCTCAGCGCGCGAGGTCGTACGCCGAGGTTGGCCGTGAACTCACCGATCTGGGGCGAGCAGCATCGTCACGGTGAGCTCACCGCCGAGGTCGGTCGCGACCGTGTGGGGCACCATCGCCTCGAGGAAGACGATCCGTCCCGGATGCAGCCGGTGCGGCGCGTCGCCCTGGACCGACAGATCGAGTTCCCCACTCATCGCTTGGACCAGGATCGGGTGGCGGGTCCGATGCTCCCGCAACACCTGCTGGGCGGCGAACCTGAAGGCGACGACCTTCACGACGTCGTTGTCCAGCAGGACGGCCGCACCCGGCCCGGACTCACGTGCCTCGGCGGCGCCCAGAACGTCGATCACCGTGCCTGCTTCCGCATCGACCACGGAGCCGATTCTGCCCCTTCTCCTCCCCTGACTCCAGCCAGCCGCGTGGGTCTCGGGACGATCCAGTGCGCGCACCTCGGACCTGGGCGCCTGCGGGTCGTCCCTGATCGATCCGGCCTCTAGACTGTCTGCTGTGATGATCCGCACCGCAGCGTGGTGGTGGCCGACCGAATAGGCGGCCGCCGATCGTCACGACCCATCGAGCCGCCTTCGGGCGGCTCGAGCCTGGTGTGGATCGGACTCGTGCGCGCCTGAGGGCCGATCCCCCAGGAGAACGCATGACCACCACCGTCGACACGGCGATCGCGCGCAGCCACGAGCTGGCGGCGTCCATCGAGCGGGAGCCCACGCGGCACCGGATGCTGACCGGCGACCGACCGACCGGCGACCTCCACATCGGTCACTACCTCAGCAGTCTGCGCAACCGGGTCGTACTCCAGGAACGAGGGGTCGACTCGTTCGTCCTGATCGCCGACTACCAGGTCATCACCGACCGCGACTCCCCCGGCGCGATCAGGGAGAGCACGCTCTCGCTGCTCACCGACTACCTCGCAGCAGGTCTCGACCCGGACCGCTCGACGATCTTCGCGCACTCCGCGGTCCCCCAGCTCAACCAGCTGATGCTGCCGTTCCTCAGCCTGGTCACCCAGGCCGAGCTGCAGCGCAACCCGACGGTGAAGGACGAGCTGGCCGCCAGCAACCGGCCGCTCTCGGGGCTGCTCCTCACCTATCCGGTCCACCAGGCCGCCGACATCCTCTTCTGCAGGGCCGACGTCGTCCCGGTCGGTAGGGACCAGCTGCCCCACATCGAGCAGACGCGGGTGGTGGCGAGGCGCTTCAACGCACGGTACGGCGACGGCGCCGCGGTGTTTCCCGAGCCGTCGGCGCTGGTCAACGACCAGCAGCTCATCCTCGGGATCGACGGCCAGAAGATGTCGAAGAGCAGCGGCAACGTGATCCGGCTGGCCGCCAGCGCCGACGAGACCGCGGCCCTGATCCGCCGGGCCCGGACCGACTCCGACCGGACGATCACCTACGACCCCGACCGCAGGCCGGAGGTGGCCAACCTGCTCAGCATCGCCTCCGGCTTCACCGGCACGGCACCGGAGGTGCTCGCTGCAGGGCTCGGCAACGGAGGTGGCCAGGCTCTCAAGGCCCTCGTCATCGAGGCCGTCAACGAGGGCCTGCGCGATCACCGCGAACGCCGCGCCGGCATCGCCCGGGACCGCTCGCAGCTGCTCCGGATCCTCCGGGCCGGGAACTCCGCGGCGACCGCCGTCGCCGAGCAGACCTTGGCCGACGTACGCCGGGCGATGTCGATGGACTACTGACGCCCGGATCCCGGCGCCCGGGACCGTGCGCGCCGCTTGATCTCCTCGACCACCGATGTCTTCGCCTCGGCGTAGGCGTTCATGTCCGGCCAGTCCCGGGACGCCAGCTCGCGCTTGGTGTGCTCGTACCACGCGCGGTCGGACGCATCGGCCCGGAGATGGTCGCGGAACACGAGGTAGTCCCCGGCCGCCGGGTCGTCGGGCTCGAGGACATGGACGTGTACGTCGCGCTCGGGCGTGCGCAGCATCCGGTGGCCCGGCTCTCGCACCCTCAGGTCATACCCGGCCGCGCGCAGCGGGACGACGTAGTCCTCCTCGGCAGTGATGTCCGGGATCGTCATCAGGATGTCGATGATGGGCTTCGCCGCGAGCCCCGGCACCGAGGTCGAGCCGATGTGCTCCACGCTCACCGCGACCGGCCCCACCGCACCGCGGATGCGATCTCGATGTCGCTCGTAGGCGCTCGCCCACCCAGGATCGTGCATCGCAAGGACCACCTCGCGATGCTCCACTCCCCCGACGAGCTCGACATCCGTGACGTCGGCGCGCCGTCGCGGGCGAGGTTCGTGGCCGCTCTGCACGCCACGGAGGCTACCTTCCGGGCCGGAGTCATTGCATCTCGATTCGAACAGGTGTACGATTCGGCGTAGGTCGACAGGGTCAGTGCCCCCGCTGGGGGAGGCGGCCCGGCCAGTCTCGAGCGGTTTCGTCATTGCACCCGGTGCGGGTGCCTCCGGCGGGGCGACACGAAGAGTTCCCGTGTCCCTGCCTGGAGTGATGACCGATGTCGACCACCACG
>CAZJDU010000046.1:0-25698 GCA_964544855.1 uncultured Nocardioides sp.
CGGCTCGACGAGGACACCTGGGAGGACATCGAGGACCTCCTCATCAGCGCCGACATCGGCGTGGCGCCGACCCAGGAGCTCGTGGACAAGCTGCGCACCCGGCTCCGCGTCGAGGGCGGCAGCACCACCGAGGCGCGGGAGGTGCTGCGCGAGGAGCTGATCGCGCTGGTCGGTCCGGACACCGACCGGACGTTGCGCGTGAGCGGCGACGGCGAGGCTCCTGGCGTGGTGCTGATGGTCGGCGTCAACGGCACCGGCAAGACCACCACCGTCGGCAAGATCGCCCGGATCCTGGTGGCCGAGGACCGGACGGCACTGCTCGCCGCCGCCGACACCTTCCGCGCCGCCGCGGCCGACCAGCTCGAGACCTGGGGACAGCGGGTGGGTGTCGACGTGGTGCGCGGCCCCGAGGGCGGCGACCCGGCCTCGGTCGCCTTCGACGCCGTGCAGCAGGGCCTCGACCGCGGGCTGGACACCGTGGTGGTCGACACCGCCGGGCGGCTGCAGAACAAGCAGGGCCTGATGGACGAGCTCGGCAAGGTCAAGCGGGTGATCGAGAAGCAGACGCCGGTGACCGAGGTGCTGCTCGTGCTCGACGCGACCACCGGTCAGAACGGCATGATCCAGGCGAAGGTCTTCGCCGAGGTCGTCGACGTCTCCGGCATCGTCCTCACCAAGCTCGACGGCTCCGCCAAGGGCGGCATCGTGGTCGCGGTCCAGCGTGAGCTCGGCGTGCCGGTCAAGCTCGTCGGCCTGGGGGAGGGCCCCGACGACCTCGCGCCCTTCGACGCTGCGGCGTTCGTCGACGCCCTGCTGGGATAGCGCCCAGGACCACCAGCGACATCTCCGGGCCGCTCCAGCGGCCGACGCGGCGATCGTCATGCGGTCGTAACGCTGCTCTTGAAGCTGTTACACCGGCGCAACACGTCGCGGGCGGCCCGGAAACCTTCAGGTCAGAGCGTGTTCACCACCGATCGAGGCGGCGGTGAGCCTCCTCGCTCCCTCTGACTGACGGAACACTGGAGGTTTCATGGATACCGGCCTCGTGGCCTGGACCTTGGTCGTCTCGTCCATGGTGTTGCTGATGACACCGGGCCTGGCGATGTTCTACGGCGGGATGTCACGGTCCAAGTCCGTGCTCAACATGATGATGATGTCGTTCGGCGCGATCGCCATCGTCACCGTCGTCTACATCCTGTGGGGCTACTCGATGTCCTACGGGGGCGACGACGTGGCGATGCTCTTCGCGAACCCGTTCGACGTCTTCGGTCTCAGCGGCATCGAGGCCACCGACGACAGCGCCGGCGCGGGTGAGTACCTCACCGTCGGGTTCCAGCTGACCTTCGCGATCATCACCGCCGCCCTGATCAGCGGCTCGATCGCCGACCGGGTGCGCTTCTCCTCCTGGATGGTCTTCGTCCCGCTCTGGGTGACGCTCTCCTACTTCCCGATCGCCCACCAGGTGTGGGGCGGTGGCTTCCTCAGTGACGCCGCCGGGGGCCTCGCCGACCTCATCGGCGGCGCTGCTCCGGTCGACTACGCGGGCGGCACCGTCGTGCACATCAACGCCGGCATGGCCGGTCTCGTGCTCGCCCTGGTGATCGGCAAGCGGCTCGGCTTCCCGCGGACGGCGATGCGACCGCACAACCTGACGCTGACCATGCTCGGTGCCGGTCTGCTCTGGTTCGGCTGGTACGGCTTCAACGTCGGTTCCTTCGTGCCGCCCGCGGAGTTCCCGTACGGCGACTACAGCGACATGGCGAGCGCGTTCGCTGGCGAGGGCGGCCTGGTGTGGGTCAACACCACCGCCGCGACGGCTGCCGCGATGCTGGCCTGGCTCGTCGTCGAGAAGCTGCGTGACGGCAAGGCGACCTCGCTCGGTGCCGCGTCCGGCGTCGTGGCCGGTCTGGTGGCGATCACCCCGGCGTGCGGCTCGCTCTCCCCGGTCGGGTCGCTGGTGCTGGGCGCCGTCGCCGGCGCGCTGTGCGCCCTCGCCGTCGGGCTGAAGTACCGCTGGGGGTACGACGACTCGCTCGATGTCGTCGGCGTCCACCTGGTCGGTGGCATGGTCGGCACGGTCGGCATCGGGCTCCTCGCCACCGATGGCGGGCTGCTCTACGGCGACGGCGCGGCCTCGCTGTGGACCCAGGCGGCGGTAGCGCTCTACGCGATGGTCTGGTCCGGTGTGGCCACGTTGGTCATCGGACTCGCGATCAAGTACACGATCGGATGGCGGATCTCCGAGGACGAGGAGTCCGAGGGGATCGACTTCACCGACCACGGTGAGGCCGCCTACGATTTCAGTTCCAGCGGCGGGCGTCGTACCTCTGCCCTCGCCGGCTCGACTGCTTCGGAAGGAGCCAGCGCATGAAGCTCGTCACCGCGGTCATCAAGCCGCACAAGTGGGAGGACGTCCGGGAGGCGCTCGAGACGTTCGGCGTCACGGGGATGACCGTCAGCGAGGTGAGTGGCTACGGTCGGCAGAAGGGCCACACCGAGGTCTACCGCGGCGCCGAGTACGACATCGCACTCGTGCCGAAGATCCGGATCGAGATCGTCGTCGACGACGAGGACACCGAGGACGTGGTCGGGATCATCACCAAGACCGCGCAGACCGGACGGATCGGCGACGGCAAGGTGTGGGTCAGCCCGGTCGAGACCGTGATCCGGGTCCGCACCGGTGACAAGGACGCCTCGGCGCTCTGAGAGATCGCACGGAGGGTCTCCGAGTCTCTGTGACGCGGCCCGATCGCTCCGGCGGTCGGGCCGCGTGCCGTCCCGGCACCTCGCGAAAGGACCTGCATGACCGCCGCTGACCGGGCCGCTCGCACGGCCGCCGCCGACGAGCTCTGCTCGCGGGCGTACGACGCCGTGCCGGACGCGCCCGAGGCAGGGGTGGCGCTGGTCGCCGTCGGCGGCTACGGCCGGGCGGAGCTGGCGCCGTACTCCGACCTCGACGTGGTGCTCGTGCACGACGACGACGTCGAGCTCGGCGATCTCGGCGAGCGGCTGTGGTACCCGATCTGGGACTCGGGGGCACGGCTCGACCACTCGGTCCGCTCGTTCGCGCAGATGGCGGAGGTGGCGGAGACCGACCTGAAGGTCGCCTCCGGCATGCTGGACATCCGGCACCTCGCCGGCGATCCCAACGTGACGCTGCGGTTGCGCACCGCGACCCTGGCGCAGTGGCGACACCGCGCGCGGGAGCGCCTGCCGCAGCTGCACGACATGGTGCGCCGGCGCCACCGCCTGATCGGCGAGCTCGCCCACGAGTCGGTCCCCGACATCAAGGAGGCCGCCGGAGGGCTGCGCGACGCGACCGTGCTGAAGAGCCTCACCGCGACCTGGCTGGTCGATGTGCCGGCGGCGGATCTCGAGCGCTGCCGTCGGCAGCTGCTCGACGTGCGCGACCTGCTGCACACCGTCGCGGGCCGCGGCACCGACCGGATCGCGCCGGAGCACTGGAGCGTGCTCGCCGACGGGCTCGAGCTGCCCGACCAGTGGGCGGCGCAGCGCCACGTCCGTGAGATCGGCCGCCGGATCGCCCACCTCTCCCGGCTGGCCTGGCGCCGCGTCGAGGACGCGCTGCGGCGCAGCTCCGCGGCGAGACCTCGCCGGCCGGTCCTCGAGCCGCTCGCAGCCGGGGTGGCCCTCTCCCAGGGGGAGGTCGTCCTCGAGCGCGGTGCCGCGCCGGCCACCGACCCCGTGCTGCTGCTGCGCGCGGCGGCGGAGGCAGCCGAGCGCGACGTGGTGCTCGCCCCGCCCACCGCGGCCCGGCTGGTGCGCGAGTGTGGCCCGTTGCCGGACCCCTGGCCGACGGAGGCGCGTCAGCTGATGGTGCGGCTCCTCGCTGCGGGCCGTGGCCTGCAGGCGGTGTGGGAGACCCTGGACGAGACCGGTGCGCTGGCGAGGATCCTGCCCGAGTGGGAGCGGATCCGGCTGTTGCCCCACGCCTCGGAGATCCACCGGTTCACCGTGGACCGCCACGTGATCGAGACCTGCATCGAGGCGGGCGGGCTGATCCGTGAGGTGGCGCGCCCCGACGTGCTCGTCGTGGCGGCACTGCTGCACGACATCGGCAAGGGGGGACTGACCGAGCACAGTGCGGCCGGGGAGCCGATCGCCCACCGTGTCGCGACCCGGATGGGGTTCGACGCGGAGTCGGCCCGGCTGGTCGCGCAGCTCGTGCGGTGGCACCTGCTGCTCGCCCGCACCGCGACGACGCGCGACCTCGAGGACCCGGCGACCCTCGCGGCGATCACCGACCACGTCCACGACGTGGAGGCACTCGCCCTGCTGACCGCGCTCACGGAGGCGGACGCGAAGGCCACGGCGCCGCAGGCGTGGACGTCGTGGCGGGCCGGGCTGGTCCACGACTTGGCGCGACGCGCCCGGGCGCTGCTCGCCCAGGACGGCGTGCCGCCGGCGATGTCGACCGACGACGTGGTGATCCCTCCCGAGGTGCTCGAGGGGGGCACGGCGATCCGGGTCGAGCCGGTCGCGGACGGGTCCCGGGTGATGGTCGTGTCGCCCGACCGGGTGGGCCTGCTCGCCGACGTGGCGGCGACCTTCGCCCTGGCGCGGATCCCGATCCGCGCGGCTCGGGTCTGGAACCAGGCTGAGCACGGCGTCTCGGTCTGGGACGTGGGCGAGGACCGGCTCACACCGGGCGTGCTGCGCGACCGCCTCGACAGCATCACCGAGCAGCGGATCGACCCGGCGACGCGGTTCGCCCCGAAGGACGCCGGCGCCCTGGCGCCGACGGTGGTGGTGCGGCCGGAGGCCAGCGATCACGCGACCGTGATCGAGGTGCGCGCAGGGGATCGAGTGGGTGTGGTCTACCAGGTCAGTGCGGCCCTCGCGGCGCTGGAGATGACGGTGCGCTCCGCGCACGTGTCGACGCTGGGGCCTCAGGCGGTCGACGTCTTCTACGTCCAGGAGGCCTACGCCGGCGCGCTCTCCGACACGCGTGCGGCCGATGCCGCGCACGCGGTCCGGGCGGCGTTGGGCGACTCGGGTAGGTAGCGCGCGGCCGCGCCCGTAGACTCGGACCCTGACCGACGACCCGGCCCCGGCCGGCTGCCACGACGAGGGACCAGCTTCTTGTTCGCCACACTGTCCGACCGACTCTCCGACACGTTCAAGAACCTCCGCGGAAAGGGGCGGCTCTCCGAAGCCGACATCGACGCCACCGCGCGGGAGATCCGCATCGCGCTGCTCGAGGCCGATGTCGCGCTGCCGGTCGTCAAGGAGTTCGTCGGCGCCGTGAAGGAGCGGGCCCGCGGCGAGGAGGTCAGCCAGGCGCTGAACCCCGCCCAGCAGATCATCAAGATCGTCAACGACGAGCTCGTCACGATCCTGGGCGGTGAGACCCGACGACTGCGCTACGCGAAGTCGGGTCCGACCGTCATCATGCTCGCCGGCCTGCAGGGCGCCGGAAAGACCACGCTCGCCGCCAAGCTCGCGCTCTGGCTGAAGGAGCAGGACAAGACCCCGCTGCTGGTCGCCTGCGACCTCCAGCGCCCCAACGCGGTCAACCAGCTCCAGGTCAACGGTGAGCGGGCCGGCGTCCCGGTCTTCGCTCCGGAGCCGGGCAACGGCGAGGGCGACCCGGTGGCGGTCGCCCGGGAGTCGATCGAGGAGGCCCGGCGCAAGCTCCACGACGTCGTCATCGTCGACACGGCCGGCCGGTTGGGTGTCGACGAGGAGATGATGGGCCAGGCTGCGGCGATCCGCGATGCCGTGCAGCCCGACGAGGTGCTCTTCGTCGTCGACGCGATGATCGGACAGGACGCGCTCGCGACGGCGCAGGCCTTCCTCGACGGCGTCGGGTACGACGGCGTCGTGCTGACCAAGCTCGACGGGGATGCTCGCGGCGGGGCCGCGCTCTCGATCCGGCAGGTCACCGGCAAGCCGGTGATGTTCGCCTCCTCGGGTGAGAAGCTCACCGACTTCGACGCCTTCCACCCGGACCGGATGGCCTCCCGAATCCTGGACATGGGCGACATGCTCACCCTGATCGAGCAGGCCGAGAAGGCCTTCGACCAGGAGGAGGCGATGAAGGCCGCTCAGAAGCTGAGCGGCCAGGGTGGCGGCGAGTTCACGCTCGAGGACTTCCTGCAGCAGATGCAGCAGGTCAAGAAGCTCGGCTCGATGACCAAGATCCTGCAGATGCTGCCCGGCATGGGCCAGATGCGCGAGCAGCTGGAGAACTTCGACGACCGCGAGATCGACCGGATCGAGGCGGTCATCCGGTCGATGACGCCGGCCGAGCGGGCCAACCCCAAGATGATCGACGGCTCTCGCCGCGCCCGGATCGCCAAGGGGTCGGGTCGCACGGTCACCGACGTGAACCAGCTGGTCGACCGGTTCTTCGAGGCGCGCAAGATGATGCAGCAGGCGGCTGCCGGCGGCGGGATGCCCGGGATGCCCGGGATGCCCGGCATGCCGGCGCCGGGCGGCAAGCGTTCGAAGGCCAAGCAGCAGAAGGGCAAGGCGAAGGCCAAGAAGCGGCGTTCGGGCAACCCGGCGAAGGCCGCGCAGCAGGCGGCGGCCGAGAAGCAGAAGGCTGCGGACAAGCCGGCCAACCCGTTCGGCCTGCCCGCGGACGACGTCGACTACGAGAAGGCCGCTGCCAACCTGGACCTCCCGGACGACTTCAGCAAGTTCCTGAAGTAGCCGGACAGCCGCTCCCGGGCGGCCGAGATCGACCGATCGTCGATTTCTTCGCGCGCCGCGCGGTCCCGGAGCAGCGCGCCGCTGCTCCGGCACGGTAGTCTCCACGCTCGGCGTGGTGGCCCTCGCTGCTGCGACCGGTGCCCGCGCGCCGGTCCTCGCGGCGGTCGCAGCGTCCTGGGGGGACGACGTCAGCCGACCACAGGATCTCTCGAACAGTGCACACTGGATCAAGCCGCAGTCCGTCCCACGGAGCCCCGTCGCGCCGCGGGAGGCGAAGCGACCGATGAACAACCCCACCGGGGATGCCCCGGCCTGGCCGCACATCCGCGCCACGATCCGCGAGGACGGCTCGGGCGAGGTCGACTTCAACGGAACCGTCCACCAGCTCAGCGCCGACGCCACGCTCGAGGAGGCCCGGCAGCACCTCGTCAACCACCTGACGGGGATCGCCCGATGGCTGGCTCGACCGGTCACGGCACTGGCCGAGAGCCCGGACGACGTGCAGATCCTCGTCGTGCACCCGGACGGCACCGTCGAGGAGGAGACGACGGGGGACGACGACGCCGGCCACGAGACGCCGTCGGACGAGGCGGAGGGGACCGATGAGGCGGTTCCCGAGTGGGTGGACGCTCCGGAGCCGGTGCTGCCCCAGGGCTTGATCTTCCCGCTGTCCATCGTGTCGACGGAGACGGATGAGCCGGACGAGCCGGAGGCCGAGGATCCCGCGGCGGCGTCGGGTCCGATCGATGGGCCTGAGGCCGAGGCACCCGAGCCGGAGCCCGCCGAGCCGGAGCCCGCCGAGCCGGAGCCCGAGCCCGCCGGGGAGCCGGTGCCGGAGCCCGAGGCAGCCGAGCCGGAGAACGACGAGCCGGACAACGACGAGCCGGACAACGACGAGCCGGACCATGACGAGCCGACGGCGGCCGGGCCCGAGCGGACCGAGGAGCCGGAAGCGGCGGCCGGTCGCGAGGCCGGCGCGCTCAGGCTGGTCGGCGCGGCGCCGGCCGCGTGGCTGACGACGGCCGGACGCACCCTGCCACGCCGTCAGGTGCTCGGCGTGGTCGCGGTGCTGGTGCTGCTGTGTGCCGGGGTCGTCGGCTACCTGGTGGCCACAGGCGATGCGGAGGCCGAACCCGCTGCGGAGGCCACCGAGCCGCCACTGACATCGACCTCGGCACCATCGTCACCGGCCACGAGCGCTCCTGTGTCGCCCGGCACGACGGTCTCGCCGCGACCCGGACCGACCGTGCGAGTGGTGCGCGCCGTCTCCGGCCGCGGCTGGGCCGCGCTGCGCGTCGACACCTTGCGTGAGGTCGCCGTGGAGGTCCGGCTGATCCCGTTGGGGCCTGGTGGCAAGCCCTTGCTGAAGCGGGCTGTGACGGAGCGGTTCGACGTCGCGGGCAGCGGACGTGCCTCGTTGCGAGTCGCCGAGATCGACCCGGGCACCTACCGCTGGCGCCTGAAGGTCGTCGCCGGCGGGCGCGAGACCGAACGGCCGTTGAAGGGACAGGTGTCGGTCAGAAGACCACCGCCACCACAGGAGGACGAGGGCGCCGGCGACACCGCGACGGAGGGCGCCGGCAGTGGCGATACCAGCAGTGGCGACACCGGCTCGGGCGGTGCCGGCTCACCGGCCACGACCGAGCCGACGGGGCCCGCGGACTCGGGTGGGGACAGCGGTGGGTCCGGGAGCGGCATCAACGACGGGCTGGCCTGAGCCCGCCCAGCACACCGACAGCACGGAGAGAGGGACATGATGCGGACCCGACGCCTGGTGACAGGGCTGCTCACGGTCGTGATGGTCTCGGTGCCGGCCGCAACGGCGACCGCCGCCTCTGCCGACCCCGGTCCGCCGAGTCCGCGCGCCGCCGATGCACGGTCCGGCGACGATCCCGGGCTCGACAACGCTGTCGCGCGTGTCGACCGCACGGGATGCAGCTCGGGAGTGCGCTGGCTCGGCAAGTGCGCGGTGTCCGGATATGCGCTCAACCGGACCTGCGGCCAGGCCTGGTGCGGACTGATCGGCACGCTCGCCGGCCGGTCGGTGCGGTTCTACCGCACCGACCCGATGGCCTCGCCGCGGCCAGGGGGATATGGCGCGACCCGGCGCTCGCAGACCTCGGCCCCCCGCGCGCACCACTGTGCGTGGGGCAAGCGCCGCGGCAACACCGCGGCGTACATCCTCTCCAAGTACGGCGAGCCCGGCGCCGACAACCGCGCGGCCGCTGCCGTGGATCTGGCCATCACGCACGTGCTGTGCCAGCCCAGGAAGCGCTGGCGGGTGGGCGGAGAGGCCAACGACCGACGGCTGCGGGAGGCGAGCCGTCGCTACGGCTTCGGCGCTGCGCGCAGGAAGGCGCTGCGGGAGCGAGCTCGGTCGATCATCACCGAGGCCAGGCATCAGCGTGGCCCCTACCGGCTCCGTCTCTCCGCCTCCGACGCGGCGGTCGGTGATCCGGTGACGATCACCGCGCGGCTGCGGTCGCGGGCCGACCGGCCCGCCGGAAGCCGCCGGCTGGTGCTCCGCAAGCCGGACGGCTCGACCAGCGACGCCTTCACCAACAGCCGGGGTGTGGCGAAGTGGTCGTTCAGCATGCCGGCGGGCAGCAAGGCGATCCGCGTGCGGGCGCCGAGGCTGGAGGAGTACCGCGTGTACCGCAAGAAGCCGAACCGGGTCGCCTCCACCCGCCTCGCGCTCGCGGGCAAGCACTACGCGATGGCACGGACGATCACGATCTCGACGAAGGCCGTCCCGACGCTCCGGCTGACGACCTCGTCCGCCCAGATCCCCGATCGGCTGCCGGCGGCCATGTCCTACGAGGGCTCCCTGGGGAGTGCCGAGCGCAAGGTCACCGTCCGGCTGCGGGGACCCGGCTGGGCGTCGATGGGCTGCACCAGCAGCCCCGTCGCCCGCTCCACGACCTGGACCCTCGACGGCGACGGGAGGTACCGGCTGCCGAAGCCCGGTGGCTCGTGGGCACCGAAGGTCGGCAAGCGCTACTACCGGTGGCAGGTGAGTGTCGCCGGCGATGCCCGGAACGTCGAGCGGTCGGTGTGCAGCGGCCCCGTGCGGATGGACCGGGCCCAGCCGGAGATCCAGAAGGATCGGATGAGACCGGTCGCCGGGACGGTGTTCCGACGGGGCGCGAAGATCCGGCCGGCGAGCTTCCGCTACCAGGGCGGCTACGGATCCGGGAAGCGGGAGGTGATCACCCGGACCTGGGGTCCCTTCGCCTCGGCGGCCGCGGCGTCCTGCGCTGCCGGTGAGGCCAAGCTCGCGCGCGAGCAGCGGTGGTCGCTCGACGACAACGGAACCTACGGGCTGATCAGGCCCGGCGCCAGGATCCGGCTCCACCGGCGCGGGTGGTTCCGGTTCCAGGTGGTGGTCAAGGGCGACGAGGCCAACGACAAGGTGAAGCGGTGTGGGCCCCGGTTCCGGGTCCGGTGACCGTGTGGACCGGGTGGACCGGGTGGACCGGGTGGACCGGGTGCGACGTACCGTGATCTCGTGACCTCGGTTCTCGTGGTGGACGCCGCCAACGTCGTGGGCGCACGGCCGGACGGCTGGTGGAAGGACCGCGCCGGCGCCGCCCGACGCCTGCACGAGGAGCTGCTCGTCGCCGACATCGAGTACGACGACATCGTGCTCGTGCTCGAGGGGCAGGCCAAGGGAGGGGTTCGTGCCGGCCGCGACGCGCACGTGACCACCGTGCACGCGCCGCGGGACGGCGACAGTGCGATCCTGGCGCAGGCGCGCCGCGCGGCGGGGCGCGCCGACCGGGTCGTGGTGGTCACCGCGGACCGGGCGCTCGACGCGCGGGTGCACGGTGTCGGAGCCACGACGCTGTCACCGACCTGGCTGCTGGACCGGCTCTGACCAACCCGGCGCCCACCGCCGCGCGGTAGCGTCCCGGGCATGACGGCGCTGCGATTCTCCGGACCGGTCCTTCCCGACGGCGAGGCCCGCGACCTCTACGTGGTCGACGGTCGCGTCACCTACGAGGCCCCGGCGGGCGCTGAGACCGAGGCCGAGGGCTGGATCGTCCCCGGCCTGGTGGATGCGCACAACCATCTCGGCATGGACGACGGGGGCGCCGTGGACGATGCCGAGACCGAGCGCCAGGCGATCGCCGACCGCGACACCGGGGTGCTGCTGACGCGTGACTGCGGCTCGCCGGCCGACACCCGGTGGACCCAGCAGCGGGCGGACCTGCCACGCCTGGTGCGCTGCGGCCGCCACATCGCCCGCACCAAGCGCTACATCCGCAACTACGCGCACGAGGTCGAGCCGGCGGAGCTGTCGGCGTACGTCGCCCAGGAGGCGGCGGCGGGCGACGGGTGGGTGAAGCTCGTCGGCGACTGGATCTCCCGCGAGGAGGGGGACCTGACGCCGTCCTTCCCCGACGACGCCGTCGCGGGGGCGATCGCGACCGCGCATGCGCAGGGCGCCAAGGTGACCGCCCACTGCTTCTCGACAGCGTCGCTGTCGCCGCTCCTGGACGCCGGCATCGACTGCATCGAGCACGGGACCGGTCTCCAGGAGCAGCACCTGGCACAGATGGCCGGGCGCGGCGTCGCGTTGGTCCCGACGGTCCAGCAGACCGACAGGTTCCCCGAGTACATCGCCGCGGCGCAGTCGAAGTTCCCCGCGTATGCCGCGACCATGGAGCAGCTGCACCGGACCCGCCGGGAGGTGCTGATGGCGGCCTACGAGGCGGGCATCGACCTCTACGTCGGCAGCGACGGCGGTGGTTCGGCCCGCCACGGCTGCCTCCACGAGGAGATCCGGGCGATGGTGGACATGGGGCTGCCGGCGGAGTACGTCCTCGGGTCGGCGTCGTGGCGAGGGCGGGCGTGGCTGGGGTTCAACGCCGGCCTCGGCGAGGGGGACCCGGCCGACTTCGTGGTGTACCCGCGCGACCCGGTCGAGGACCTCTCCGTGCTCGCCGAGCCGTCGTACGTCGTGCTGCGGGGCCGCGTGGTCCGCTGAGCCTCGCCGAGCTCAGCGGGATCGGCGGCGTAGGACGGTGACGACCAGCAACGCCAGCCCGCCGATCCCCAGCAGCAGCGCTCCGCCGATGGCGGCGAACGTCCCGCCGATCATGCCGCCGATGCCCGGCATCGGCCCGATGCGGACCTCGGCGCCCTCGACCGGGGACTCGCAGGTGAAGGTCAGCTCACCGCTGCCGGTGTCGAAGCGGTCGGTGCCCTCCCAGTCGTTCACCGTGTAGGAGGCTCCGCGGAGGCTGCGGAAGGCGACCGGCTGGCCGTCGCCGTCGACCGCGGTGCATGTCGCGGGGCCGCTCGAGCGCAGGAAGAGCCCGCGCTCCTCGCCGGCCGGCAGCTCGACGGTGTGCTGGCCGCCGTCGGCCGCGATCACGGCGTCCGAGGAGATGAACGGCTGCCACACCAGCAGGATCCCGCCCACGAGCACGGCGACCCCGAGGAGCATCATCACGGCCCCGAGCCAGATGCCGGACCGGCCGGGCCGGGGGCGGCGCGGGCCGGTGTCGTGGGCCGACGACGGCGGTGCCTGGCCGTACGGCGAGGAGGCTGGGGGAGAGTCGAACGGTGACGAGGCCGGAACGCGGCTGTAGGGCCACGACGGAGGCGGAGGGACGTCGCTCATGGGTGACAGTCTTGCCCGGGGACACCTCGTCCATGCCCGACGCGGCCCGATTTCCGGGGCGAGCGGTGATCTGGCAGACTGACTGGCTGAGTTCTGCGGCGACCGGACCCTCTCAACCGCGTCGGTGCAGCGCCCATCGAGGCGGTCGACCCGGGTCCCCACTCCGGCGCGACGCCTCACCCCACCACGAGTTTCAAGGAGACACCACAGACGTGGCCGTCAAGATTCGTCTCAAGCGCCTGGGCAAGGTCCGGGTGCCGCAGTACCGCATCGTCGTCGTCGACTCGCGCAAGAAGCGTGACGGCAAGGTGATCGAGGAGATCGGGCTCTACCGCCCGAAGGAGGAGCCCTCGTTCATCGAGGTCGAGTCCGAGCGCGCGCAGTACTGGCTCGGTGTCGGCGCGCAGCCGTCCGTGGCCGTGGAGCGCATCCTCGAGATCACCGGCGACTGGCAGAGGTTCAAGGGCATCGAGGGCACCGAGGGCACGCTGAAGGTCAAGGAGCCCAAGCGCGACAAGCTCGAGATCTTCAACGAGGCCCTCAAGGAGGCCGGCAGCGAGCCGGCGGTCGAGGCCGTCACCGCGAAGAAGAAGCCTGCCGAGAAGACGCCGGTCGAGGAGGCGCAGGAGCGCACCCCGGGCGACGAGACCCCGGCGGGTGCCGAGGCCGCGGCCGAGGAGGCCGAGGCGGCCGAGAAGCCCGACAGCGACCCGACCGCCGTCGACGCCGACAAGCAAGAGGGCTGACCGTGCTCGCCGACGCGCTGGAGCACCTGGTCCGCGGCATCGTCGACCATCCCGACGACGTCACGGTGCGCGACAAGCAGCTGCGCCGCGGCTCGGTGCTCGAGGTGCGGGTGCATCCCGACGACCTCGGCAAGGTGATCGGTCGCGGTGGCCGGACGGCCACCGCGTTCCGCACGGTGATCTCCGCGCTGGCCGGCAACGGCAACGCCCGGATCGACTTCGTCGACGTCGACCGGGTCGCCGGCTGATCGGCGCACCCACCTGACGACGGGCGCCGCCATCCTTGGCGGCGCCCGTCGCTGGTTTTCATCGGGGCGAGAGAGGGGGACCTGTGGACAGGCTCGAGGTCGTGGTCGGTCGGATCGGCAAGCCGCACGGCATCCGCGGCGAGGTGACCATCGAGGTGCGCACCGACGAGCCGGAGCGCCGGTTCGTCCCCGGGGAGCGACTGCTGGCGCAGCCGCCGCGGGGGCGGGAGCTTCCGCACAGCGCGCTCACCGTGGAGCGGATCCGATGGCACCAGGGGCGGCTGCTGGTGACCTTCGCCGAGCTCGGCGACCGCAGCGCCGCCGAGACCGCGCGCGGGGTGCTGCTCCGGGTCGAGGTGCCGGCCGACGAGCGACCCGAGGATCCCGAGGAGTTCTACGACCACCAGCTGGTCGGCCTGACGGCGTACGACGTCGACGGCACCCACCTCGGCGAGCTCGCCGGGGTGCTGCACGGCGCTCAGGACCTGCTGCGGATCCGCACCGCCGACGGCGAGGCGCTGGTGCCGTTCGTGGCGGCGCTGGTGCCGGAGGTCGACCTCGAGCGCGGCCGCGTGGTGATCGCCGACCGCCCCGGCCTGGTGCGGCCGCTGCCCGAGGACGACGGGGAGAGCCGATGAGGATCGACTACCTCACGATCTTCCCCGACTACTTCGCACCGCTGGGTCTCTCGCTGCCGGGCCGGGCGGCGGAGTCGGGCCTCATCGAGCGGCACGTCCACGACCTGCGGCACTGGACCCACGACCGGCACCGCACCGTCGACGACACGCCGTACGGCGGCGGCGCCGGCATGGTGATGACGCCGGAGCCGTGGGGGGAGGCGTTCGACGAGCTCGGCGTCGACGGTGCGACGATCGTGGTGCCGACGCCGGCCGGGCGGCCGTTCACCCAGGCGATCGCCCGCGAGCTGGCGACGAGGAAGCGGCTGGTCTTCTGCTGCGGTCGCTACGAGGGGATCGACCAGCGGGTGCTCGACCATGCGGCCGAGCGCGCCGAGCTGGTCGAGGTCTCGCTCGGCGACTACGTGCTCAACGGCGGTGAGGTCGCCGCGCTGGCGATGACCGAGGCCGTCGTCCGCCTGTTGCCGGGGTTCATGGGCAACGCGGGGTCGCTCACCGAGGAGTCCCACGAGGGCGGCCTGCTGGAGTACCCCGGCTACACCAAGCCGGCGTCGTGGCGCGGTCACGACGTGCCCGAGGTGCTCCGTTCCGGCGACCACGCGGCGATCGAGGCGTGGCGCCACGAGCAGTCCGTACGACGCACCGCGGAGCGCCGGCCCGACCTGCGACCGCCGCACGTGCTCGACGACGGTGCGCCGATCGAGCGAGCGGTGCCGGCCGACGCCGCCGAGATCTACACGCTGCAGCGGGCCTGCTGGCTGCAGGAGGCGATGGCCAACGAGCGGTTCGACATCCCCGCCCTGCACGAGACCCTCGACGAGGTCCGTGCCGAGATCGAGCGGTGGGACACCTACGTCGTGCGGCGCGACGGCCGGCTGGTCGCAGCGGTCCGCGGTCGCGTCGAGGGCGACGTCTGGGACATCGGCCGGCTGATGGTGGTGCCGGACCTGCAGGGCAGCGGGATCGGTCGCCGGCTGCTCGACTTCATCCTCGCGGCCGCGCCGCCTGAGGCGACGTCGTACGGGCTGGTGACGGGGGAGCGCAGCGTGCGCAACCACCGCTTCTACAAGAAGGCCGGATTCCGGTTGCGGCGTGACCTGCCGGCGCCGCCGGGCGCCGTGGCGCTGCGCCGACACCGTGAGGTCTGAGGGCGGCCGCGATCTCTCCGTAACACTGTCGGCGAACCTGTAACGGGTACGAAACAAACCCGAGGATCGCACGAAACTCCGCCTCGCCAGGATGCAGCGAAACGTGAGTCGCAAGGCGGCGACCACGACTGGAATCCCGAGATTAAGAGGTACGTATGTCTACCGATCTTGCATGGCTGTTGCTGTGCACGGCCCTGGTGATCTTCATGACGCCGGGTCTGGCCTTCTTCTACGGCGGCTTGGTGAAGTCCAAGTCGGTGGTCTCGATGATGATGCTCGTCTTCGGGTCGATGGGCATCGTCACCCTGCTGTGGGTGCTCTACGGCGCGACCGGCATCGGAGCGCTCGGCGACGGCGCGATCACCCAGTTCTTCGGCAACCCGTTCCAGGACTTCGGGCTGACCGAGGCGGTGCAGGCTGAGGACAGCACGCTGGGCGTGATCGCCTTCGGCGGGTCGTTCGCGATCATCACGGTGGCGCTGATCTCCGGTGCGATCGCCGACCGCGCACGGTTCTTCCCCTGGCTGCTCTTCGCGGGGATCTGGGCGACGCTGGTGTACTTCCCCGGCCAGGCCTGGGTGTGGGCCGGCTGGATCCTCAACGGCGACGGGATTCTCGGTGGCACCGGTGCGCTCGACTGGGCGGGCGGCACGATCGTGCACCAAGCCTCGGGTGCCGCGGCGCTCGCTCTCGCGCTCGTGCTCGGTCGCCGCAAGCTCGGCTTCTCCAAGGAGGAGACCCAGCCGCACAACGTGCCTCTCGTTCTGCTCGGCGCTGCGATCCTGTGGTTCGGGTGGTTCGGCTTCAACACCGGCGTCTACGGTGAGACCGAGGGGCAGACGAGCCTCATCTTCCTCAACACCCTGATCGCCCCCGCGGCCGCGATGCTCGGCTGGCTGGTCGTCGAGCACTTCAAGGAGGGCAAGGCCACCGCCGTCGGCGCCGCTTCGGGCATCGTCGCCGGTCTGGTCGTGATCACGCCGGCTTGCGCGCACATCGACCCGTGGGTCGCGATCGTGCTGGGCGCCATCGCGGGTGTGGTCTGCGCCTTCGCCATCGAGATGAAGTTCAAGCTCGGCTTCGACGACACCCTCGACGTGGTGGGCATCCACCTCGTCGCGGGGTTCCTCGGCTGCATCGCGCTGGGCTTCGTGGCGAAGTACCCCGAGACCGGCCTCTTCTACGGCGGCGGTTTCGACCAGCTCTGGGCGCAGTTCGCCTCGTCGGTCATCGTGATCGCCTGGGCGTTCGCTGTGGCGTTCGTCGCTGGCATGGTCATCGACAAGACCATCGGCTTCCGCGCCAAGGAGGAGGACGAGGTCGCCGGCATCGACCAGGTGCTGCACGGCGAGGGCTACGCGATCGACTGATCCACGCCTGAGTCTCACGACACTGGCCCGTCCCGGCACTGCCGGGGCGGGCCAGTGTCTTGCCGGGCCGGGTCAGGCCGACGCGTCGCGCAGCCGGCGGCTCGACGCCTGGATCCGGAGGCTGAGGTCGCGGACCTCGTCGAGGATCGCCGGCGCCAGCCACACCGGCGCCTTGCGTGAGCGTGGCGCCTTGGTGAGGACGCCGGCGTCGACCAGCGCGTCGATCGTGGTCTGTGCGGTGGACTCGGACACCTCGATGCGCCGCGTCACCAGGGCCACGTTGACGATCGGCTCCTCGGTGAGCAGGTCGAGCAGCCGGTGGAGCGCCGTGCCGGGCCGTGAGCCGCCCACGGCGTCGTGCCAGCGGCCCCGGATCGCCGGGACGTCGTCGGCGGTGCGCCACGACTCTGCGGTGGCGATGCTGGCAGAGCCGGCGAGCATCGCGATGATCGTGCGGGCGTAGCCGCGGCGGTAGTCCTCGAGCGCGCCGAAGTACCGGTCGCGGTCGGCGACCAGCGCCGACGCGATCGGCACCGTGAGGTGGCGGGTCGCCCGGCGGCGTCGCAGCACGGCGTGGATCAGGGTGCGGCCGATGCGCCCGTTGCCGTCGATGAAGGGGTGGATCGACTCGAACTGCGCATGGACGATCGCCGCCTGGACCAGCGCCGGCATGTCCCCCCTGTTGGCGAATCCGACCAGGTCGTCCAGGTAGTCGATGACCGTCTCCGGCGGCGGCGGCACGTGGAGCGCGCCGTTCGGCGCGTAGTCGCTGCCGCCGATCCAGTTCTGTGTCGTGCGCAGCTTCCCGGCGCGGTGCTGCTCGTCCGGGTGATGGCGGAAGAGGTCCTCGTGCGCCTGCAGGACTGCGTCCAGCCGGATCGACCGGGTGGTGTCGGCGTCGGTGATCATCCGCTCCAGTGCGGCGGTGGCCGAGGCCATCGACGTCGCCGAGGAGTTCGCGCCGATCCCGAGCAGGGCCCGGCCGTAGTCGGCCAGGCTGGCGTCGACATTCTCGATCTTCGAGGAGTCCACGGCCTCGGTGCGCAGCTGCAGGTGGTTGAGCGCCTCGAGGGTGCGGCCGTGCACCAGGTCGAGATGGCCGAGGTCGCCGGCGCTCGCGGTCGTCATCGCGGCCATCGGCCGGTCCAGGGGATAGTCCAGGTCGCGGATCATCGGCGGCAGCGAGACGGTGACCTCACGGAGCTGGCGGTCGGCTCGCGGACCGCGGACGGTCCGCTGCCGCCAGGGGCGCTGCTCGCTCCGGTGCGGTGTCCAGTCGAGTCGCGGGTCCTCGGGCACGCGGACATCCTCGCAGGCGGGCGTGGAGCGGCGCGGGCCGCATCCTCCGGATTTTTCTGGGGCTCGGCCGTGTGGGAAGATCGTTCGTCGCGCGCCGCGGACGCTTCTGCCACGGGGGAACCGTCGACCGCAGCGCGCCGCACCTCCATCACGACCCCGATACCGCGGCTGACCTGTGGCACTCGCGAGGAGCAACTATGAGCAAGGTTTCACCTGCCGTCGTCACCGAGATCGGCAACGCCGGCAAGCGCGATGACATCCCCGAGTTCCGTGCGGGCGACACCGTCAAGGTGCACGTGCGGGTCGTCGAGGGCAACCGGTCCCGCGTCCAGGTCTTCCAGGGTGTCGTGATCAAGCTGCAGGGCAGCGGCGTCGGCCGCACCTTCACTGTGCGCAAGGTCTCCTTCGGTGTCGGCGTCGAGCGGACCTTCCCGCTGCACTCGCCGATCTTCGAGCAGATCGAGGTCGTCACCCGCGGTGACGTGCGCCGCGGCAAGCTCTACTACATGCGCAACCTGCGCGGCAAGGCCGCCAAGATCCGCGAGCGCCGGGACCGCTGACCCGGTGGGGCACCCCACGGTGCCCGGCCTAGACTCGCCCGCGTGACGACCGAATCCTCCGATCCGGAGCAGCCGATGGCCGAGGACTCCGGAGCGGAGGACCAGGCGCGGTCCACCGGCGAGGCCGCCCGCGACAAGAAGCACCTGCCCATCTGGCAGGAGACGCTGCTGCTGCTGGCCGTCGCCCTCGCACTCGCCATCGTCATCAAGGCGCTGTTCATCCAGGCCTTCTACATCCCGTCGGAGTCGATGGAGCCGGGGCTGATCCAGAACGACCGGATCCTGGTGCAGAAGGTCTCCTACTGGTTCGGCGGCGAGCCGTCCAACGGCGACGTGGTGGTCTTCGAGGACCCCGGCGGCTGGCTCGGGCCGACCGACACCGCCGGGCCGACCGGGGTCGCCAAGCTGCTCTCGCACGTCGGGCTCTACCCGACCGGTGGCCACCTGGTGAAGCGCGTCATCGGCACCGGGGGCGACGTGATCACCTGCTGCGACGACGACGGTCGGCTCGCGGTCAACGGGGTCCCGGTCGACGAGAGCAACTACCTCGCCGACGGTGCGGGGCGCTGCAACGCGCCGCTGAGCCGGGGCATCACCGACCGCGAGGGCGACCTGACCCGTCCCTGCGACTGGACCCTCACCGTCCCGGAGGGGAAGCTCTTCGTCCTCGGCGACAACCGCGAGCACTCGGCCGACTCCCGTGCCCACATGTGTGCCGAGGACGAGGATCCGTGCACCCAGAGTCCATGGGTCGACGTGGACCTCGTGGTCGGCAAGGTCTTCGCCCTGGTGTGGCCCCAGGACCGGTGGGACTGGATCACCACCCCTGACGTCTTCGACGCGGTGCCGGGCGAGGCCCCTGCGACGCCGTAGCACCGCGGGGGTAGACAAGAGGTATGTCCACGCTGCCGAAGGGTGCCACGGTCCGTCGTGACGCCGGCCTCTACGGCTACGAGCGCACCCTGCGCCGCCACGGCATCGAGCTGATCGCCGGCGTGGACGAGGCGGGCCGCGGCGCGTGTGCTGGGCCGCTGGTGGCCGGCGCCGCGATCCTGCCGGACGGGCGACGCGGGCAGGTCCCGGGGCTGGCGGACTCCAAGCTGCTCACCGCGGCCGCGCGCGAGCGGTGCTACGAGCAGGTCGTCCGACGCGCCCTGGCCTGGTCGGTCGTGGTGCTGCCGCACGACGAGTGCGACCGGCTCGGGATGCACGTCGCCAACGTGGAGGCCCTGCGGCGTGCCGTCGCGAAGCTGGACGTCTCCCCGGACTACGTGCTGACCGACGGGTTCCCGGTGGACGGTCTCGGGGCGCCCGGACTGGCGGTCTGGAAGGGCGATCGGGTGGCCGCCTGCGTGGCGGCGGCCTCGGTGCTGGCCAAGGTCACCCGCGACCGGATCATGACCGAGCTCGACCAGCAGTGGCCGGCGTACGACTTCAGGACGCACAAGGGATACATCACGTCCTCGCACCGTGCGGCGCTGACCGCGCACGGGCCGTCCCCGATCCATCGGATGCGGTTCGTCAACGTCCGCCGTGCGGCCGGAATGGAGGAGTGAGTCGGGCCGCGCGGTCGTCTAGAGTCGACCGGGACGGGTGGGGCCGAGGTGTCCCGGAAGCCGAGCAGCGTGAGGGGTCCGGATGAGTGCCGAGGACTTGGAGAGGTACGAGACCGAGCAGGAGCTCACGCTCTATCGCGAGTATCGCGACGTGGTCGGGATCTTCAAGTACGTCGTCGAGACCGACCGGCGCTTCTACCTGTGCAACTCGGTCGACGTGAAGGCTCGTACCGAGGCCGGTGAGGTCTTCTTCGAGGTCACGATCGGCGACGCCTGGGTGTGGGACATGTACCGCCCCGCGCGCTTCGCGAAGAGCGTCAAGGTGCTGACCTTCAAGGACGTCAACGTCGAGGAGCTCGCCGCCCCCGACTTCGAGCCGCCCAAGTAGGACGCTCAGGCGCACCACCCGTCACACCACGGGCCAGGAGTCGTCCACAGCGTCTCCGAGCGCCGTGACGGTCCACAAGCACACGCTGCCGGACTCGTCCTTGTCGGCCCTCCTCGCCAGGCTGCTCATCGAGGAGGTCGGCGATGACAGAGACGACGGATGCGACGACCGGCGCGACGGCTGCACGACGGCAGGCGCTGGGCGAGTACGGCGAGCAGGTGGCCGAGCGCCATCTGGTCGAACGGGGGCTGGTGGTGCTCGAGCGCAACTGGCGCTGCCCCGAGGGCGAGATCGACCTGGTGCTCCGTGACGGTGCGGTGCTGGTGGTGTGCGAGGTCAAGACGCGGAGCAGCACGGCTGCGGGCACGCCGCACGAGGCGATCACCGACGCCAAGCTCGAGCGGCTGCGCCGGCTGGGGGAGCGGTGGGCCACGCACCGCGGCGTGCGGCCGCCGGGCATGCGGATCGACCTGGTGGCGGTGCTGCGGCCCCGTCGCGGGCCGGCCATCGTCGAGCACGTGAGGGGGCTGGTCTGATGCCGTTCGCCACGACCCACACGGTGGCGCTCAACGGTGCGCTCGGCCATCTGATCGACGTCCAGGCCGACGTCTCCCCGGGCCAGGTCAACGCGGTCCTGGTCGGTCGCGCCGACGCGGCGTTGCGCGAGGGGCTCGACCGGGTCCGGATGGCCGTCATCAACAGCCGGCTCGACTGGCCCGCGACCAAGCGGATCACGGTCCTGCTCTCACCCGCCGACCTGCCGAAGTCGGGGACCCACTTCGACCTCAGCATCGCGGTCTCGCTGCTCGGCGCGAGCGGCGGACTGCCGGCTGCGTCCCTCGCCGGGACGCTCTTCGTCGGCGAGCTGACGCTCTCCGGTGGGCTCCGGCCCGCGGTGGGCGTGCTGCCGATGGTCCTGGCGGCAGCCGAGCGCGGCATCGACCGGGTGTTCGTGCCCGAGCCCCAGGCCCGGGAGGCGGCGATGGTGCCGGGCATGACGGTCCTCGGTGTGCGCTCACTGGCGCAGGTGGTGGCCGAGCTGCGGGGCGAGGAGGTGCCGGCTGCGCCGCCGGTGGCCGACCGCTCGGGCACCCAGCTGCTGACCTGGCGCGGGGAGGAGCGCCTCGACGAGCTCGACCTCGCCGACCTGCACGGGCTGCTCGACGTGAAGTACGCCGCGGAGGTCGCCGCGGCGGGTGGCCACCCGCTGCTGCTGAGCGGTCCGAAGGGCGCCGGCAAGACCAGCATCGCGGAGCGGATCCCGACGCTGCTGCCGGACCTCACCCGTGAGGAGTCGTTGGAGCTGACCGCCGTGCACTCGCTCGCCGGCGTGCTCGACCCGGCCGAGGGCATGGTGACGCGACCGCCCTTCGCGGCCCCGCACCACGACGCGAGCAAGGCGAGCCTGATCGGCGGTGGGCAGGGGCAGGTGCGCCCGGGCGAGATCAGTCGCTCCCACACGGGAGTGCTGTTCCTCGACGAGTTCCCACTCTTCACCAACGACGTGATCCAGGCGCTCCGACAGCCGCTCGAGAGTGGTGACATCACGGTGGCCCGCCAGGAGGAGTCGGTCACGTTGCCGGCGCGCACGATGCTGGTCCTGGCGTGCAATCCGTGCCCGTGCGGGGGCTACGCCAGCGACCCGACGGCCAACGCCTGCCGGTGCCTGGAGCGGGTGCGGCGCGACTACCGGGCCAAGATCAGCGGACCGATCGCGGACCGCATCGACATCACCCGCCACGTCGCTCCGGCGAAGGCCTCGGAGATCGACGACTTCCGACCGCCCGAGCCCTCGGCGGTGATTCGTGAGCGGGTCAGCGCCGCACGGCTGCGCCAGCAGCGGAGGTTCGCAGGGTGCAGCTGGCGATACAACAGCCAGATCCCGAGCGCGAGGCTCAAGCGCGACTGGCCGGTGGTGCCCGCTGCCCGCCGGCTGGTCGACACCGAGGCCTACCAAGGACGGCTCAGCGCCCGCGGCGCGGTGCGTGTGCTCCGACTCGCCTGGACGATCGCCGACCTGCGGGCCGTGCGCACGGGCCGCGAGGTGACGCCCGGGCTCCCGGAGGTGCGCGCCGCCCTGCGACTGCGTGCCGGCGAGCCGCTCGACCTGCGCTCCATCCGCGGCGACGACGTCGAGGACGAGCAGGCGTTGGAGCACACCGCATGACCAGCCCGGCCCTCGCGCCGGCGACCAGCCCGGTGTCGGAGGGCGAACGGCGGGCGCGTGCCACGATCAGCCTGATCGCCGAGCCGGGCGAGCCGATCTTCACCGGACTGGTCCACGAGATCGGCGGGGTCGACTGTCTCCGCGCGTTGCGCGACGACGCCGACCACCACGACCTGCTCACGGCGGCGTCGGGACGACTGGCCGGAGTCGACGCCGCACGGACGCTCGACCGCGCCGCCGCGCTCGGCATCCGGTTCGTGGTGCCCGGTGACGACGAGTGGCCCGTGCAGCTGGCCGACCTGGCGGCGGCCGGCGCCCTGCAGGAACGGGGAGGCCCGCCGGTCGGGTTGTGGGTCAAGGGTCCGTTCCGCCTCGATCGGCTTGCCTCCTCGGTCGCGGTGGTCGGCTCCCGGTCCGCGACGGCCTATGGCGACCGGGTCGCGGGCGACATCGCCGCCGAGGTCGGCCACGCCGGTGTCGCGGTCGTCTCGGGTGCTGCCTACGGCATCGACTACGCCGCGCACCGGGGCGCGGTCAGCGCCGGAGCGCCGACCGTCGCGGTGCTCGCCTGTGGCGTCGACCGTGCCTACCCAGCGGCCCACCGTGACCTGCTCGACTACCTCGGCCGTGAGCACGCCGTGGTCTCCGAGGCACCGATGGGGGCGGCGCCCCACCGCGTGCGCTTCCTGGCCCGCAACCGGTTGATCGCCGCGCTCACGCGCGGCACCGTGGTGGCGGAGGCCGCCGCGCGCAGTGGCGCGCTCAACACCGTCAACTGGGCCGACCGGTTGCACCGGGTCGTGATGGGCGTCCCGGGGCCGGTGACCAGTGCTGCCTCGGTGGGCGTCCACCAACGGATCCGCAACGGGGCCGCCAGCCTGGTGACCTCGGGGCACGACGTGCTCGAGCTGGTCGGTGCACCGGGCGAGCACCTCGTCGAGGACGTCCGCGGTCCAGAGCGCCCGCGCGACGCGCTGCGCGTGAAGGAGCAGCAGGTGCTCGACGCCGTGCCCGTCGACAGCGCGGCGCCCAGCGACTCGGTCGCGCGAGTCGCGGGCCTCGGAGTGTTCGAGGTGCGCAAGATCCTCGACCGCCTGCGCGACCACGGCCTGGTCGAGCTGGATGCGGTGGGGTGGCACCTGACCGACGAAGCGAGGGCGTGAGTCCTCGCTGTGCCTCCACGTGCTGACGCGCGGTCGTTCCTACACTCGGGGAGTGGCCACGACCGAGCAGGAGGCAGCCGGTTCGGCGCTGCCGGAGGGCTTCGCAGCGGTGCTCGGCGACTACGAGCGCCATCTCGCCTCCGAACGGGACCTGGCGGCTCCGACGGTGACGGCCTACCTCGGTGACCTCGCCGGGTTGCTCGACCACGCCGTGCGGCTCGGCATCACCGACATCGCCGACCTCGACCTCCGATGCCTGCGCAGCTGGTTGGCCAAGCAGCAGAGCATGGGTCGCTCCCGCGCCACCCTGGCGCGGCGGGCCACGGCGGCCCGGGTGTTCACTGCCTGGCTGGCACGCACCGGGCGCGCGGGCACGGATGTCGGGGCGTCGCTCGGCTCACCCAAGGCGCACCGCACCCTTCCCGACGTGCTGCGCGTCGACGAGGCGCGCGCTCTGGTCGAGGCGGCAGCCGCGCTCGCCGACGACGGCAGCGCGACCGGGCTGCGGGACGTGGCGCTGCTCGAGCTGCTCTACGCCACGGGAGCGCGGGTCGGCGAGGTGGTGGCGCTCGACGTCGACGATGTCGACCGGGGCCGCAACGTGGTGCGGGTCTTCGGCAAGGGGCGCAAGGAGCGCACCGTGCCGTTCGGTGTACCGGCCGGCGCGGCGCTCGACGCCTGGTTGGCCCGCGGCCGGCCGCAGCTCGTGCGGGCCGGCTCAGGGGCGGCGTTGTTCCTCGGCGCACGGGGCGGGCGCATCGACCAGCGGGCCGTTCGCAGCGTGGTGCACCGACGGCTCGCCGACGTGCCGGGTGCCCCCGATCTCGGCCCGCACGGCCTGCGGCACACCGCTGCGACCCACCTGCTCGAAGGGGGAGCGGACCTACGTGCGGTGCAGGAGCTGCTGGGCCACGCCTCGCTGGCCACCACCCAGCGCTACACCCACGTGACGACCGACCGACTACGCAGGGCCTACCGACAGGCGCATCCGCGCGCGTGACGACATCAGCGCAGCCGCCCGGCCAGCGGCAGCCAGCCGGCGTACGGCGACGGTGGCTGGCCGGCCGAGGCGCCGGCTCCCTCCGCCGGCAGGTCGCGCCAGAGGGGGAGCAGCCGCACCGGGCCGGCGCCGACCAGACGCAACGGGTCCAGATAGGTGGTGCCCCGCAGCCAACCCCAGTGCAGGCATGCGTCCGGGGCACAGTGCGAGCCCGCCACCTCCAGCGTGCCGATCGGAGCGCCCTGCGGTGCCCGGTCACCGACCGCGACCGACGCGGCCACCGGCTCGTAGGTGGTCCGGGTGGCACCGTGGTCGACCACGACGACACCCCGGCCGGCCAGTGACCCGGCGAAGGTGACCCGCCCGGCGAGCGCCGCATGCACCCGCTGCCCGGCGTGGCCGGCCAGGTCGACCCCGCGATGGCCCGCGCCGTAGGCCGTGTCAGGCGGGTCGAAGCGAGCCACCACGTGCGGGTCCGGCCGGAGCGGCCATCGGCCGACCGGATCGTCCTCGGAGGCCCCGACGGGCGGCACGGGGAGCAGGAGCAGCAGCGCCGAGACCGCCAGGGCGGTCACGGTCGCAGGGGTCAGGCGTCGGTGGACTCGCGTGCGCATCCGCCCACCGTGCGGGGTGGGGTCATCGATCTCGATCCGACGTCGCGCCGAGCCGCCGGATCTGGGGACGGCCGGGAGCGGCTGTGGACGGTTCGTGGCGCGGCCGGACGCCGCGGCGCCGAGATTGGCGGGTGACTGGTCGGACCCAGTATCCTGATCCGACCGGCTCGCCCGAGCCGGAATTCGCATGCCCACCGACCACGACGGGGTCGCAGTTCCCATCTCCTGGGAGGCCCCGACCGCCCGTGGGCGCGGATCCTCAGTCCGTCCGGACTCAGCACTAACGAGCACGGACGGTCGGGTCCCGCGTGGGCATCAGGGCGACCGACCGGCATCCGCCGGGAGGCCGCAGCAACTGAAAACCCGATCGGGGTCGATGTCGGCACGTCCTGGCTGAAGGGCGCGCGGACGGCATCGCCTCCACCAAGGAGAAACCCATCATGGCAGTCGTGACCATGCGCCAGCTCCTCGAGAGCGGCGTCCACTTCGGACAC
>CAZJDU010000047.1:0-25643 GCA_964544855.1 uncultured Nocardioides sp.
CCGGGATCGGCGAGACTGGGACGGCTATGGACTACTTCCGTGTGCTCACCGCCGGTGGTGCGGTGCTGCTGATGATGCTGGCGGGCTGCGGGTCCGAGGACGCCGAGCCGCCGCCCGCCGTCCACACCGCCGCCAACGGCGAGGTCTACAACGACGCCGACGTCGAGTTCGCGACCGCGATGATCCCGCACCACGGTGAGACCGTGCAGCTGGTCGTGCTCGCCGACGACCGGCCGCTGAGCCGCGGGGCGCGCAGGCTCGCCGACGACATTCGCGAGAGCCGGGTGGCCGACGTCGAGCAGATGACCGACTGGCTGATGGCCTGGGACGTCGAGGTCCCCGAGACCGTCGTCGACCATGCCAACGCCGGTCACGGCGACGACCACCTCACCGGCTCCGAGACCGTCGACGAGCTGACCGGGCTCGGCGATGCCGAGTTCGAGGACCGCTGGCTCGAGGTGCTGGCCGACCACCACGAGGAGGCGGGCGAGCTGGCGCGCGCCGAGCAGCAGGACGGCCGGTACGCCGACGCCGTGGCGCTCGCCGACGCCATCGAGCAGCAGCAGTCCGACGACATCGACACGATGGCCGACCTGCTCGACCGATGACCGCGGAGCTGACGCCGCACCGGACTCCGCCGGTGCGCAACCATCGTGCTGCGCTGGACGAGTGGGTGGAGTCCCGGCCCGTCCAGTGGTTCGTGATCGGGGTGATCCTGGCCAACGCGGCCGTGCTCGGCCTGGAGACCGTGCCACAGCTGGAGCGGGGCACGGCCGGCGAGCTGCTGCACCTCGTCGACAACGCCTGCCTGGCCGTCTTCGTCGTCGAGATCGCGGTCAAGCTCTACGCCAAGGGCTGGTCGTTCTTCGCCTCGGGCTGGAACGTCTTCGACTTCGCGGTCGTGGCGATCGCGCTGATGCCGGCCACCGGGGCGCTGTCGGTGCTGCGCGCACTGCGCGTGCTCCGGATCCTCCGGTTGGTCTCGGCGGTGCCGCGATTGCGGTACGTCGTGGAGGCGCTGGTCGCGGCACTCCCCGGGATCGCCTCGATCGGGGCGCTGCTGGCGCTGGTCTTCTACGTCGGCGCGGTGATGGCGACCACCCTCTTCGGGGAGGAGTTCCCGCAGTGGTTCGGCAGCATCGGCGGGTCGATGTACAGCCTCTTCCAGATCATGACGCTGGAGAGCTGGTCGATGGGCATCGTCCGGCCGGTGATGGAGGTCTATCCGTGGGCGTGGCTGTTCTTCGTCCCGTTCATCCTGGTCAGCGCGTTCACCGTGCTCAACCTCTTCATGGCGGTGATGGTCGACTCGATGCAGACGCTGCGGCACAACCCCGACGCCTGGCCGGACCAGCCGCCCGAGGACCGGCTGGCGGAGGACACCAACGCGCACGTGCGCGAGCTGCGCGGTGAGGTCACCGCTCTCCAGGAGCGTCTCGACCACCTGCTGCATCGGCTCGACGACCGCGCGGACCCGCCGCGGAGCTGAGCAGCAGCCACACCCCGGTGCCGCCGATCACGACCAGGCCGGCGACGTACCCCACAGCCGGGAGGCCGTCCCAGGCGAGCTCCTCGCCGTACCGTGCGAGCGCGACCGCCTCCAGCACCGCGAAGGCGATCCCGGCGAACGCGAGGGGCCGCAGGGGACGCGGAGCGTCCACCAGCAGGGCGTGTCCGGAAGCGACGCCCAGGCCGACCAGCCAGGCGCCCACGGCACGAGCGGTGAGCGGCGTCAGCGGCCACGGCCAGGCGCCGTCGGCCCAGGTGGGCGCGACCAGGAGCGCGATGCCCAGCCCGAGCAGGACGACGGCCTGCCCGCCGAGCAGGATCCGCAGCGCGCGAGGCAGCTCCCCGGCGCGCTCGATCACGCCCGTCACTCGTGCCTGCCGGGCCGCTGCCACGACCATCGCGACGGGGACGAGCGCGTAGATCGTGATCCAGCCGACCGTGACCGCGCGGGTGCGCAGCTCCAGCGACGCATCGAGGTGGAAGAGGTCCAGGTGGACGAGGGTCACGATCAGGGTGAGCACGGTGAAGACGAAGACGGCCGGGACCGCGACCCGTGCCTCGTCCCAGGTGCGCGCGGTGGCTGCCGTCAGCTCCAGGACGAGCGCCGACCAGTAGGCCGCCCCCAGGAAGGTCGCCGTCATCGGGGAGGCGACCGTCCAGGCGAAGTACCGCTCGGTCTGGGTCGGGAACACGAACAGCTGCAGGCCCGCCAGGAGGACCAGCGCCGCGGCCAGCACCAGCACGACCCGCATCGAGCCGACGAGGGGGACACCCTCCGCGCCGGCCGGGGCGCGCCGCTCGCCGGTCACCGCGGCTCGGGGGCCGGCTGCTCGGCGAGGTAGGTGTGCAGGGTCGACAGCACGGCGGCGCCGTCGCCGACCGCCGTCGCGACCCGCTTCACCGAGCCGTGCCGGCAGTCGCCGATCGCGAAGACCCCGGGCACGCTGGTCTCGAGCGGCAGCCGCATCCTGCCGTTCGACAGCACGTCGTCGACGTCGTGTCCGGTGAGCACGAACCCACCGGGATCCAGCTGTACGGCGTCGTCGAGCCAGTCGGTGTGCGGCATCGAGCCGATCAGCACGAACAGGCCGTGTGCCGGCTCCTCTGTCGTCGTGCCCTCGTCGAGATGCTCGATCCGCAGGCTCTCGAGACAGCCGTCGACAGCAGTGCCCTCGACCACCTGCACCCGGTTGCGGATCGAGATGTTGCGGGTCGCATGGAGGGTCTCGATGAGGTACTCCGACATGCTGGCGGCGAGCCCGTCGCTGCGCACGAGGAGGGTCACGTGTGCGGCGTACTTGGCGAGATGGACGGCGGCCTGCCCGGCGGAGTTGCCGCCGCCCACGACGTACACGGGAGAGCCGGCCATCGCAGGCGCCTCCGACACGGCGGCGCCGTAGTAGACGCCGCGTCCGACGAGATCCTCCAGCTCCGGTACGCCGAGCCGCCGGTAGTCCACGCCGTTCGCGACGATGACCGAGCGCCCGCGCACCGTGCCGCCGTCGGAGAGCTCGACGATCCGGTCCGCGCCGTCCTGCCGCAGACCGACGGCGCGCCGCATGAAGACGAACTCGGCGCCGAACGTCCATGCCTGCTGGAACGAGCGGTAGGCCAGGTGGGCGCCGCTCACGCCGCGGGAGAAGCCAGGGTAGTTGCGGATCAGCGAGCTGGTGCCGGCCTGGCCGCCGACGGCCTGCTGCTCGACGACCAGGGTGTGCAGTCCCTCCGAGGCCGCGTAGACCGCCGCCGCCAGCCCGGCCGGTCCCGCGCCGACGATCACGACGTCGTAGCGGGTCTCGGCGGTCGGCGGCGTCATCAGCCCGAACGCATCGGCGATGTCGATGTCACTCGGGTCGACCAGCGTCGTCGGCGGCGAGGTGAACTGCAGCGACACCACCGGGAGGGCCGCGTCCTCCCCGACCCCCAGCGAGACCAGCGCCTGCCGGCCCGCCTCGGTCGCCGCGTCGACGTAGCCGACGGGGATGTGGTTGCGGGTGAAGAGGTCGCGGAGCACATGGGTCCGCTCCTCGGTCGTGCCGATCAGCCGGACCGCCTCCGACCCGGCTCCGTTGGCCAGGTGCCAGTCGTCCAGCACGTCGGTGATGCCGCCGTGGAACTCCTCGTCCCGATGCCGGCCCGGGCGGAGCAGCAACGTCTCCGCGTGGCCGTCGGCGATGGCCTTGAAGACGGCCGGGCCGCTGTCGAAGTCGCCCCAGGTGGCGACCACGATGCGTTTCGCCGCCGGGTGCTGTGCTCGCGCGCGACGGAGGAAGGCCAGCCCGTCGCGGTCGGCGGGGTTGTAGCAGGACACGATCATCGCGACCGACCGCTCCCACCGGCGCAGCCCCTCGAGCACCGCTCGGGCGTGCTCGTAGCGGTCGCACGTGATGACCTCGTAGTCGGCGGCGTAGCGGCGCCGCAGCTCGTCGTCGAGCACCGACGCCGATTGGTCATCGACGGTGGCCAGCAGGATCACCGGTGGTGTGCTGCTCGTCATGCGCCCTCCCTCTCCGCGCACCTCGCCGTCGATCGACGCTAGTGCGGGTTCCGGCGCTCGGACATCCCTCAACTCGGGTATCCGTAGGTGGTGACAGCTGTCATGCGGACCAGGTGACCGCTCGGTCTCGCGGCGGGCCGACCGGTGCGGGAGGCTCGGTGCATGGATCCCACAGCGATCGAGGTCAGCGACCTCCACAAGAGCTTCCGGCGGCCCGGAGATGTCGCGGTGCGGGCTGTGGCGGGCATCGACCTCCGCGTGGGCACCGGGGAGGTGGTGGCCGTGCTCGGTCCCAACGGTGCCGGCAAGACCACGCTGCTCGACCTGGTGCTGGGCCTGACCGAGCCGACCAGCGGCACGATCGAGGTCTTCGGACTGCCACCGCGGCACGCGGTCACCGCCGGGCGCATCTCCGCGGTGCTGCAGACCGGCGGCCTGCTGCGGGACCTCACGGTGCGCGAGACCGTGCAGCTGATCGCCTCGACCTTCCCGGAGCCCGCGGGGGTGGACGAGGTCGTCGCCCGCGCCGGGATCAGCAGCCTGGCCGACCGGCTGGTGTCCAAGTGCTCCGGCGGCGAGCAGCAGCGGCTGCGGTTCGCGCTGGCGCTGCTCCCCGACCCGGACCTCCTCGTGCTGGACGAGCCCACCGCAGGCATGGACGTCGAGGCTCGTCGCGACTTCTGGGCGGCGATGCACGCGGAGGCCGCGGAGGGACGCACCGTCGTCTTCGCGACGCACTACCTCGCCGAGGCCGACGACTTCGCCGACCGGATCGTCGTCGTCTCCGAGGGCCGGGTGATCGCCGACGGGACCACCAGGGACATCCGGCAGCACGCCGCGGACCGCACCGTGAGCGCGGTGCTCGACCGGCCCGACGGCGGGATCGCGTGGCTGCGCGACCTGCCGGAGGTCGTCGACGTACGGCTGGACGCCGGGCGGGTGACCGTGCGGACGTCCGACTCCGACCTGGTCGCCCGCACCCTGCTGACCGAGCTCGGCGGCCGCGACGTCCTCGTCGAGAACGCCGACCTCGAAGACGCCTTCGTCGCCCTCACGGAAGGAGCGCGCGTGTGAACCTCACCTACACGCGCCTGGAGCTGCGGCGGATCCGCCGCGACCACGCCACCCTCTTCTTCACCATCGGCCTACCGGGGTTCCTCTACCTGATCTTCGGCGCGGCGCAGGACTACGCGGACGAGCGGATGCTGCACGGCAACGTCGCGTTCTACATCATGGCCGGCATGGCGGCGTACGGTGCCGTCACCGCGACCACCGGGATCGGCGGCATGGCCGCGGTCGAGCGGATGCAGGGCTGGGGGCGGCAGCTGGGGCTGACACCGCTCTCCGATGCCCGGTACGTCGCCACCAAGGCAGCCGTCGCGCTCGCGGTCGCGAGCCTGCCCGTGCTGCTGGTCTTCCTGCTCGGCTGGGCGACGGGGGCGGAGGCGGACGGCTGGGTCTGGCTCGTCACGGCGCTGATCATCCTGGTCGGTGCGATCACGTGGGCGCTCTTCGGGCTGGCGGTGGGCCTCGCCTTCCGCTCCGAGGCGTCGGTGAGCGTGGCCGGCGGCAGCCTGGTGATCCTCGCCTTCCTCGGCAACCTCTTCTTCCCGCTCTCGGGAGCGCTGCTGACCATCGCGAAGCTCACCCCGCTCTACGGCTACGCGACCCTCGCCCGCTATCCGGTCAACGAGGGGACCACCGTCGACGCCGCGGGCACCCTGCTGCCCGCCGACCCGCTGTGGGTGCCGGCGCTTAACGTGGCGGTGTGGACGGGGATCTTCGCGCTGACGGCGATCGCCCTGGTGCGCCGGGGCCGGGGGCGCCAGTGAGCGATCTCGAGCCGCTCCCCGCGAACCCCTGGGAGCGCTGGGGCTGGCTGATGGGCGCGGTCTGGCTGGTGTTCCTGGGGTTCCCGGTCGCCGCCGTGCTGACGTCCGGCCAGCCGGCCTGGGCGATCGCGACGGCGATGGTCGCGTTCGCCGCGTTCGTCGCGATCTACCTCCACGGGCTGATCCGGCTGCCCGACGACCCCGACCCGCGGCGGGTGGAGTCCCGGGCGTTGCTGCACCTGGTGCCGATGACGCTGCTGGTCGCGGTGATCTGTGCGGTCGCTGGGCCGGAGGGTCTGGGAGCGCTGCCGTTCGTGGTCGCCCTGGCGATGTTCACGCTGCGGATCGGGTGGGCGATCGGCGTGGCCGTCGTCGCGGCGGCGCTCCCTGTGGTGCTTCCGGCGATCGGCGTCACCGACCAGGGCACGCAGTTCTTCGCGATCATCATCGGCGGGGTGGCCGCCGTCACCGGGCTGGTGCGCGCCCTGGAGCGCCGTGACGCGACCTACCGCCGGATGCAGCGGGAGTACGAGCTGGTCGCCGAGCGGGAGCGGGTGGCTCGCGACGTCCACGACGTGCTCGGGCACAGTCTCACGGTGCTGGCGGCGAAGGCCGAGCTCGCCGAGCGGGTGCTCGACGCCGACCCCGAGCGCACCCGTGACGAGCTGCAGCAGATCCAGTCGCTCACCCGGGAGTCGATCGCCGAGATCCGGGCGACCGTCGCAGGGCTGCGGGTCGCCCGGCTGGGTGACGAGCTCGAGGCGGCGCGGGCGGCGCTGTCGGCCGCCGGCATCGAGGCCGACCTGCCGGAGACCTCTGACGAGGTCGACCCACGGCACCGGCTCGTGCTCGCGTGGGTGCTGCGGGAGGCGGTGACCAACGTGGTGCGCCACAGTGGCGCGGAGCGGTGCGGGGTGAGGCTCACCGGTCACGGGCTGACCGTCACCGACGACGGCGGCGGCATCGACGGCGCGGCGGAGGGCAACGGGCTGCGCGGCATCCGCGAGCGGGTGGCCGCCGCCGGTGGCGAGCTGTCGCTCGACCCGGCAGCGGACGGTGGCACCCGGCTGGAGGTGCGACTGTGAGTGACCCGATCCGCGTGCTGCTCGCCGACGACCAGGCGCTCGTGCGGGGCGCGCTGGCGGCGCTGCTCGAGCTCGAGCCCGACCTCGCGGTGGTCGCCCAGGTCGGCCGCGGCGACGAGGTGGTGGCCGCCGCGCGGGACGCAGCGGTCGACGTCTGCGTCCTCGACATCGAGATGCCGGGCGGCGACGGCATCACCGCTGCCGCGCAGCTGCGCGACGCGCTGCCCGAGGTCCGGAGCCTGATCGTGACCACCTTCGGACGTCCCGGCTACCTGCGGCGGGCGCTCGAGTCCGGGGCCAGCGGCTTCCTGGTCAAGGACACGCCCGCCACCGAGCTGGCCGACGCCGTACGACGCATCCACGGCGGACTCCGCGTGGTCGACCCGGCGCTGGCCGCCGAGTCGCTCGCCGACGGCGCCAACCCGCTCACCGACCGGGAGCGCGAGGTGCTCCGGGTCGCCGGTGAGGGGCTCCGCGTCGCCGAGATCGCCGCCCGGGTCCACCTCTCGGCCGGCACGGTCCGCAACTACCTCTCCTCGGCGATCGGCAAGACCGGCGCCTCCACGAGCCGGCAGGCCGCTCGGGTGGCCGAGGAACGCGGCTGGCTGTGACGGCACGGGCACGCCGATCGTCACAAGAGAATCGGTCGGGTTGCGGGCACCGACCCGACGATTTCTCTTGTGACGATCACCCTCTCAGGGCAGCTCGCAGAAGGCCTCCACCTTCGCGTCCCGACCGGAGACGATGATCGTGTCACCGGGCTGCACCGCGGTCTCCGCGGTCGCGTAGGTGAACTCGCCGCCGTCGGGCTTGTAGCCGACGATCGTGACGCCGTACTCCTGGCGGATCAGCGACTCCCCGAGCGTGCGGCCGGCGAGCAGCTGTGGTGCGCGGGTCTTGACGAAGGCGTAGTCGTCGTCGAACTCGATGTAGTCGAGCATCCGGCCGCGCACCAGGTGGGCGACCCGCATGCCCATGTCGTGCTCGGGCCGCACCACGTGGTGCACCCCGATCTGGCTCAGGATCCGCGCATGGGAGGCGCTGGTCGCCTTCGCCCAGACGTCGCGCACGCCGAGGTTGAGCATCACCGAGGCGGAGAGGATGCTCGACTCGAGGTCGGTGCCGACGCCGACGACGCCACGGCTGAACTCCGCGACCGCGAGCTGTCGCATCGACTCCTCGTTGGTCGAGTCGGCCTCCACGACGTGGGTGAGCCGGCCGGCGAGCGACTCGACCACCTTGGCCGACGCGTCGACGCCGAGGACCTCCTCGCCCTTGCGGACCAGCTCGAGGGCCAGGGACTTGCCGAAGCGGCCGAGTCCGGCCACGACGACACCGTTGGTGAGGTTCTTACCCAATGATCGGCCGTCCTTCCGGGTAGCGGTACAGCTGGCGGCGCTCGCGCAGGGCGAGCGCCGAGACCAGGGTGATCGGCCCCAGCCGGCCGAGGAACATCAGGCCGGTGAGGATCAGCTGGCCGGCCGTGGGGAGATCGTCGGTGATGCCGGTCGACAGCCCGACGGTGCCGAAGGCCGAGGTGGCCTCGAAGAGCACCTGCGAGGTCGGGAGGTCGCTCATCTCGAGCAGCGCCAGGGTCGTCATCGTCACCGCCGCCACGCCGAGCAGCGCCACCGTGAGGGCCTGCCGGATCGCACGGTCGTCGATGCGGCGCTCGTGCGAGACCACGTCCCGCTCGCCGCGCACCTCGGCGAGGATCACCCAGAACAGCAGCATGAACGTGGTGACCTTGATCCCGCCGGCCGTGCCCGCCGAGCCGCCGCCGATGAACATCAGCACGCAGGTGCCCAGCAGCGTGCCATCGGAGAGCAGGCCGGTGTCGATGCTGTTGAAGCCGGCGGTGCGCGTCATCGCGGACTGGAAGAAGCCGGCGAGCAGCCGGCCCGGGGTGCTGAGATCGCCCAGCGTGCCGGGGTTGTGCCACTCGTTGGCGGTGATGAACACGAAGCCGAGCACCAGCAGTGCGCCGCTCACCGAGAGCGTCATCGTGGTGTGGAGGCTCCACTGCGCAGGGCGGCGGTAGTGCCGTGCCAGCTCCAGCCAGACGGGGAAGCCCAGCCCCCCGGCGATCACGGAGATCGCGATCGGCAGGCACACCCAGGGGTCGGTGACGTAGCCCACGAGGCTGTCGGTGTGCGTGGAGAAGCCGGCGTTGTTGAAGGCCGAGACCGCGTGGAAGAGGCCGTCGTACGTCGCTCGTCCCCAGGGCTCGTCGTACGCGAGTGCGAACCGGAGGGTGAGGATCGCCCAGACCACGGCCTCGAAGGCGACCGTGACCCGGAAGACGCCCGTGATCACGCTGCGCACGTCCCCGATGCCGACGGCCTTGGTCTCGGCCGCCGCGGTGAGCCGCGACTTCAGCCCGAGCCGCCGCGAGACGAAGAGGCCCAGCAGCGAGGCCAGCGTCATGATCCCGAAGCCGCCGACCTGGATGAGCGCGAGGATCACCGCCTCGCCGAAGCCCGACCAGTACGTCGGCGTGTCCACGACCACCAGGCCGGTGACGCAGACCGCGCTGGTGGCGGTGAAGAGCGCCTCCACGAAGCTCGCGCCGCCGGCGCCCGCTCTCGCGATCGGCAGCCACAGCAGCAGCGTGCCGACCACGACCGCACCGGCGAACGCGGCGACGACCACCTGCGCCGGGTGGCGGAGCAGCGGTCGTCGTCGGGTGCGGCTGGTCTCGGCCACCGGCGTCTCCCTTCGATCCGGCCGCCGATCACACTAGACCCGCCGGTCGTCGAGGGCGAAGGCCGCCGGGCCTGAGCCCCGAGACCCGTGGCGCTCAGATCCAGCGACTGAACCAGATCCGGTCAAGCCACTCGCTGTGGGTGAGCAGGCCGTTGGTCCAGATCGGCCAGAACCACGCGAAGTTGACCAGGACCAGCACCAGGAACGCGCCTCCCACGATCACCCCGACCGTACGACGCCGGGATGGCGCCCGGGAGGGGCCGATGAGCGTGCCGATCGTCAGCGTCAGCGCGATCACCACGAACGGCAGGATCCCGATCGCGTAGAAGAGGAAGATCGGTCGGGTGTCGTACTGCAGCCACGGCAGCCACGTCGACAGCGCGCCGACCACGGCGACGCCGTAGCGCCAGTCGCGGGCGCCGAGCCACATCGCCACCGCGAACAGCAGCGCCAGGGAGCCGCCCCACCACAGCGTCGGGTTGCCGAGCAGCAGCACCTGCCGGATGCAGTCGCTGCCCTGCGGGGCGTCGCAGCCGTCGGTGCCGGGCCGGATGTCGTTGGTCACCGCGACCCCGACCGGCCGGTTGAGCAGCAGCCAGCTCGACGGCATCGACTGGTAGGTGTGCGTCGAGCAGTTCAGGAAGTGGGTGTGGAAGGTGTAGACGTCCTGGTGGTAGTACCAGAGCGAGCGCAGCGACTGCCACGCCTCACCGATGCCGGTGGCGTCCGGCTCGTCCGCGGTCGGCCAGCGCCTGTTCTCGTCGAGCCCGGTGGCGACGTAGGAGTCGTCGTCCTCCGCGCAGCGGCCCTCGCCGGTGTACTGGCGGTACTGCGTGGAGCTGAGGTGCTCCTCGTACTCGTCGGCGTGGGCGAGCCACCCGCCGTAGGACCCGACGTAGACGACCCCGGCGACCAGGACCAGCTGCACGAAGGCGATCAGTCCGTCGGCGAGCGCCGACTTCGGGATCGCCCACCGGACGCCGAACGACCGGCGCGCGCCCGCGCTCCAGAGCCACGCCAGCAGCCCGAACGCCGCGAGCGGGTAGAGAGCGCCCCACTTGGTGCCGACGGCCAGCCCGAACATCACGCCACCGGCGATCAGCCAGGGTCGGAACAGCGTCGCCCGCACCGGCCCCCAGCGAGGTTCCTGCTGGTCGAGTAGCCCGTCGCGAGGGACGAGCGACGGGCGTACCGAGACCCGCTTCGCCAGTCGTCGGCGGAACCAGTCCCGGTCCGCGACCACACACGCCACCCCGCACAACAGGAACAGCGCGAAGAAGATGTCGAGCAGCGCCAGCCGGGAGAGCACCAGGTGCAGCCCGTCGAGCATCAGCAGTGTCCCGGCGACGCACCCCAGCGCGGTGGAGCCGGTCATCCGCCGCACCAGCCGGCACATGACCAGCACCATCAGCGCGCCGGCGACCGCGGCCATCACCCGCCACCCGAAGGGGTCGAATCCGAAGAGGTGCTCGCCGCCGGCGATGATCCACTTGCCGACATCGGGGTGCACCGACATCGACGGGTTGTCCTGCCAGAGCCCGTCGGTGATGCCGCTGAGGATGTCCTCGTCGATCGCGGTGTCGGTGTCGCCGTCCGCGTCCTCGGCGTAGTCGCGGACGTAGCCGTTCTTCAGCAGCGACCAGGCGTCCTTGGCGTAGTAGGTCTCGTCGAAGGCGAAGCGGCGCGGGTCGTCGAGGTGATAGAGCCGCAGCCCGAACGCGATCAGCGTGAGCCCGATCGGCGCGAGCCAGCCGATCAGCCGGTCGTAGCGGCTGACGCGGGCCAGCGCTCCCTTCGCCCGTTCGTACGCCGACGGCACCGGCCGGCCGTCGGACGCGCGCGACAGTCCGGTGCTGGACTCCTCGTCGACGGCGGTCACGACCGAGAACTCTACGTCGCGGGCCGATGCCTGCCATGATGCGGAGCGTGACCGACTCAGCGGGCGTGCTGGTGCTCGCCGCGACCCCGATCGGCCAGGCGGGTGACGCGCCGCCCCGGCTCCGCGAGGAGCTCGCGCGCGCCGACGTGGTGGCCGCCGAGGACACCCGGCGGCTGCGGCGGCTCGCGGCCGACCTCGGTGTCGCGATCGGCGGTCGCGTGACGTCGTACTTCGAGGGCAACGAGTCCGCGCGCACGCCGCAGCTGCTGGAGGCGCTCGCGGCCGGGGAGCGGGTGGTGCTCGTCACCGACGCCGGCATGCCGAGCGTCTCCGACCCCGGCTACCGGCTGGTGGCCGCCGCGGTCGAGGCCGGCGTGCCGGTGACCACGGTGCCGGGACCCAGCGCCGTGCTCGCGGCGCTCGCGGTGTCGGGCCTGCCGGTCGACCGGTTCTGCTTCGAGGGCTTCCTGCCCCGCAAGTCGGGCGAGCGGGCACGGCGGCTGGCCGAGGTCGCCACGGAGCGCCGCACGCTGGTCTACTTCGAGGCGCCGCACCGCACCGAGGCGACGCTGGCGGCGATGGCCACCGCCTTCGGCGGGGACCGGGCGGCGGCCGTGTGCCGGGAGCTGACCAAGACACACGAGGAGGTGCGTCGCGGTCCGCTCGTGGAACTGGTGGAATGGGCGCGGTCCGGGGTGCGCGGCGAGGTGACGATCGTGGTCGCCGGAGCCGAGCCGGCGGCCGAGGTGGCCACCGACCCCGACAGCCTGCGGGCCGCCGTGGCGGAGCTGGAGGCGACAGGGATGCGACGCAAGGACGCGATCGCGGCGGTCGCGGCCCAGGCGGGCTGCGCGAAACGAGAGGTCTACCAGGTGGTGCATGTCGATGCCTGAGCAGCAGATCAGCACCGTCGAGCGGGACGGGTTCGAGTTCGACGTACTGGACGAAGGTCCACCGGACGGCGAGCCGGTGGTGCTGCTCCACGGCTTCCCCGAGCGGGCCACGTCCTGGCGCTACGTCACGCCGATCCTCAACGCGGCCGGCTACCGCACGCTCGCGATGGACCAGCGTGGCTACGCCCCGGGGGCACGTCCGCCGCGACGCCGGGACTACACGGCCACCGAGCTCGCCGCCGACGCCGCGGCGCTGGTCGACCGCGTCGGAGGGAGCGCCCACGTCGTGGGGCACGACTGGGGCTCCGCGGTGGCCTGGACGCTGGCGGCCACGGCACCGGACCGCGTGCGCTCGCTCACGGCGGTCTCCGTGCCGCACCCGAAGGCGTTCCTGGAGTCGTGGGTGAGGTCCGCCCAGGGGCTGAAGTCCTGGTACATGGCGTTCTTCCAGCTGCCGGGCGTGCCGGAGCTGCTGGCCTCACGGGGGCTGTTCGGGCCCTTCCTGCGGCGGGCCGGGATGTCGCGTGACGACGTCGCCCGGTTCCGCACCGAGGTGCTCGAGGACGGCGCCTTCCGAGGCGGCCTGATGTGGTACCGCGCGCTGCCGTTCTCCCGTCCCGGCGACCTGGACGGCGAGGTAACCGTGCCGACCACGCTGGTGTGGAGCGACGAGGACGTGGCGATCGGCCGATGGTCGGTCGACCGGACGGCGGAGTACGTCGCCGCGCCGTACGAGCTCGTCGTGCTGGCGGGCGTCTCGCACTGGATCCCCACCGAGGCCCCGGACGCGCTGGCCGACGCGATCCTCACCCGGGTCCGCGGGTGACCTCGGAGGCCCGACCGCCGGTCCCGGAGCCGCTGCCGCACCCGGTGGTCGACAACCACTGCCACCTGGACATCGGGCGCGACGGCGAGCCGTGGGCGGCTGCCGAGGCGATCGCCGCGGCCGCCGAGGTCGGCGTCACCCGGATCGTGCAGATCGGCTGCGATCTGCCGGGCGCGCGGTGGGCCGTCGCCGCCGCCGGTGAGTACGACGCCCTGGTGGCCGGTGTCGCGCTCCATCCCAACGAGGCGCCCCGACTGGCCGCTGCCGGCGAGCTGGACGAGGCGTGGGCCGAGATCGAGTCGCTGGCCGCCGAGCCGGTGGTGCGTGCGGTCGGCGAGACCGGGCTCGACCACTTCCGCACCGGTGAGGAGGGGCGGGCGGCCCAGGTGGAGTCCTTCGCCCGGCACATCGACCTCGCCAAGCGGCTGGGCAAGACCCTGGTCATCCACGACCGCGACGCCCACGCCGCGGTGCTCGACGTCATCGACGCCGAGGGGGCGCCCGACCGCTGGGTGATGCACTGCTTCTCCGGGGACGGGGAGTTCGCGCGCGCCTGCCTCGATCGTGGTGCCCACCTGTCCTTCGCCGGGACGATCACGTTCAAGAACGCCGAGCCGCAACGGGACGCGCTGCGGCTCGCGCCACGGGACCGGATCCTCGTCGAGACCGACGCGCCGTACCTCACGCCCGCTCCCCACCGCGGCCGGGTCAACGCGTCCTACCTCGTCCCGCTGACGGTGCGCCGCATGGCCGAGGAGCGCCGGGAGGACCTCGCCGACCTCTGCGCCGCGATCGAGGCGAGCACCTTCGCGGCCTTCGGAGGGCCCTGGATGAGCAACGGTCAGACCTTGTGAGGCCGGGTGTGACGCATGTGACACCTGTGCCGCCGAGGGCGTGAAACACCTCACCCGACGTCCCGAAACGGGTCGCGCCGACTTGCTTTTCGCCCCTCGGGCTTGCTCTCCTCGTGGGCGATGGCCGGGATCGGGAGATCCGGGCAGCGCCGATGGCGATGCTATCGGAGCCGCTCCTGCGGGAGCCGGGGGGACCGCCGAAGACTCGGATTCGTGTGGCCTGCCGGCCCGCCGGGGTCGCTGACCGCCCGTGGCCCGGAGAGCACGAACATCGGAGAGCTGGTGCCCGCCAACGAGCACACCCAGGTCCTGTCCACCGACACCGCCAGCAAGGGCGCGTTCGCCACGCTGCTGGGTCGGTTGGTCCGTAGTCGCGTCGCCCTCGTCGCCACCGTCACCGTCGTGGTGCTCGCGGTCGCCGGGGTCACCTACGGCTACGCCGGACTCAGCAAGACCGTCACCCTCTCGGTCGACGGCGAGGAGCAGACCATCCGGGTCTTCGGCGACTCGGTCGCCGACGTCCTCGAGGCCGAGGGCATCGAGCTCAGCGACCGCGACGTGGTGCAGCCGTCGGTCGACTCCTCGATCAGCGACGGGTCCGAGATCGCGGTCCGCTACGGTCGCCCGGTCGAGCTGACCGTCGACGGCACGACCACCACCCACTGGGTCACCGCGACCAGCGTCGACGCCGCTCTCGACCAGATCGGTCGCGGCTTCGCGAACGGCGACCTCTCGGTCAGCCGCAGCGCCGACATCGACCGTGGCGGCATCGAGCTCGACGTCGTCACCGCCAAGAAGCTGACCGTCGTGCTCGCCGGCAAGAAGGCGAAGCAGGTCCAGGTGCCGGCCACCACCGTGCGCGAGGCGCTGCAGGAGCTCGGCATCGAGCTGGACAAGCACGACCGCACGACCCCGCAGCGCACGACCGAGCTGAAGAACGGCATGAAGGTCGTCTTCAACGACGTCGAGGTCAAGCGTCGTCAGGTCGAGGGTGAGTCCTACGACGTGGCCACGATCGAGCGGGAGAACCCCGACGAGCCGGAGGGCACGACCGACGTCGTGCGCAAAGGCAGGTCGGGCGTCCGCGACGCGACCTACCGAGTCGTCTGGCGCAACGGCGAGCGGATCTCCCGCGAGCTGGTGAAGTCCGACGTGCAGCGCAAGGCCGTCGCGCGGATCGTCGAGGTCGGCACCAAGGAGCCGGAGCCCGTGGCGTCCGGCCCGGTCAACCTCTCCGGGGTCTGGGCCCGCCTCGCCCAGTGCGAGTCCGGCGGCAACCCGACCGCGGTCAACCCGGCCGGCCCCTACTACGGCCTCTACCAGTTCACCGCGTCCACCTGGGCGAGTGTCGGTGGGTCAGGCCTGCCGCACCAGGCCAGCCCGGCCGAGCAGACCAAGCGGGCGCAGATCCTGCAGGCCCGCTCGGGCTGGGGCCAGTGGCCGGCCTGCGCCGCCAAGCTCGGCCTGCTCTGATCCGGCGATCGAAGAGCCACTAGCCTCGTCGTATGACCGCATCTCCGCCCGCCCCGCGACTGCTCGGGGCGGCGGAGGTGCGGGAGCTGGCCGATCGGCTCGGGCTGCGGCCGACCAAGCAGCGCGGGCAGAACTTCGTCATCGACCCCAACACGGTGCGGCGCATCGTGCGAGAGGCAGGGGTCACCGGTGACGACGTCGTGGTCGAGGTCGGGCCCGGGCTCGGGTCGCTGACCCTGGCACTGCTCGAGACCGGTGCCGAGGTCACCGCCATCGAGGTCGACCCGCTGCTGGCCGGGCAGCTGCCGGCCACGATCGCGACCTACGCTCCCGACCGGGCCGGGCGCTGCCGGGTCGTCCCGGCCGACGCGCTCCGGGTCACCGAGCTGCCCGGACCGGCGCCGACCGCGCTGGTCGCCAACCTGCCCTACAACGTGTCGGTGCCGGTGCTGCTCCACCTGCTGGCCCTGCTGCCGAGCCTGCAGCACGGTCTGGTGATGGTGCAGTCGGAGGTCGCCGACCGGCTCGCGGCGAAGCCCGGATCCAAGGTGTACGGCGTACCGTCGGCCAAGGCCGCGTGGTTCGCCGACGTACGCCGTGCGGGGCCGGTCGGACGCACCGTCTTCTGGCCCGCGCCCAACGTCGACTCGGGGCTGGTGGCCTGGAGTCGGCGCGACCCGCCGACCACAGCCGTCGGTCGCGAGCAGGTCTTCGCCGTGATCGACGCCGCGTTCGCCCAGCGCCGGAAGGCGCTGCGCGGCGCGTTGCGCGAGCTGGCCGGCGGCGCGGAGGCGGCCGCTGCCGCGTTGGCGGCGGCCGGGGTGGACCCGTTGGCGCGCGGCGAGTCACTGGGCATCGACGACTTCGTGGCGATCGCCGTCGCCCTGGAGAGGAGCACCGATGGGTGAGGAGCGAGGAGTTCACGGTGGTTGAGGTGCGAGCGCAGCGAGCTTCGGGATCCGTCACCGTCCGAGCGGCCGCCAAGATCAACCTGCACCTGGGTGTGGGCCCGGTCGACGTCCGCGGCTACCACGCTCTGGCGACGGTCTACCAGGCGATCGGGATGTACGACGACGTCACCGTGGCCGACCAGCCGGACTGGTCGGTGCACCTGCGGGGGGACGGCACGGTCGAGCTCGACGCCGTGCCGGTGGACGAGAGCAACATCGCGCTGCGCGCCGCCCGTGCGCTGTGTGCGCACCACGGACTCGACGACCGGGCCGCGCGGATCGAGATCCACAAGGGCATCCCGGTCGCGGGCGGACTGGCCGGCGGCTCAGCCGACGCCGCGGCGACGCTGGTCGCCCTCGACCGGCTCTGGTCGCTCGGCACCGCCGACGACGAGCTGCTCCGGCTCGCCGCGGGGCTCGGCAGCGACGTGCCGTTCGCGCTGATCGGAGGGACGGCCTCCGGCCTGGGGCATGGCGAGCAGGTTCGGCCGGTCGACGACCACGGGTCGTGGTGGTGGGTGCTGGTGCCCCACCGCGACGGGATGTCGACGCCGGAGGTCTACCGTCACTTCGACCAGCTCCGCGGCAGCGACGTACCCGCGCCGGAGCTGCCGGACGACCTGCTGCGCGCCCTCGCCGTCGGCGACGTCGGCTGGCTCGCCGACCAGCTCCACAACGACCTGCAGGACCCGGCGCTGGACCTGCGGCCGGACCTGCAGCGCACCCTCGACCACGGCCGCGAGGCCGGGGCGCTCGGCACGCTGCTGTCCGGGTCGGGGCCGACGGTGCTGCTGCTCTGCGAGGACCAGGCGCACGCCCAGCTGGTGCGGCTCGGCATGGCCGACCGCGGTCACGACCAGGTGCTGGCGGCACCGGCGCCGGTGCTCGGCGCCCACGAGGTCACCTATGCCTAGCCCGGCGGCCAACCTGCTCAACCTCGAGCGCGTCTCCAAGGCGTACGGCGTCCGCCCGCTGCTGACCGAGGTGTCGCTCGGCATCGGTGCGGGGGAGCGGATCGGCATCGTCGGTCGCAACGGCGACGGCAAGACGACGCTGCTGCGGGTGATGGCCGGCGAGGAGCCGGTCGACGGGGGTCGGGTCTCGCGTCAGCGCGGGCTGCTGATCGGCTACCTGCGGCAGAGCGACGACTTCGCCGAGGACCACACGGTGCGCGAGGTCGTGCTCGGCGGTCGCGCGGACCACGAGTGGGCGGCCGACCCGCGGTCGCGGGAGGTGGTCGCGGAGCTGCTGGCCGACCTCGATCTCGACCGGGTCGTGGCCGGGCTGTCCGGTGGGGAGCGGCGCCGCTGCGCGCTGGCCGGGCTGCTGCTCGGCGAGCACGACCTGATCATCCTGGACGAGCCGACCAACCACCTCGACGTCGAGGCGGTGGCCTGGCTCGCGCAGCATCTCGCGGGACGCTCCTCGGCGCTGGCGGTCGTCACGCACGACCGGTGGTTCCTCGACGCGGTGTGCCAGCGGACCTGGGAGGTGCACGACGGGGTCGTCGACGCCTACGAGGGCGGGTATGCCGCCTTCGTGCTGGCGAAGGCCGAGCGACAGCGCCAGGCCGCCGCGTCCGAGGCGCGCCGGCAGAACCTGGTGCGCAAGGAGCTCGCCTGGCTGCGGCGAGGCGCGCCGGCGCGGACGTCGAAGCCGAAGTTCCGGGTGGACGCGGCCAACCAGCTGATCTCCGACGTACCGCCGCCGCGCGACCGCCTGGCGCTGGAGCGCTTCGCCACGCAGCGGCTCGGCAAGGACGTGATCGATGTCGAGGACGTCGACTTCTCCCGCGGCGAGAAGCAGCTGCTCTCCCACGCGACGTGGCGGCTGGGCCCGGGCGACCGGGTCGGTGTGGTCGGCGTCAACGGCTCCGGCAAGACCTCGGTGCTCTCGCTGCTCGCCGGCGAGGTGGAGCCGGACGTGGGCCGGGTCCGCCACGGGCGCACGATCGCGCTGGAGCACCTCTCGCAGCAGGTGGAGTTCGTCGACCCGGAGGCCCGGGTGCTCGCCACCGTGGAGGGGATCCGCCGGGTGACCCGCACCCTCGACGGCGACGTCAGCGCGACCGCGATGCTGGAGCGGTTCGGCTTCACCGGCGACAAGCTCACCGCGCGGCTCGGTGACCTGTCCGGTGGTGAGCGCCGACGCTTCCAGCTGCTCCGGCTGCTGCTCTCCGAGCCCAACGTGCTGCTGCTCGACGAGCCCACCAACGACCTCGACATCGAGACCCTCAACGTGCTCGAGGACTTCCTCGACGCGTGGCCGGGCACCCTCGTCGTGGTCTCCCACGACCGCTACTTCCTCGAGCGGGTCTGCGACTCGGTCTGGGCCCTGCTCGGTGACGGCCAGATCTCGATGCTGCCCCGGGGCGTGGAGGAGTACCTCGAGCGGCGGAGCGAGCAGGTCCGAGCGAGGAGCGAGCTCGGACCGTGGGCGAGCGAAGATCGAGCAAGCGACGCGACCGAGGGACGAGGTCGCGTCGGCGCGTCGAGATCCAGTGGCTCCGAGCCACGATCCGCACGTGCCGGCTCGGCCGAGGAGCGGGCGGCGCGCAAGACGGTCGCGCGGCTGGACAAGCAGCTGGAGCGGCTGGCCGAGCGGGAGCGCGAGCTCACCGACGCGATGGCCGAGCACGCGACCCGGCCGGAGAAGCTGGCCGAGCTGGCCCAGGAGTACGACACTGTCCGCTCCGAGAAGGAGACGGCTGAGCTCGAGTGGCTGGAGGCTGCCGAGCTGCTGGACGGGTAGGAGACTATCCCGCGAACGGCGCCAACAACCGCCGCAGGAGGACGGCGAGCTCGGCCTGGTCGTCGGTGGTGAGGTCGGCCAGCAGCTCCTGCTCGGCCTCGAGGAGAGCGGTGAAGGCGCCGTCCACGGCCTCCTTGCCCTCCGGGGTGAGCCGGACGAGCACGCCGCGGCGGTCGGCGGGGTCGGGATGACGCTCGACCAGGCCGCGGCCGGCGAGCCGGTCGACGCGGTTGGTCATGGTGCCGCTGGTCACGAGGGTCTCGCGCAGCAGCCGGCCCGGTGAGAGCTCGTACGGCGTCCCGGCGCGGCGGAGCGCGGCGAGCACGTCGAACTCCCACGGCTCGATCCGATGCCGGGTGAAGGCCTGACGGCGTGCCCGGTCGACGTGGTGGGCGAGCCGCGAGATCCTGCTGAACACCGCGACCGGGCCGAGATCGAGATCGCCCCGCTCGCGCGCCCACGCGTCGAGGAGCACGTCCACGTCGTCGCGCTGCTCGTCCATGCGGAAACAATACCGAATGTCGAGAATCTTGACATCAAGAGATATGTCACTAGAGTGGCCGACGTGGAACGGATCACCACCGAGCTCGACGCCCTCGACGTCGTCAGCCTGACCTGGGGGCCGATCGCCGACACCGCGCGTCCGCTCGCTCTGCTGCTGCACGGCTTCCCCGACACGGCACACACCTGGCGCCACCTCGGGCCGCGGCTCGCGGAGGCGGGCTATCGCGTGGTCGCACCGTTCACTCGTGGCTACGCGCCCTCGGGCGTCCCTGCCGACGGCAGCTACCACGTGCCCGCGCTGATGAGCGACGCGCTGGACCTGCACGCGCGACTCGGCGGGGACGGACGAGCGGTCCTGGTCGGCCACGACTGGGGTGCCATCACCGGCAACGGCCTCGCGGCGTACGACGCCTCGCCGTTCGGGCGCGTGGTCACGATGGCGGTGCCGCCGATCCCGGCGATGAACCCGCGGCGCGACGACCTCGCTCGGTGGGCGAGCATCCTGCCCCGGCAGGCGACGCTGAGCTGGTACACGCTGTTCAACCAGCTGCCCCGCTGGCCCGAGCAGAGCTTCGACCGCCTGGTCGCCCACCTCTGGCGCCGCTGGTCGCCCGGCTACGACGCGGCCGAGGACCTCCGCCATCTCGCGGCCGCGCTGCCGGACCGGCCACGCCGCTCGGCCGCGATCGGCTACTACCGGGCCGCCGCTCGGCCGTGGCGGCTGCCGGCGACCTACGCCGGTCCCGCCGACGCCTGGCTCGGCGATCCGCGGGTGCCCGTGCTCTACCTCCAGGGTGCGGACGACGGCGCCCTGGACGTGCGCTGGGCCCAGCGGGTCGACCACCACCTGCCCGAGGGCAGCCGGACCGCGGTCATCGAGCGAGCCGGCCACTTCCTGCAGCTGGAGCGGCCGGACGTCGTCGCCAACCGCGTCCTCGACTTCCTGGGAGGTCCGCGATGACCCACCGTTGGGACCCGGCGTCCTATCTCACCTACGCCGACGAGCGGGGCCGGCCGTTCGTCGAGCTGCTCGCGCGGATCCCGCGGGAGGACCCGCACCTGATCGTGGACCTCGGATGTGGCCCGGGCACGCTCACCTCCCTCCTCGCCGATCGCTGGCCGGCCGCGGCGATCACCGGGGTCGACAGCAGTGCCGAGATGATCGCAGCGGCCGCCGACAGCAGGATCGACTTCCGGGTGGGCGACCTGCGCGACGCGATCCCGCCGGAGCCGGTCGACGTCCTCGTCGCCAACGCCGCCCTGCAGTGGGTCCCCGGCCACCTCGGGCTGCTCCCCGAGCTGCTCACCCGGCTCCGCCCCGGGGGCGTGCTCGCCTTCCAGGTGCCGGCGAACTTCGACGAGCCCAGCCACACCATCCGGCGCGACCTGGCCGCGGAGCCGCCGTACGACGTCCACACCCGTGGGGTCGCCGTGCCGGACGCCCACGACGCCGCCACCTATCTGGAGGCGCTCGCCGCCGCCGGCTGCACGGTCGACGCGTGGGAGACCACCTATCTCCACGTGCTCCACGGCGACGATCCCGTCTTCACCTGGGTCGCGGGCACCGGTGCGCGTCCCACGCTGCAGGCGCTCCCCGACGACCTGCGGGTGGACTTCGAGGCCGAGCTCAAGCGCCGCCTCCGGGCGGCCTACCCCGATCGCGGCCACGGCGTGGTGCTGCCGTTCCGCCGGGTCTTCGTCGTCGCGACCCTCGGAGGCACCGCATGAGGCTCCATCACGTCCAGGTCGCCTGCCTGCCCGGAGAGGAGGCGGGCGCCCGCCGGTTCTATGGCGAGGGCCTCGGCCTGACGGAGGTGAGCAAGCCGGCGGCGCTCGCCGGTCGGGGCGGCTGCTGGTTCCGGTCGTACGACGACGCGGGCACTGTCGTCGCGGAGATCCATGTCGGCGTCGAGGACCCGTTCGTCCCGGCGCGCAAGGCCCATCCCGCGCTCGTCCTCGACAGCGTCAGCGACCTGGAGCGCACCGCACAGCGACTCCAGGACGCGGGGTTCGACGTGGACTGGAGCCAGCGCCACACGTTCGACGGCTACCAGCGCTGTCACACCGCGGACGCGGCCGGCAACCGCGTCGAGCTGCTGACGCCGGGGTCAGCGGCCCCAGCGTGAGGTGCGGTCGGAAGGCATGGGGAAGCGGGTGCGGAGCGACGACGCCAGCTGCTCCAGCTCCCGCGCGGTCGACTGCGCCTCGTGGGCGAAGGTGGCGGCCGCGCGACGGCTCTCCTCGGCGGACTGACGGGCGTCCTTCACGATGCGCTCGGCCTGGGCATGCGCCTCGGCGACGATGTACTCCGCCCGGGTGCGTGCCTCGGCGAGCCGCTGATCGGCCGCCGCAGTGCTCTCGGCTTCGAGTCGTGCAGCGACCTGTTCGGCGCGGGCGAGGATGAGCTGGGCCTTGTCGGCAGGGGCGGTGTGCGGTGACATGGAACTCCGGTACCTCGAATCACGGACGTGCGCACAGGCCGGCCCCCATCCGCCTGCCCGCACCAGGACGGTTGCAGGGCATCATGTCAGATCGCTCACCCGGCTGCGACCCTCAGCGCCGGTCGTGCCCGAACCGTTACCACTAAGTAGCATCGTGGACATGAGCACCGTCCTCGACCTCTGGACCACCGCCACCCGGCTGCCGGTCATCGGCCCCACCGTCGGCAAGCGTGCGTTCTCCTTCGCGTTCAGCCAGAAGGCGCCGTACTTCGCCACCATCCGCCCGCGCTTCACCGAGCTGCGGCCCAACCACGCCGAGCTGGTGATCCCCAAGCGCCGCGGGGTGCACAACCACCTCAAGACGGTGCACGCGATCGCGCTCTGCAACGGCCTGGAGTCCGCGATGGGCGCGCTCGCCGAGGTGACCATCCCGCGCGACAAGCGGTGGATCCCCAAGGGCATGGAGGTCTCCTACACCGCCAAGGCGACCAGCGACATCACCTGCATCGCCGAGACCGACCAGGAGCAGTGGGACACGGCTGACGGCGACCTGCCGGTGCGGGTGCGTGGTGTCCGCGACGACGGCACCGTCGTGATCGAGGGCGTCATCCGCCTCTGGGTGACGGCGAAGAGGTAGCGACCTCAGGCGGCGCGGCCGGTGTCGATACCGGCCGCCGCCGTCGCGACGTCGATCTTCTTCTCGCCGACGAACTTCTTCTGCACCCAGGTGGCGATCCAGGTGAGGATCAGGTTGAGCACGATGTAGGTGGCCGCCAGCATCAGCGCTACGGCGAAGTGGTTCTGCTGGAAGTCGGGGTCGCCGTAGATCCGCTTGCCGACCTCCGTGAGGCCGGGCGCCGCGACGACATACCCGAGGCTGGTGTCCTTGAGCGCCACCACGCACTGGCTGATCAGCGCCGGCAGCATGATCTTGACCGCCTGCGGCAGCTGGATGGTCACCATCACCTGGGTCTTGCGCATGCCGAGGGCGTACGCCGCCTCGACCTGCCCCTTCGGCACGGCGTTGATGCCGGCCCGGAAGATCTCGGCCAGCACGGCGCCGTTGTAGAGCATCAGCGCGATGACGACCGACCAGTACGCGCCGGTGGGGCCTCTCGAGATGCCCCAGACGGCGAAGATGAAGAACATGCTCAACAGCAGCGGGACGGCCCGCCAGAACTCGATGACCGCCCAGCACGGCCAGCTGACCAGCCCGTGCTCCGAGAGCTTCCCGATGCCGAAGACCACCCCGAAGATGACGGCCAGGATGACGGCGGAGACGGCCATCTGGAGCGTCTCGAGCACGCCGTCGACGAACCACGCCTCGAGGTAGATCGGGCTGAAGAACGGCTCCCACTTGACGTAGTCGAACTGGTTGGTCTCGTACAGCCGCCACACCATGTAGCCGACGACGAGCAGGAGAAGGAGGGCGCCGCCCACCGAGTACAGGCGGTGGCGCACCATCGCCCGGGGACCGGGGGCGTCGAAGAGGACGTCGGTGCTCATGCGACCCGCCACCTCCGCTCCAGTCGGTTGGCCGCGAACGAGAGGATCTCGACCAGCACCACGAAGACCAACGCGAAGACGACGAAGATCTCGAAGCGGGCCGTCGGGAAGTCGTTGGTCATCAGCCGCATCCGGCCGAACGCCTCGAGGACGCCGAAGGCACCGCACACGGTGGTGTTCTTCAGCAGTGCGATCTGCACGCTGGCGAGCGGCGGCACCGTGGCGCGGAACGCCTGCGGCAGCACGACCTGGGTCATCACGCCGCCGAACGGGAGGCCGATCGCCCGCGCGGCCTCTGCCTGGCCCAACGGTACGGCGTTGATGCCGGACCGGATCGCCTCGCAGACGAAGGCCGAGGTGTAGACGATCAGGCCGATCGTGCACGCGACGAAGACCGCGTTGAGGCGGAGATCCCCAGCGCCGGTGGGGATCGAGAGGTCCACGAAGTTGAACCGGATGTCCATCTTCGGCGCGGCCAGCCGCCAGAAGAGGATCACGACCAGGAGCGGGGTGTTGCGCACCAGCGTGACGTAGAGCGTTCCGGCCAACCGCAGCACCGGGATCGGACCCACCCGCATCGCGGCGAGGAGGGTGCCGAAGATCATCGACCCGATCCCACCCAGGATGAAGAGCAGGACCGTGTGGCCGAAGGCGATCGCGATCAGGTCGCGGTTGTCCCAGACGACGTCCACGGCTCGGCTCCTCCTCTCGGTCGGGTGTGGTCAGCAGCGCGGGGACGGCAGTGCCGTCCCCGCGCCTGGTTCAGTCGGTCAGGCCTGGCACTCGTCGAGCTCCGGCGGCTCCGGGGTCTCGACGTCCTCGCCGCCGAGGGTGGCCTGGAAGGCCTCCTCCCACGAGCCGTCGTCGAAGGCGTCGGTGAGCACGCCGTTGATCCACTCGCACATCTCGGGAGCCTCCTGCGGGTAGCCGACGCCGATCCGCTCCTCGGAGAACTCGTCGCCGACGACCTTCAGCTCACCCTCGTACTGCGCGGCGAGGCCGAGCAGGATCGAGCCGTCGGTCGACATCGCCGGGACGGTGCCGTTGACGACGTCCTCGGCGCACTGGCCGTAGGTCTCGGCGGGCACGCCGTTGGCGCCGGCGTCCTCGACGTTCTGCAGCGAGGTCGAGCCGGCCGCCGAGCAGACGTCCTCGCCCTCGAGGTCCTCGATCGACTCGACATCGGAGTCGACCGGCACCAGCACCTGCTGGCCGGTGATCATGTAGGGCCCGGTCTGGCCGACCAGCTCGCGACGCTCGTCGGTGATGGAGTACGACGCCAGCACCATGTCGACGCGGCCCTCCTGGAGGAACGGCTCCCGGTTGTCGGAGATCGTCTCCTCCCACGTCACGGAGTCGGACTCCGGGTCGATGCAGAGGTCGGCCACGAGCAGCTTGGCCATCTCGACGTCGAAGCCCTCCGGTACGTCGGAGGCGGCGTCCTTGAACCCGAGACCGGGCTGGTCGTACTTGACGCCGACGGTGACCTCACCGGCGTCCGCGAGCTCGGCCATCTTCGTGCCGTCGTCGAACTTGCCCTCGCAGTCCTCCTCGGCGCTCACCTCGGGGGTGTCGTCCTCACCGGCGTCGCCACACGCGGCCAGTACGCCGGCCGCGAGGACCAGTGCGGCGGGCAGCGCAGCGGCTGCCCGGATCTTCATCCTGCGCATACTCCATCTCTCCTTCAGTGCTTGAGGATCTTGCCGAGGAAGTCCTGGGCCCGATCACTCTGCGGGTTGGTGAAGAACGACTCGGGGTCGGACTCCTCGACGATCGCCCCGTCGGACATGAAGGCGACCCGGTTGGCCGCCGTACGGGCGAAGCCCATCTCGTGGGTGACCACGATCATCGTCATGCCGCCCTCGGCGAGCTCGATCATCACGTCGAGCACCTCCTTGATCATCTCCGGGTCGAGCGCCGAGGTGGGCTCGTCGAAG